>JADGPO010000064.1 GCA_017882405.1 Solirubrobacteraceae bacterium | reverse complement strand
GGTGATCCCCGCGGTCCGCGTGGGCCTCGACCTCGGGCCGGCCTGCCAGCAGTGCGGCGGCATGATGCAGCGCACCGGCAGCTGTTACACGTGCTCGAGCTGCGGCTTCAACACCGGCTGCGGTTGAGGAACATGGGCAGAGCTCGGATGTGAGGGGGACGTCTATCATCGCGCCGCGTGACAACCGAGATATTCGAGGATCTGGAATGGCAGATGTCGCTGGGCGAGCGGGCGGCGCTCACGGGCCTGCTGGTGACCGTTGCACCCGCGCTGGCGATCGAAATCGGCACGGCGCAGGGTGCCTGCCTGCAGCAGCTCGCCGCCCACAGCGGCGAGGTCCACTCGTTTGACCTGGTCGAGCCGACCCGGCCGGTGCCGGCAAACGCGACGCTGCACACCGGCGACTCCCACGTGCTGCTCCCCGCCCTGCTCGCCGAGCTGGCCGAGCAGGGGCGAAACGTTGACCTGGCCTTGGTCGACGGCGATCACACGCCCGAGGGTGTGCGCCGGGACCTCGAGGACCTGCTGAACTCGCCGGCGGTCGCCCGCACGACGATCGTCGTGCACGACACCGCCAACGAGCGGGTGCGCGAGGGGCTCGAAGCGGCCCGCTTCGCGGCCTGGCCGAAGGTCTGGCACGTTGACCTCGACGCCGTGCCCGGGCACCTGTTCGCCGAGCCCGCGCTGCGCGGAGAGCTGTGGTACGGGCTCGGCCTGATCCTGGTCGACTCCGGCCGTCCGGCCGCGCTCGGCGCCCCGGTCGGGCAGCGGCGCTACTACCCGTCGGCGTCGCTGCTGGCGCAAGCGCGTGACCACCACCTGGCCCGGGAGCGCAACCCGCCGCCGGTGCTGGCCGCGGCCCAGGAGGCGCTCGAGCTGCGCGAGCGCGTGCGGGCGCTCGGGCACGAGCTCGATTGTGCGCGCCACGACCTGGCCACCGCGGGGCAGCGGATCGACGGCGCCGAACGGGCGCTGAAGGACATCAAGAGCTCGGCAAGCTGGCGGCTGACGGCGGGGCTGCGAGTAGCCAAGCAGGTCGCCGCGCGCGCGCGCCGATGAGGGTCGCGCTGTGCTCGCGCGAGCTCGAGCCGTTCGGCGGGGGCGGGATCGGGACGTTCGTGACTGCCGCCGCCGAGCTGCTGGCCACGGTCGCCGAGGTCACGGTGTTCACCACCTCTCTGCACGAGCCCGCCTACCGGGCGCTGAAGGCGGCCCGGGACCCGCGACTGCCCCGGGACGAGGTCGAGATCGTCTTCGTCCCCGAGCCGACCCCGGACGTGGTGGCCTGCTGGACGCACATCATGCACGTCTACGGCGCACGGCTGCTGGAGTGTCTCAAGGCGCACTACCCCGACCGGGCTCCTGACCTGATCGAGTTCCCCGACTATCTGGGCGAGGCCTTCGTCCCACTGCAGGCCGCCGCCGGCCGCGACCCGTTCCTGGACGCGACGACGCTCGCCGTGCGCATTCACACCACCGCCGAGCTGTGCGAGCTGCTCGACGGCTACCGCAAGCCGGACTTCGGCTCGCGGGCCGTGCACGACATGGAGCGCTACGCGCTGGCCCACGCCGACCGGGTGATCTGGCAGGGCGGCGACATCCTCGGGACCTACCAGCGCTACTTCGGCGCCGGCGCCATCGCCCCCGCCGTGCAGATCCGCTATCCGTACCGCGGCGCGCGCGCTGATTCGGGCGCCGACGAGGACTACGCGTCGGACGAGCGGCTGCGGATCCTCTACGCGGGACGTCTCGAGCGGCGCAAGGGCGTGCACAACCTGGTTCAGGCGCTGACCGCGACTGGCCGCGAGGACGTCCACCTGACGATCGTCGGCGCCGACACCACCACGGGGCCGTTGGGCACCTCGGTGCGGGCCCAGCTGGAGCTGGCGATCGCCGACGATCACCGGATCGCGTTGCTGCATCCGCTGCCGCGCGAGCAGCTCGCCGCCGCGATTCGCGCGGCTGACGTGATCGCCATCCCTTCGCTGTGGGAGTGCTGGCCCTACGCCGCGCTGGAGGCGATGATGCTCAACCGCCCGGTCCTGGCCACCCCGGTCGGCGGCCTGGTCGAGCTGGTGGCGCCCGGCGCCTCGGGCTGGCTGACGCGGGGGACCGACCCCGAGTCGCTCGAGGCCGGCCTGGAGGCCGTCCTGGACGGCCGCGACGGCGTGGCCCGCCTCGTCCGCGGCCACGGGCCGCAGCGGCGCGCCAACGAGCTGAGCGATGATCAGGCGATCCTCGACGGCTACCGCGCGCTGGCGGCACTGCGGCCGCGCGCCCGGAGCCGGCGGCCGGCGGCCCCGCCGCCGCTGGTCAGTGCCATCGTCCCCTACTACCGGGCCAGCGCCCACGTGCTGGACACGATCGACTCACTGCAGGCGCAGACCTACCCGCGGATCGAGATCGTGCTGGTCAACGACGGCTCCTTCGACGAGCCCGACCGGGTGCTGGCCGAGCTGGCCGCCCGCCGCGGGGTGATCGTCGTCTCGCAGATGAATCAGGGACTCGGCGCCGCCCGCAACTTCGGCGTGCGCCAGAGCCGCGGGCGCTACGTGTTCCCCCTGGACGCCGACAACGTGGCCGAGCCCGAGTTCGTGGAGCGCTGCGTAGCGGTGCTCCAGGAGCGCCGCGAGGTGGCCTACGTCACCTCGTGGACGCGGTACATCCTGCCCGACGGCCAGCCCCAGCGCGGGGTCGACGAGGGGTACGAGCCGCTCGGCGCGCACGCCGCACTCAACACGGTGCGCAACGTGGCGGGCGACGCCGCCGCTGTGCTGCGCCGGCGGATCTTCAGCGCCGGCTTCTGGTACAGCGAGGAGCTGACCGCCTACGAGGATTGGCACCTGTACCGCCGCCTGGCCCGCGCCGGGCACGAGGGCGTCGTCATCCCCGAGCGGCTGCTGCGCTATCGCGTGCGCAGCGACTCGATGCAGGCGCAGCTGGCCGTACCCCACCACGAGCGCCTGCGGGCGGAGATCGAGAGCCTGATCGACGAGAAGGAGATGCAATGGACGTCATCGAGCGCCTGACCCTCGAGACGGCGCAGGCCGACACGATGCTGGCCCGCGAGCACCGGCACCGCTACGAGTTCGCCTCCGGCCTGGTCGGCGGACAGCGGGTGCTGGACCTGTGCTGCGGGAGCGGCTACGGGACGCAGATCCTGGCCGGGGCGGCCCAGGAGGTGATCGGGGTCGACAACGACGCTGCCACCGTCGAGCTGGCGCTGTCCACCGTGGCCCGGGACACGCCGGGGGTCAGCTTTGCCATCGCCGACGCCGTGGAGTACCTGCGCGCCGACATCCCCTCGCGCTTCGACGTGCTCGTCTGCTTCGAGGGCCTGGAGCACCTGGCGGAGCTGGAGGTCGCGTTGGAGCTGCTGCGCGAGCACGCCGAGCGCGGGCTGAAGATCATCGCCTCGGTGCCCAACGGCAAGCTGTTTGAGGAGGACAACCCCTACCACTTCACCGACTTCGGCTACGACGAGGCGGTGGCGGCCTTCGCCCGGTTCGCCGACCCCGTGATGGTCCCGCAGTACCTCGCCGAGGGGTCGCTGATCGCCCCGCCCGGCGCCTCGCAGACCGACGTCAGCGTGACGCTGTCCGAGCGCGACGAGCCCGAGTACGCCAACCACTTCCTGTGGCTGATCGGCTTCGATGCGCAGGCGGTCGGCCGCGCCCATCACGGCCGCCTGCTGGTGACCGCGGCGCCGGTCTTCAACCGCTGGTCAGAGGACATCAAGCGAGCCGCGTGGGCGCTGCGCCGGGAGAACGCCCGCCTGGGCCGGGCCCGCTTGGGCAAGGGGTCGGCGGCGGCCGCCTCGGCCCTGGTCACCGTCGAGCGCCAGGTCGCGGAGCACGCCGCCCTGCAGGAGCGACTGCGGGCCGCCGAGGCCCGGGTGGCCGAGCTCGAACACCAGCTTGGCCGGGCGCAGATCGCCGGTGCGGCTGGCGCCGATGGGACCGGCGCGGCAGTGCCGGCGCCGCCCGTGCTCAGCTCCCGGCCGCGGGCGATCGCCGCCCAGACCGCGCTGGGCAAGCCGCCGCCCGCGGGCGAGGACCCCAACAGCTGGTCCGAGCGCCACCGGCGGGCGGCCGAGACGATGATCCCGTGGATCGAGCAGACGCTGCCGCTGGCCGGCCGGACCGTGCTCGAATACGGGTGCGGAAATGGCGCCGTCAGCTGTGCGCTGGCCGCTGCGGCGCAGCGGGTGATCGGGGTGGACATCGATCCCGCCGGGGTCGCCGAGGGTCAGGAGCGGGTGCGTTCGCTGGCGCTGGGCAACGTCGAGCTTGAGCTGCACGGGCTGCAGGAGATCGTGGCGGCCACGCGCGCGCGGCGTGGCCAGGTGGACGTGTTCCTGCTCTACGCCGTGCTCGAGCACCTGACGCTGGCCGAGCGTCTGCAGGTCCTGGAGCTGGCCCGTGAGGTGGTGGCTGATGACGGGGCGATCGTGGTCTGCGAGACCCCGAACCGCCTGACCTGGCTTGACCACCACACGGCGCAGCTCCCGTTCTTCCAGCTGCTGCCCGACGAGCTTGCCCTCGCCTACCGCGATCACTCCGAGCGCGCCGAGTGCCGGGCGGCGATCGACGCCGCCGCCCAGCGCAGCGAGGCGGCGGGACTGGAGGCGATCGCGCGCTGGGGGCGGGGGGTCAGCTTCCACGAGTTCGAGCTCGTGTTCGGTGACCTGGCCGAGCATGTGATCGCCTCGAGCTATGACCCGCTGCTGCTGCCCGAGCGCCCGGTGGAAATGGATGAGGTGCAGCTGGCGCGCTTTTTGGAGCGCTGGCGGCCCGATCTGGCGCCCGCCTGGTCACGGCGTTGGCTGGACGTGATCCTCAGCCCCGAGCCGATGCGCCGGCGTCCGGCGTTCATCAGACCCTGGCCGGCGCAGACCGTGTCCAGCCGCGACGTCGGCTACACGGAATGGGACGGGCTTCACCTCCCCGGCCCGGAGGCCGTGCTGTGGGTGGACCCGCCAGTCGCCAGCGGAGCGCTGCTCGTCGGCGTGATTGCCGAGCCGGGGAGTCTTGAGCTGCGCGTGCGCAGCGACGAGATGGCGGTGCCTCTGGCCTACTCGACCTGGACGGCGGCAACCGCGGCCAACTACGTGCTGCTCCCCCTCCCCGCCCCCTCCCGCCGCGTCGGGCTTTCGGCGAGCCGCCGCTGCGACCTGGTGTTCGTCGGCTACCAGGAGTGACCGGCGGCGGACCCGTCCGCCGCGTGACTACCGCACCGTGACGATTCGCGAGCTCTTCACGGCGCGGCCGGTGGGTCCCTTGGCCGAGAGGTCCAGATGCGCGCGGACACCGCCGGACACCATAAACAGCGAGCGTCCGCCAGCGGGAATCGTCAGCGTGACCGTGAGATGCCCGAGCGGAGCCAGGCTCAACGGCGCTGAGCCGCCGACGATCACCGTGTGACCGTTGGCGCGGATCCGCTGATAGAGGCGGACCCGACCCGTCACCCCGACCGGGTTGGCGTTGGTCAGCTTGAGCTCGACGCGCCCGCGCTGATCGACCGAGAGGCCGTGCCCGGGCACCATGACCGAAACCCGGGGCACGCCGCGCTGGAGCGCACCGCCGTTGGGGAGGAAGGCGCCGAGTCCGTACGGGCTGCCCAGGCCGGTGGGGCCGTCGTAACCGCGGCCGGCGGCACAGATCGGAAGCTTGCAATTGAGCGAGTTGCTCCCCGCCACGATGTCGTGGAAGACCGAGGGCTCGGTCTGGCTGCGGCGGTAGACGACCTCGGACTCCTGCGCGCCGAGGCTGCCCGCGAGGCCGATCATCCCGGCCACGATCGGCGCCGCGACGCTCGTTCCGTCTGAGGAGAACCACGGCCCGCCGGGATCGCCGCTGCCGGTCACGTACACGTAGACGCCCGGCTCGCTCAGCGTGGCCAGGTCGGCGTTGGCGCGAAACGCCCCGCAGCCGACGTGGGCCGCGTCGGCACGCTGCCAGGGCGCCGCGGTTTTGAACAGGCTGCAGCCCGAATACGTGCCCGTCCACGCCTGCTCAGAGCCGTAGCTGCCATCGGCGTGCACGGAGAGCGTGGTGCCGCCCACGGCGAGCACGCCGGGAAGCACCGCGGGGTAATTCGGAAGTCCCGCGTAGCCGTAGGTGCCGCCGTTGGGGGCGTCACCGGCGGCCGCCACGTAGGCGGTGTGGGGATGCAGAAAGCTGGCGCTGTAGTCGCTGTCGGTGGACGACTCGGTCATGCTCAACGCCGTGAAGGCCACGGTCGCACCGTCCGCCGCGGCGGCGTCGGCCGCTGCGGACAGGTCCGCGCGATCGGCGGACGCGGCCTCGACGAGCAGGATCTTGCAGCTCTGGCAGGTCGCGCGGGCGGTCTCGGCTCCGACCGCCGCCTCGGTGATGAACTGCCCCCCGGTGGGGTCGGCAGGGGGCAGCGGCGTGGCCGCGCCCTGCTCGTTGACCTGGCGCAGGCATCCTGACGCCAACGTGCAGGCCGGCAGGTGGTAGTGGGCCAGGAAGGCGTTGAGGTCGTGCTCAACGTAGGGGTCATCGTAGGCGTTGAGGATCGCGATCGTCTGACCACGCGCGCCCGTCCGAGGCAGTCCGTAGGCGGTGTGCAGCTGCGACGGTGTCAGCGGGGCGCCGAGGCTGGCCGCGCGGGCCATGGCGCTCTGGAATGCCCCCGCGCGTGGCGACGGCCCGGCCGTGGTGGCCGATGATGCCCTGACCGGCCGCAGGGTCACGCGCGCCGCCGCTGGGCCGGCGCTCGCGGCCAGCAGGGCGATGGCGCTGACCAGCGGGAGAAGGGCAGCGGCCGATCGAAGCGGGCGGGCGGTGAGCGTGGAGAAGGAGAGCATGGGAAGAAGAACCCGGGGGCGTGGGTGAAGTTGCGCGCGGATTCCCGGGAAGTTGGATCGCGGTCAGGCTACGGACCCTGCGAGCAAGAGGTTAACGACGACGGCCGCCGCGGGAGTTCGCGACGGCCGTCGAGCAGCCGGAGCGAGCCCGCCCACCCCGACAGGGGTGAGCGGGATCAAGCGCCCTAGTGGTGCCTGATGGCGTGCTTGCGGCTGTTCTTGACCTTCTTGACCTTCTTGGCCTTCTTGGCGTGGTGCTTGACCCCATGCAGATGCGAGTTCGTGGTCGTGAACCCGTCGATCTGGTTGATGCTGCACTGATCGTCGGCGCCGTTGCTCGAGCCGGCGGGAGCCGACCCGGCACCCGTGCTGAAGCCCGCGGCGCCCAGGTTGGTGATCAGCGCGCAGTTACTGGAGAAGTCGGGGATGATCGAGCCAGCGCCCAGACCCCCACCGGCTGTCAGCGTGCTGTCGTTGTTGGCCAGGAACTGGATCGCTCCGGCCGTGCTGGTGTTGAGGTTGGTGTTGTTGCTGGGGGTGAAGTTGACCGTGATCGTCTCCGGACCCGGCGGCGGGTTGTTCGGAGAGGTCACCGTCGCGCTGCCGTTGGACACGAGCGGGTTGCCGTTCGTATCCAGCAGGTTGATCGCGCTCGTCTCTTCGCCCCCGGAAACGATGCGCTGGTCGAGGGTCACCTGCGCGACCCCGGTCGCCTTGGTATAGGCAACCCCGATCACGTCCGGACCCGTGGTGAACCCACGCCCGAACGCATTGTTGTTGCCACCGACCGACGCCGAACCCGGCACCGACGACGCCGTCGGATTGTTGTTGCCGGTGAACACCGCACCCGGGAACGCGTTGGGACCGACGTTGGCCACCACGGCGAACTCATACTCGCTCTGCAGACCCGTCGGGAACGTCACCGAGACGGTGTTGCCGCTCACGTTGGCCGACGTACCCCGGATGACCTCACCATCGGCCAGCACGACACCAAACGCCGCCGCGTTGGCGGGCTGCCCGGCCGGGACGTTGGTGAACGTGTAGTTGACCACGTTGCCCGGACTCTGAAGAACCGCCGAGGAGGCCGTCGGGCTGGACTGCACGGCCAGCGCCGGAACCGAGGTTTGCCCGCCCGTGTTCGGGACGACCGCGCCCTGAGGCCCATACGTGGGCTCGCCGGGCCGCCCGTCAGTAACGCCGAACACACTGCCGTTATCGACGTACGCCCGGGTCGCGTTGCTGAGGCTGAACAAGCACCCGGCATAGCTAATCGTCACCGAGCTGGTGGCCGTGGAGTTGGCCGCCGTCGGCGCGTTATTGCTCACCGCGTTGCTCGTACTCGTGTTCGTGCCCGTGCACACATCGCCTGCGGCATCCTCAACATGGAAGGTCGTTCCGTTGACGTTGCCGGTAGCCGTCCCGAACGTCGTGCCGATCGCCTGATCAAACACATACGTCAGCGTCGAACCCGACGGCGACAGCACACCCACCAGATTCGGCGGAGACGC
>JADGPO010000063.1 GCA_017882405.1 Solirubrobacteraceae bacterium | reverse complement strand
AGGCGGGGCTGCCGATCGTCGGCGACGACATCAAGTCCCAGGTCGGCGCCACGATCGTCCACCGCCAGCTGGCCCGGCTGTTCCACGACCGCGGTGTCAAGCTGCTGCGCACCTCCCAGCTCAACGTGGGCGGCAACATGGACTTCTTCAACATGCTCGAGCGCGAGCGCCTGGAGTCCAAGAAGATCTCCAAGACCAACGCCGTCACCTCGATCGTGGGCCACGAGCTGCCCGCCGACGACGTGCACGTCGGCCCCTCGGACTACGTGCCGTGGCTGACCGACCGCAAGTGGGCCCACATCCGCCTCGAGGGCCAGGCGTTCGGCGACGTGCCCCTGACGGCCGAGCTCAAGCTCGAGGTGTGGGATTCCCCCAACTCGGCCGGCATCGTCACCGACGCCGTGCGCTGCTGCAAGCTGGCGCTCAACAACGGCCTCTCCGGTCAGCTGGACGGCCCCAGCTCCTACCTGATGAAGTCGCCGATGCACCAGCGCCCCGACGACGAGGCGCGCGGGCTGACCGCGAAGTTCATCGAGCAGTACTCTCGCAAGGCGCTGAGCGGCAAGCCCAAGGGCGAGGCGCCCGCCGCGGAGATCGCCAGCTCCTAGACGTCCAGTAGGTCCTCGAGCTGCGTCAGGTCGGCGATCACGTCGGTGGTCGTCGACCGTCGCTGACGGTCGACGTGGATTGCGCGCGGTAGCCGGCCTGGAGCGCCGAGGCCTCCGGGATCAGCGTGTCGTCGAGGTCGAACAGGATCGCCTTCATACGGCGGCGCTCAGCGCGGTCGCAAGGTCGCCGTGGCGCCGGACCTCGACGCCGCGCTCCAGGCCCTGCCAGGCGGCGACCTGGTGGAGCTCCTGCGCCAGCTCGGCGGCCACGTGCGCCACGTCGACGTCCGGCTCGGCGAACGCCCCCTGAACCAGCAGCACGCCGCGCCGGCGATCGGACTTCAGGTCGACGCGCGCCACCAGGGCGTCGCCGAGCAGGAACGGCAGGACGTAGTAGCCGTGGATCCGCTTCTCGGCCGGGGTGTAGATCTCGATCCGGTAGCGAAACCCGAACAGCCGCTCGGCGCGCGGGCGAAACCAGATCAGGGGGTCGAAGGGTGACAGCAGCGCCTGGGCCTCGATGCGGCGCGGCCGGCGTGCGGCGGACCACAGATAGGCGGGCGGGCCCCAGCCACGGACATCCACCGGCGTCAGCTCGCCGCTCTGAACCAGCTCGGCGACGCGCACCTTGGAGTCGGCCCGCGGCAGGCGGAAGTAGTCACCCAGGTCGGGCTCGGTGGCGACCCCCAGCGCGGCCGCGGCGATCCTGGTCAGCTGGCGCTGGGCGTCCTCCCGGGATGGGATCGCGGCGGTCAGCACGTCGGGTGGCAGCACCCGTTCGGGTATGTCGTACCACCGCTCGAAGTTGACCCGACGGGCCGCCGTGATCCGCCCCGCCCAGAACAGGTACTCGAGCGCGACCTTGCCGTCGTGCCAGTTCCACATCTGGCCCGGCTGCGGGTCGGGCCGCGGGATGCCGGTCGCACTCGCGCGGATGGGACCCTGGTCGGCGACGAGCCGGAGCGTCTCCTCGATCACCTCCGGCTGCTCTTTGGCCATACGCGCCATCCGCCCCCACGCGTCCTCGATCGCACTCTCCATCCGCCAGTGAAACAGCGGATGGCTCTCGATCGGGATCAGCGACGCCTCGTGCGCCCAGTACTCGACGAACCGGCGGTGGACCCGTCCGCCAGTGTGCGCCGTCAGGCGGTCGAGCACCGTGCGGTCGTAGGGTCCCAGGCGGGAGAACACCGGCATGTAGTGCGCGCGGGCGAACACGTTGACCGAGTCCAGCTGCAGCACCCCGAGCCGACCGATCAACTCGCGAATCTGCTTGGCGTTGGGCCCGGATCCGCCCGCGCCCGGCCGCCGGCGGCCGAATCCCTGAGCCGCCAGAGCGATGCGCCGGGCCGCGGCGGCGGTGAGCGTCGGGCGGTCAGTCACGGGTCATCAGCCTAGGAGGCCTAACATCTTCCGGCGTGCCTCGCCCGGAGCGCTCGCCCGATCCGTCCTCCGGCGGCCTCGCGATCGCCCAGGTCACGCCGTTCGCCTGGGAGGTCGACAACGAGGTCAACCGGTACGTGGCCCGGGTCTCCGCGCAGCTGGCCGAGCGCGGGCACCGCGTCCTGATCGTCGCGCCATCGCAATCGGACTCGCTGGTGCGCGACAGCCGGCGCGCGATCCGCAGCCGGCCCGACGAGTTGCTGGAGGACGCCGCTGAGGAGCCGGTTGTCCTCGGCGTGGGCGAGGTGCTGCCGTTCTCCCCCACCCGCCGGCGGGCGGCCTCGCTGCCGGTGGACGTGGCGCGCACGATCGAAGAGGCGCTGAGCGTGCTGGCGCTCGACGTCGTCAACGTGCACGAGCCGTTCGCGCCCAGCGCCTCGAGCGTCGCGCTGCGCCACTCCCGGGCGCTGAACGTCGGCAGCTTCCACGCCCCCACCGAGCGGATCCTCTCCACCCAGCTGACCCGGCCGCTGTCACGCCTTCTGTTCGCCCGCCTGGACGCCCGCACGGCCAGCTACCTGGCCACCCGCAACCTGCTGCAGCGCTTCTTCCCCGGCGAGTACCAGGTGATCAGGCCCGGGGCCGATCTCGGGTGGGTGGGCGACGATCCCCGCCCGGCCAACGACGTGCCCGAGCTGGTGATGATCGCCACCGAGGAGCGCGCGGCGCTGCGGACGTTCGTCCGCGGGCTGCGGATGCTCCCCGTCGACGCGGACTGGCACGCGACCGTGTGGTCTCGCCGGCCGGTCGCGCCGGCGACTCTCGGCAGCCTGCGCGATCGGATCTCGTTCGTGGACGCCGACGAGCACAGCGAGGCCGACGTGCTGGCGCGGGCCGACGTGGCCGTGCTGGCCTCCGACGGCGATCGCTCGACGCCGGGCACGCTGGTGCGCGCGCTCGGATCGGGCGCGGTCGTGGTGGCCTCGCGGCTGCCGGCCTACGAGGAGGTGCTGGCCGACGGCGAGCGCGGGCTGCTGTTCGAGCCCGGCGAGGCGCAGACGCTGGCCGCGCACCTGGAGCGCCTGATCGCCGACCCCCGCGAGCTGGTCCGCACGGCGGCCGCGTCCCGCCAGCTGGAGCGCGACCTGAGCTGGTCGAGGGTGACCGACGAGCTGGAGCCGATCTACAAGGGGTTGACCGCCAGGCGCCACGATGGGCGGGAGGCGAGCCGCAGCGTACGCACCCGGCTGGAGTCGCGACCGCTGATCGACGTCGACCTCCACATGCACACCGACCACTCCTCCGACTGCGCCACTCCGGTGGAGGTCCTGCTCGCCGAGGCGCGAGCGCGGGGCCTGGGGGCGATCGCGGTCACCGACCACAACGAGATCTCGGGCGCGCTGGACGCCCGCGCCAAGGCCAACGGCCTGACGGTGATCGTCGGCGAGGAGGTCAAGACCGCCGAACAGGGCGAGGTCATCGGCCTGTTCATCGAGGAGAAGATCCCGCGCGGGCTGACCCTGGAGGAGACGATCGCCGAGATCAAGCGCCAGGGCGGCCTCGTCTACGTGCCCCACCCGTTCGACCGCATGCACTCGGTGCCCGGCTACGAGCACCTGCTGGCGGTGGTCGCCGACGTGGACGCGATCGAGGTCTTCAACCCGCGGATCGCGATCTCGGAGTTCAACGAGGAGGCGGTCCGCTTCGCCGCCAAGTACCGCATCCCCGGCGGCGCCGGCTCTGACGCTCACGTGCCCCAGGGGCTCGGCTCGGTGCGGATCCGGATGAGGGCCTTCGACGGTCCCGAGGAGTTCCTGCAGTCGCTGCGCGACGCCGACATCATCCGCAATCCGGCGAGCCTGCTCTACGTCCAGGCGCTGAAGTTCCTGCAGACCAAGGCGATGCCCTCGGGCGCCCGGAAGGCCTCGCGTGATCGCCGGGTTCGGCGCGCCACGGGGCGCAAGTCCTGATGCAGCGCCAAGGACAAGCTCGCCGGCCGTCCAATCCGAGTGGCGTGCCGACAACCGATGACGAGATCCGGGAGAAATACCTCGAGCGCGCCATCCGCGAGCTCAACTCCTTTGCCCGGCGACTGACCGAGTGCCCACACTGTCCCCGCGGACAGCTGATGCCGGTTCTCGGCTCGGGCCACCCGCAGGCCGACGTGTTCATGGTCAAGCATTCCGCCCGGCCCTCGGAGGTCGAGGAGGGCGTGGCCTTCTACGGCCGCGCCGGCAACGCGCTGATGAAGTCCTTGAAGAGGCTCTCCGTCGATCCGCTGGCCGTGTACGGCACGCTGTGCGTCAAGTGCCCGGTCGCTGACCCGGCGATGGCCGACCCGGCGTGCGTCGCCCGCCTGACCGAGGAACTGGCGATCGTGCAGCCGAAGATGCTGGTCGTGATGGGCGAGGACGCGATGGCGGTGATCAACGAGCTCGGCGTCCCGTTGTCGCGTGAGCTGGTGGCCACGCCGGGCGAGCGGCAGCGCTTCACCCCGTCGATCGAGGCGCTGTTCGTGCCCAACATCGACGAGGCGCTCGACGAGGAGATCGCCAAGCGCGAGTTCTGGGCCGCGTTCCGCGTGCTCGGGCAGTGGTGGGCCGATCTACCGCCGTACTGAGAGGGTCCGTTTGAGTCGCTGGGCTTCGCCGGCGGTCAGGCGGTTCTCGGTGACCCGGACGGTCGGGTAGCCGTGTGCTGCACCCGGTTGTCGAGCTGCAGCGTGGCCTTACGGCATCGCCAGGACGATCTTGCCCAGCTTGCCGCCGCGGGCGAAGTGGTCGTAGGCGGCCTGCGCCTCCTCCAGCGGATAGACCTTGGCGATCGGCACCTTGACCGCGCCCGAGGCCAGCGCCGGCAACACCGAGCGCTCGACCGCGCGTGCCGTGAGTGCCTTGAGCTCCAACGGGCGAGCGCGCAGGGTGGATCCGAGGAGACGCACCCGCTTCATCATCAACACCCCGAGGTTGATCTCGCCCTTGGCACCCGCGCCGGTGCCGATCACCATGATCCGCCCGCCCGTCTCCAGCGCCTTGAGGTTGTCCTTGAGGTTGATCGCGCCGACCAGCTCGAGGATCACGTCGAAGGGGCCGTGCTCGGCGAACCCCTCGGGCTCGATCACGATCGCGCCCATCGCCGACACCGGCTCGCGCAGGTCCGGGTTGCGCACGGTCGCGGTGACGCGTGCACCCACGGCATGGCCGAGTTGGATCGCCGCGGTGCCGACGCCGCCCGCGCCGCCGTGGACGAGCAGCCGCTCGCCGGCCACCAGCCCCGCCTGGGTGAAGACGCCGTCGTGGGCGGTGGTGAACACCTCCGGCGTGCCGCCGGCCTCATCCCAGGAGAGCTCCTCGGGCACCGGCATCAGAATCCGCTCGTGCACCACGGCCAGCTCGGCCTGCCCGCCGCCGCCGACGATCCCCATCACCCGATCGCCCTCGGCGAAGCGCCGCGCTTTCGGACCGAGGCCGGCGACCTCGCCGGCCAGCTCGAGTCCCGGAATGTCCTGCGGGGCGTCCGGCGGAGCCGGGTACCCGCCCGCGAGCTGCATCATGTCGGCGCCGTTGAGGCCCGCCGCGCGCACCCTGACCAGCACCTCGCCGGTGCCCGGCTCGGGATCCGGATGATCCTGGACGGTCAGCTTCTGATCGCGAACGATGACGGCGCGCATGATTAGGACCCCACCCGCCCTACCCTCTGACGAGCTCGGCGACGCACTCGATGTGCGGCGTCTGCGGGAACATGTCGACCGGTCGCACCCGCACCAGCCGGTAGCCGCCGTCGGCCACCAGCTGGGCCACGTTGGGAGCCAGCGTGGTCGGGTTGCAGGAGACGTAGACGATCCGCGAGGGCGAGGCCTCGATCACCCGCCGGACAATCTTCTGTGAGAGCCCCGCCCGGGGCGGGTCGACGACCAGCACGTCGGGCCGGCCGGCCCGCTCCACCAGCTCGCGCATCGCCAGGCGCACGTCGCCGGCGAAGAAGTGGGCGTTGTCGATCTCGTTGGCGCGGGCGTTGGCGATCGCGTCGCTGATCGCCCTCTCGACGATCTCCAACCCCCAGACCTCGGCGACTCGGGGCGACATCAGCAGGCCGATCGTCCCGATCCCGCAATACAGGTCGTACACGCGCTCAAAGCCGGTGGGCCGCGCGTACTCGATCGCCAGCTCGTACAGCTGCTCGGCCATCTCGGTGTTGGTCTGAAAGAAGGCGTTGGCCGAGATCTCGAAGCGCATCCCGCCAACCGTCTCCTCGAAGCGGTCTGCGCCGGCGAGCAGCTCGGTCTCACCGCCCTGCGTGGTCTCGGCGACGCTGTCGCTGCGCGTCCACAGGACGCCGTCCAGGCCGGCCCCGGCACGGGCCAGCGACTCGCTGTCCAGCTGGCCCTCGGTCGTGACCAGGCGTACCTGGATCGCGCCGGAGCGCCGACCCTCGCGTACCACCAGGTTGCGCAGCGTCCCGGACCCACCGCGCCGGTCATGGGCGCTCAGGCCCTGCTCGCGACACCAGGCGACGATCTGCTCGCGGGCGCGGTTGGCCGGCTCAGAGGCGAGCAGGCAGTCGCCTATGGGCACGATCTCATCCCAGCGGCCGGGTGCGTGAAAGCCGCACTGCAGCTCGCCGTCGGGACCGGTGCCGAACGAGTACTCCAACTTGTTGCGATAGCGCCAGGGCTGGACGGCGGGGATGATCGGCTCCAGCGCGAAGCCGTCGAGCTTGCCGATCCGGGTCAGCGCCTCGTGCACCTGCGCCTGCTTGACCTCCAGCTGACGCTCGTAGGCCAGCACCTGCCACGGCGCGCCCGGGTGGTCGGCCACCGGCGCGATCCGGTCGGGTCCGTCCTGGAGGATCTCTACCGCCCGGGCCTCGGCGTAGGCGCGCTTGCGCTTACCGACCACCGCGCGAACCCGGTCGCCGGGCAGCCCGCCGGACACGAACACCACGTAGCCGTCAAGGCGCGCCACCCCCGCGCCGCCGTAGGCGAGCGTGTCGATCGTCAGCTCCAGTTCGTCGCCGCGCTGGGGACGCACGGTGCCTGTCGGCGTCGGGGTCATGGCATCTAGCATGGCAGCCCCGTGGACCTGCAGGCGTACGCCTAACTCAGAGCCTTCTCGATCGCGCCGACGACCGTCTTGCGATTGGCGTTCTTGCGCTCGTAGGTGAGCACCTTGCGAAGCTCGGGCTTGCCGAGGTCCTTGAGCCGGCTCTGGATCTGGGCCCCGTTCAGGTTGTCGTAGTCGATGATCGGAAACGACGGTCCGACGCCGGCTGCGCGGCGGGCGCGGTCGGCCCCGCGGACGAGACGGTCCACGGGCTTTGAGCCACGGGCTCGCTTCGTCGCCGTCTCGACGCGGCCCAGCAGGCTCTCGATCTCGGCGCGAATGTCATCTGACTGCGAGCGGCCGCGGCGCACCAGCTCGGAGACCAGGTCGTCGGCGTCCTTGCGGGTGACGCGCCCGCGGGAGGCGGCCTCGTCGAGCGTCTCCCGGATCCGGTCGCGCGTGATGATGACCAGGTCCTGGGGCTTGATCGTGCCCTTGACCAACTGCTCGGCGACCGAGGCGATCCCGTCGCCGCCGCTGGCCCGCTTGGTGCTGGTGGCCGCCGCCGTGGCGGTCGAGCCGGCGTGCTTGGCGCCGCGCTTGGCGGCCGTACCGGTGCCTTTGACGCCCGAGCGGGCGGTCCTGGCGGTGCTCGTCTTGGCCGCGCCGCTGGGGGCGGCAGCCTCCGTCGCCTGCGAGCCAGTGGCGGGCTTGGCCGCCGGCTTGGCTGAAGAGTTGGATTTCGAACTACTTGACGTCGCGCGCTTCGCGGGGGGCATGCATCGACTCCTGATTGACTTTTCTCGCTGTTTGCGAGCGTATCCGAACTGCGGGAACGGCGTGCATCGTGTGCTCAGGCAAGCAGCAGCTCGAGCAGCGCCTTCTGCGCGTGCCGCCGGTTCTCGGCCTGGTCCCAGATCCGCTGGCGCTCGCCGTAGAGCACCTCGGCGGTAATCTCGTCCCCGGGGTGCGCCGGCAGGCAGTGAAGAGCGACCGCGTGAGGCGCCGCCAGGTCGAGCAGCGCGTCGTCGATCCGGTACGGCGCGAGCGCGCGGCGGCGCTTGTCGGCCGAGGCGGGATCGTCGCTCATGCTCACCCACACGTCGGTGTAGACGGCGTCGGCACCCGCCACCGCCTCGCGCGGGTCATCGGTGAGCTGCACTCCGGGCAGCTGCTCCAGCTGGTATCCGGGCGGCGCCGCCACCCGCAGGCGCACACCCGCCAGGCTGCCGACGATCGCCAGCGAGCGTGCCACGTTGTTGCCGTCGCCGACGTAGGCGAGGGTGATCCCGTCGAGCGAGCCGAACGTCTCGCGCAACGTGAGCAGATCGGCGAGCGCCTGGCACGGGTGGTGACCGGCGGTCAGCATGTTGATCACGGGCACGCTGGCGTGCTGGGCCAGCTCGGCGGGGATCGCATCCGGGCCGGTGCGGATCCCGATCGCGGCCACGTGCCGGGAGAGCACGTAGGCGGTGTCGCGCACCGACTCGCCCCGGCTCAGCTGCAGCTCGTCGGTGCGCAGGACCATCGGGTGCCCGCCCAGCTCGGCGACGCCCGCCTCGAACGAGGTCCGCGTGCGCGTGGAGGCCGCCTGGAAGATCAGCGCGATCGATCTGCGGTGCAGCACGTCCGAGCTCAGCGGCGCCGCCTTGAGCTCGGCGGCCCGCTCGATCAGGGCCGCCAGCTCGGCGGGTGACAGCTCGGCTCCGGTGAGGAAGTGGCGCGGCAAGCGCGGGAGTGTACGTTGGGAGCCACGTGGTGATGCAGTTGCGAATGCTGACGTGGAACCTCATGCACGGCCGGTCGGTGGGCGGGCGGGATCGAGTCCGTCGCGACCTGCAGGCCGAGTTCGCCGACGCGCTCGCCGGCTGGGAGTGGGACGTTGCGCTGCTGCAGGAGGTGCCGCCCTGGTGGCCGCGGATGCTGGCGCAGCGCCTGGAGGCCGAGTACCGGATGGTGCTCACCTCGCGCAACGAGCTGCTGACGCTGCGACGGGCGATCGCGATCCGCTGGCCCGACGCGATCAAGTCAAACGGCGGTGGTGCCAACGCGATCCTCGCCCGGCGTGATCGGATCGTCGCGCACCGGGCGCTGCGGCTGTGCCGGACCCCCGAGCGCCGGTGGGTCCACGGCGTAGAGCTGGCATCGGGCGTGTGGGTGGCCAACCTGCACGCCACCGCCCACGACACGGCGGCGGCGTGGCGCGACGGCCGCGCGGCAGTCGCCGCGGCAACGGCCTGGGCGTCAGGGAGTCCGCTGGTACTGGGCGGCGACTTCAATCTCCGCGAGCCGGAATTCGACGGCCTGACCCGGGTGGCCAGCCGTGATGTGGACCATCTGTTCGTGGCGGGGCTGGAGCCGGTCGGTGCGCCGGAGGTGCTCGACCGCGGCCGGCTGTCGGATCATCCGCCGCTGGTGGCGACGGTCACGTAGGGTGTCTCCAGCTCAGATGTCGCCCCTGTTCGGACACCAGCTAGCGCTGGCCGTGCACGCGCATCGACTCGCGGACCTCCTCGACGTCGGTCATGTCAATCCCGACGTGTCGGGCCACCGAGATCTAGGCAGCTCCGCGGCGCATCAGCGCCCACTCGGACGCGATTGCCGTCTCGGGGAACTCCAACTCGGCCCCGCATGAGGTGCAGACGGTGTCCTGGAGCTTGATCACACGGCCGCAGTCCGGGCACTGGCGGCGCAGCTCCCGGTTCTCGTAGCGATACAGCACGGCGGTCAGCAGCCCGATGAAGGGGACGCAGAACGACACCAGGAACCAGATGAAGAACGAGCTGCCCTTCATGCGCCCGACGACCCCCCCGGCGAGGCCGAAGAAGAACAGAATCACCAGCAGGCCAAGACCCTGCAAGGGACCTCCTGACCCTCCGGACTCAGAGCAGCGTGTTCAGGGCCCAGAGCACGGCTACGACCGCGGTCACCGCGAGCGCAATCCAGAACACCGTGACGACGAGCCCGATGACCACGTGGATCGCGAGCGCGGCTATGACAACTACCACCAGGCCCGCGACCGCGCGCTTGAGAATCGGAGGCCTGCTGCGTGATGCCTCGATGTCGTTTCGCATATGGTGCAATCGTAGCGCGACCGGTACCCCGCGCCCACCATCTGCGGGGAATCGGCACGTTGCTCACCCGGCCGGAGCGCCGGGAGCGGAACGTCAGGGGCATGATGGACCTCGCGGGCGACTGTGTGCTTATCCGCACGTACAAACATCGCTCCGGGGCACCGGGCCGCGCGGACGGGGCCCTTAGCCGCGGCCGATGCGTCTGAACGTCACGTCGCCGGCACGCCAGGACTCGGGATCCAGCGTGCCCCGGCCGTCGACGAGGACTCTCAGCCCGGGCAGGTCCCGCGGCGCCAACTCGACGAACTCCCGGTGATCGGCCTGCAGGACGGCGGCGGCGACGGCCTCGCCCTCCCACGGCTCGAAGCCCAGCGCGCACAGCTCGTCGGCGTCGTACAGCGGATCGGTGGCCACCGGGGTGGCGCCGCGCGCCCGAAGCTCGGCGGCGAGCGGGAACGCGCCGGAGAACGCGGTCTCCTTCACCCCGCCGCGGTAGCTGACGCCGAGGATCAACACCCGCGCCCCGCCCAGCCCTCCATCCAGCTCTTCGCCGAGGATGTCGACGGCATAGGCGGGCATCGCCTCGTTGACGGCGCGCGCCACCGCGGGCAGCTGCGCGGAGGGATCGCCGCTCAGATAGAAGCGGGGGTAGACGGGGATGCAGTGGCCGCCGACGGCAACCCCGGGCTGGTGCAGGTGCGAGAACGGCTGTGAGTTGGCCGCCTCGATGACCAGGCCGAGGTCGATCCCGTGGCGGTCGGCGAAGCGCGCGAACTCGTTGACCAGCGCGATGTTCACGTCGCGGTAGGTGGTCTCCGCCAGCTTGGTCAGCTCGGCGGCCTCGGCCGACCCCAGGCGTCTGATCTCGGCGCCGAGGAACGAGCCGTACAGGTCGGCCGCCCGGAGCTCCCCGGCCTCGCTGAGGCCGCCGATCAGCTTCGGGTAGCTCTCGAGGTCGGAGAAGATCCTCCCGGAGTAGACGCGCTCGGGGCTGTGCACGCAGAAGAAGTCCTCCTCGGCGCGCAGGCCCGAGCGCTCCGCCAGGGCCGGGGCCAGGCGCGACCGCGTCGTGCTGACCGGGATCGTCGTCTCGATGCTGACGACCGTCCCGGGCTGCAGGCCGCGGCCGATGTCGGCGATCACGGCATCGAGGATCGCGAAGTCCGGGTTGGCGTGCGCGTCGACGACCAGCGGCGGGACGGCCACCACCAGGTCGCACCCGGCACTCACCGCGGCCGTCGTAGCGGTGCTCGCCCGCAGCCGGCCGGACCCGACCAGCTGGGTCAGGGCGTCCGCCAGTCCGGCCTCGCCCGGGAACGGCTCCCGTCCAGCGTTGACCAGCTCGACGATCCGCGGGTCGACATCGCAGCCGACGACCTCGTGGCCGGCCATCGCGATCTTCGCCGCCAGAGGCAGGCCGATCTTCCCCAGGGCGACGACGACGGCCCGCATCAGGCCTTCGCGAAGGTCGGCAGCCGAACCGTCTCGCCGCTGCTGGCGCTGCGCAGCACGGCCTCGGCGCCCTCCACGATCTCGACGCCCTTCTCCAGAGTCACTACCTCGGCATCGCGGTCGGTACGGCCGTCCAGCAGATTCAGGAACGCCTCGTGCTCGATCCGCAGCGGCTCCTCGCGGCGCAGCGCATAGCGCGTCACGTCGCCTTCGCTGACGCCGCGGAACTGCTGGGCGGCCGACCACACCACGCCCATCTCGCCGTTCTCGTAGAAGAACAGGTCGCCGGTCAGCGAGTCGGCCTCCAGCAGGCCGCGTTCGCCCAGCACCCGCGCGCGGCGGACCTTCGCCGGGGAGACCCAGTCGACGACCAGGTTGAAGGCCGCCCCGGAGGCCAGCCCGCCGGTGGCCAGCACGAGGTCCTCGTGGTCGCGTCCGGTCAGGTACTGGGTCTGCGCGGCGACGGTGGCGATCGGCGAATCGGCCAGCCAGCTGACCAGGTCGATGTCGTGCGTGGCCAGGTCCTTGACCACGCCCACGTCCTGGACACGTGATGGGAACGGCCCGCTGCGGACGGTCGAGACCGTGAACAGCCTCCCGATCTGACCCTCCAGCAACCGGCGCCGCATCTCCTGCAGCGCCGGGTTGAAGCGCTCCACATGGCCGACCGCGCCCGCCACCCCGGCGCGGGCGCACAGCCCCACGATCTGCCGCGACGCCTCGCTGGAGGAGGCCAGCGGCTTCTCGATCAGCATCGCGATGCCGGCCGCGGCGAGCGTCTCGGCGACGGGGAGGTGCAGCTCGGTGGGGACCGACACGATCGCGAAGTCCACCGGGCCGCTGGCCAGCAGCGCGCTCACGGAGTCGAACACCAGCGCCGGATCGTGCACGGCGCGATAGCGGTCACCCCCCGGGTCGACCGCCCCGGCGAACTGGACGCGGTCAGCGCTCTGCAGCAGGCGGGCGTGATGGCGCCCGATCATGCCCAGGCCGATCACGGCACCGCTGCGCACGCGTCCTGTCGAAGGCACGTTCATGACCGAGCGGACGGTAGCCGACGCCTCCGTCGCGTCCGTATCATCGGTGGCGATCAACTCTGAGGGAGGACCGCATGTCGCGAACTGACCCCGGACGCCCGCGAGGGCCTGGCCGCCGCCCGCGCGGCCGCGACGCTCCGCTCCTAGGCCGCGCGCCTCACTGCTCCACCCCGCCGCGGCGCAAACCGAACCCGCGCAGCATCAGCAGCGCCTTCTCGCCCAGCGTTCCCCGGGCGGGCAGCACGCCCAGCTGGGTGGCCGCGTCGTAGACGTCGTAGAAGGCGCGCACCCGCAACAGCAGGTCGTGCTGGAGCTCGCCGTAGAACACGCAGTGCACGACCACGAAGCGATTGGTGGCCGGCAGGCCCTCCAGCGGCGCGCGGTGCGTGCCCAGCACCTTGCAGGGAGCCGCCACGAACCGCCCGTTGGAGAGCCGTTCGCCGGTGCGCTCCACCCGGGCGTCGGGAAAGCCCGCCCACAGCCGGGCGGCGTGGGCCGACAACGCAGCGATTCCCTCCAGAGGGGCGTCGCACAGCGGGTCCTCGTACTGGATCCCGGCGGCGCACACGTCGCCGAAGGCCGCCGGATCCTTGCCCGACCAGGCCGCCTGCCAGCCGTCGATCAGCTCGTCGACGGT
This sequence comes from Solirubrobacteraceae bacterium, assembly GCA_017882405.1. Next base: position 13,740 of record JADGPO010000063.1, on the reverse strand, counting down.
CATACCGCGCCGGCATCGAGCCGCGGGCGCCCCTCCATCGGGGTGGACGCCTCGGCGTACCGCCGGCGGGGGATGCGGCCGGCGCCGAAGGCCAGCCGCCCACCCTCCACGCCGAGACGCACCGCGCGGGCCATCGCCACGGGATCGTGGGCGCGGGAGATCGCGCTGGCGCACAGGACGGCGTCACAACCGAGCTCGAGCGCCAGCGCCGCGTCCGAGGCGGTGCCCACGCCGGCATCCAGGATCACCGGCACCCCGGCGCGCTCGAGGATGATCGAGATGTTGTAGGGATTGCAGATCCCCATCCCCGAGCCGATCGGCGAGCCCAGCGGCATCACCGCAGCGCAGCCGAGGCCCTCCAGCCGGCGCGCGAGGACCGGGTCGTCGGTGGTGTAGGGCAGCACGGTGAAGCCGTCGTCGACCAGCTCCTCGGCGGCGGCCACCAGCTCGACGGCATCGGGCAGCAGCGTGCGGTCGTCGCCGATCACCTCCAGCTTGATCCAGTCGGTGGAGAACGCCTCCCGAGCCAGCTGGGCGGTTCTCACGGCATCGCGGGCGGTGAAGCAGCCGGCGGTGTTGGGCAGCACCTCCACGCCGGCCTCCTCGAGCACGTCCAGGATCGAACCGCCGGAAGACGGACCCCGCCCACCCCCCAGGCGGCGCAGCGCGACCGTGCAGATCTCGGCGCGAGCCTCGCGGCAGGCGGCGGCCAGCAGCTCGTGGTTGGCAAAGCCCCCGCTGCCCAGGATCAGCCGCGAGCGCAGCTCGCGTCCGGCGATCACCAGCGGATCGGTGGCGGCGTCCACGCTCACCCTCCCTGGATCGCGGACACGACCTCGACCCGCGCGCCGTCGTGCAGCTTCGTGTGGGCCCACGCCGTCCGCGTCACGATCTCCTCGTCCAGTGCGACGGCGACGCCCCGGGCACCCGGAGTCACTTCCAGCAGCTCCACCACGCTGGCGACAGTAGCGCCCGCCGGCACCTGCCGGGGCTCGCCGTTGACGGTGACCTTCACGCGGGACTCCCCGCCGGGGCGAAGCGTTGCGGCGAGAACGGCTCCGCGTCGATCGCTTCGCCCGTCAGCGCGGCCGCCACCAGCTCGGCCGTCACCGGAGTCAGCAGCACGCCGTTGCGGCGATGGCCGACCGCCCAGTGCAGGCCCGCCACCGATCCCGGGCCGATCACCGGCAGGTTGTCCGGCGTGCCGGGCCGCAACCCGGCCTGGAACTCGTCGACCACCCACTCCCATACGCCGGGAACCAGCTCGGAGGCGTCGCGCAACAGCTCGAACGCCGCACCCGCGGTGACCGTGGTGTCAAAGCCTCGCTCCTCGGAGGTCGCGCCGATCACGTAGCGCCCGTCGCCGCGGGGCACCACGTACGAGGGTCCCATCCGGATCACCCGCATGAGGAGTCCGGGACCGGCCGGATCGTGCAGCCGCATGATCTGCCCCTTGACGGGCCGGACGGGGACGCGCGCGCCGTCCGGGATCCCCTCCAGCTGCGTCGACCACACGCCGGCGGCGATCACCACCTGCTCGGCCGCCACGACCGAGCCGTCCTGAAGCCGCACGCCGCGGACCGTGTCGCCGTCGAGCTCCACCCCGCTCACCGGGACGCCCTCGCGCACGTCGCCGCCGGCGCGGCGCAGCGCCGCGGCCAGCGCGGCGGTCAGCGTCCGCGGGTCGATCGCGTGGTCGTCGGGGACGTCGAGCGCCAGGCGCAGCGCCGGCGCCAGCCCCGGCTCGCGTCGGCGAGCCTCCGAGGGGCGCAGACGCTCCACCGCCAGACCGAAGCGGATCCGCAGCGCCAGCTCGCGCTCCAGCGCCTCGGCCTCGTCGGCGTCGCGGGCCACCAACAGCGTGCCGCACGGCGTGTAGCCGATCCCGTCCACCCCGGCCGCCTGGGCCAGCTCCGCCAGGAAGCGCGGATACGCGCGGACGCTGCGCAGCCCCAGCTCCAGCAGCGGCTCCTCGCCCGGGGTGACCTCCGCGATCGGCGCCAGCATCCCCGCGGCCACGTGCGAGGTGCCCGCCCCGGCGCGGTCGCGCTCCAGCACGACGACGTTCAGGCCGCGCGCCTGAGCGCGCCAGGCGACCGCCAGCCCGATCACGCCGCCGCCGACAACGACCACATCCAACCCTTCAGAACCACTGCGTGTCACTAAACCTCCCTGCGCCGGCATTACCCGGTCAGGTCTTGACGGTCGGCGCAAAAGGAGTCCGCCCTCTCAGCCCAAACAGTGGGGCTCCCGTAGACCGGGATGCTAGCGCGGCGCGCCTGCCAGACTTGCGGCGTGGACGACCGCCGCCAGCGCCTCGCGCAAGCTCGTCTGTACCTCGTCTGCGACGCGCGCCCGGATGCCTTCCTGGAGCGCGCGCTGCGCGGCGGCGTCGACATCGTGCAGCTCCGCGTGAAGGACCCCTCCGATGACGAGCTCCTCCTCGATGCCGCGCGCCGGTTTGCCCGGGCGTGCGCCGCTCACCGCGCCCTCTTCATCCTCAACGACCGGCCGGACCTGGTCGCCCCCGCCGGAGCCGACGGCGTGCACGTCGGCCAGGACGACACACCGGTGGCGCAGGCGCGAGAGATCGTCGGGCGCCAGCGGCTGATCGGCCTCTCCACCCACTCGCCGGCGCAGATCGACGCGGCCGGACGCACCGACGCCGACTACATCGGAGTCGGGCCCGTGCATGCCACCCCGACCAAGCCGGGCCGCCCCGCCGTCGGAACCGATCTGGTCGCCTACGCCACCGCCCACGCGCGCACCCCGTTCTTCGCCATCGGCGGCATCGACGCGACGAACGTGACCGCGGTGCGAGCCGCCGGCGCGCAGAGGATCGCGGTGGTGCGCGCGCTCACCGACTCCGACGATCCTGAGGCCACGGCCCGGGAACTGCGCAGCGAGGCACCCGTTGGCGCAACGTAGCCGCAAGCGCGGGCGCCGCAGCGCCCCGACGCCGCGCGCGCCGAGACCCCCCGCCAAGCCCGCCCGCGCGCCGCAGCAGGTCCCGCCCGCTCACCTTCCGCAGGCCAGCCGTTCGGAGCGCAAGAACGCCGAGGTGCGGGCGGCGCTCCGGCCCCTGGCTCCGGACGAGCGCCCCTGGATCATCGTCGTCTCGAGCCTGGTCGCCGCCGCGCTGGCGCTGGCCAACCTGATCGCCTGGGTTGCCGGCGACAAGATCAACGGAAAGCATCCAGCGGCCTCCGGGATCCTGATCTTCACGGCGATCCTGCTGGCCTGTGCGGTCGGGCTGTGGAGGCTGTGGTACGGGGCCGTGCTCGGCTTCATGGCGCTGATGGCGATCATCGCGGTACTGTTCACGCTCTACCTGATCGAGGCCTCCAACGTCCTCGGGGCGGTCGTCGCCGTGCTCGTCGTCGGCGTCAGTGGCTTCCTGTTCTTCAAGCTCGTGCGGGTGCTCAGCCGGATCCAGATGCCCCGCCGTCCGGGCAGCTGAGCCTGGACCCACTAGGCTCACGCTCCATGCCCGAATCGTCCTATGACTGCGTCGTGATCGGCTCCGGTCCCGGCGGCTATGTGGCCGCCATCCGCGCCGCCCAGCTGGGGTTCAAGACCGCCGTGATCGAGAAGGATCGCGTCGGCGGACGCTGCCTGAACTACGCCTGCATCCCGGCCAAGGCCGTGCTGCGCGTCGCCGACGTGCTGTCTGAGATCCGCGAGGCCGGCGACTTCGGGATCAAGGTGTCAGAGCCCGGGATCGACTACGCCGGCGTCTCGGCGCGGCGCACCAAGGTGATCTCCACGCTGACCGGCGGCGTCGCCGCGCTGATGAAGAAGAACAAGATCGACATGATCGAGGGCGAGGGCTCCCTCGCCGGCCAGGGCGTGGTCAAGGTCAACGGCGAGCAGGAGATCGCCGCCAAGACGATCATCCTCGCGACGGGCTCGGTCAAGCGGCCGATCCCCGGCGCGCAGTTCGGCGGCCACGTGATCGGCACCGAGGAGGCTTGGGCGCTGGACGAGCTTCCCGACTCGATGGCCGTCGTCGGCGCGGGCGCCTCGGGCGCCGAGATCGCGTCGGCCTACGCGCGGCTGGGCGTCGAGGTGCTGCTGTTCGAGGCGCTGGAGCGGGTGCTGCCGACCGAGGACGCCGACATCTCCAAGCTCGCCGAGCGCGGCCTCAAGAAGCAGGGCATCACGATCCACACCAACACGCTGGTGGAGGAGATCCAGTCGGGACAGGACAGCGTCACCTTCACCTACGGCGGCAGCGGCGAGGGCGAGGTGCAGTGGCTGGTGATCGCCGCCGGCCGGGGGCCCGACATCGAGGCGCTCGGGCTGGAGCAGGCCGGCGTCAAGCTGACCGACAACGGCCTGATCGAGGTCGACGGCGCGATGCACACCAGCATCGAGGGCGTGTACGCGATCGGCGACCTGGTGCCGGGACCGGCGCTGGCCCACAAGGCCTCCGACGAGGGTGTGATCGCGGCCGAGGACGCGGCCGGCATGGAGACCCACCCGATCGAGTACATCGACATCCCGCGAGCGACCTTCTGCACCCCCAACGTGGCCAGCTTCGGCCTCACCGAGGCCCAGGCTCGCGAGCAGGGCCACGACGTGGTGGTCGGCAAGGTCCAGTACGGCGCGGTGGGCGCGGGCACCGTGTACGGCGATCGGACCGGTCTGGTCAAGATCGTCGGCGATAAGCGCTACGGGGAGATCCTGGGCGGGCACATCGTCGGTGCCAAGGCGACCGAGCTGATCCAGGAGCTGGTCAACGCCAAGGCGCTGGAGGGCGGTTATCCCGAGATCGCCCACCTCGTCCATGGCCATCCGACGATGTCCGAAGCCGTGATGGAAGCCGCGCGCGCCGCCGACGGCTGGCTGATCCACGGCTGACGAGCCACCCGCGTGGACGCCCCCGCGCAGCCCGTCTTCTACTACGACCTCGGCAACCCGGGGTGCTACGTGCTGGCTGAGCGGGTGATGTCGGAGATGCCGGTGGTGCCCGAATGGGAGCCGGTCCACGCGGGCTCGCTGAATCTGGATCCGGCGGTGCCGGATCCGGACGAGCTGGCGCGGGCGCTCCAGGACCAGGGTCTTCAGCCGCTGCGCCTGCCGGCGCGCTGGCCGCCCGAGACAGAGCGGGCGATGCTGGCGGCCACGTTCGCCAAGCACATTGGACGCGCGGTGGCCTTCTCGCTGGCCGCGTTTCGCCAGGCGTTCGCCGGCGGCCGTGACCTGAGCGACGATGGAACGGTGCTGATCGCCGCCGCCGCCTGCGAGATGCACCCCACGGCCGTGCTCAAGGGGATCTTGCTGGGCTCGGTGCGCGACGGCCTGCGCGCCGCCGGCGCGCGCGCCCGCGACGCCGGCGTCGACGCCCTGCCGGCGATCCAGGTCGGCGACGAGGTGTTCTGCGGCGCGCACGCCCTCGACCGTGCGACGGCGGCGCTGACGGCCCTTCACTGAAACGCAGCGACTCGCCATGAAAGCCAACCGCGTCTTTCACCTCAGCGTCTCGCGCGGTGGTCGGGAGCCGGCGTTCATGGCCGACCGGGGACGCCTGGACCGGATCGAGGTGGTCTCGATCGACGACGGGGAGCTGATGCTGTACTTCGAGGTCCCCGCCAAGCAGGCCGCCAAGCTGGTCAAGCAGCTGCGCGAGGACCTGGTCGGCCTGGAGGCGGAGGAGTTCATCGCCCTGTGGGAGGGCGCCGACGAAACGGGCGAATGATCCCGGTAGCAGATAGATTGTCGCAGCGACCGTGTCTCAACCCGCGTCAGCGCCCGAGCTCTCCTCCCTCAAGGGCGAGGTCAGCTACGTGGAGCCCGACCGAATCGCGCGCTCCATTGCCCGGCGCAGCGCCGAGATCCGGGCGACCGTGCCCCACCTCGAGCTGTCCAGCGAGGTCGACGCCAACGCCGCTCTGGCACTCGCCCGACAGTCGGGCTGCTCGCTCACGGCCGTCCTGCTGAAGGCCTGCGCGCGTGGTCTGGCCGCGTCGCCGTGGGCCAATGCCGCCTACCGCGACGGACACTTCGAACTGTATTCGCGCGTCAACGTGGGTGTCACCTTCGCCACCGAGGACTCGCTGGCCACGCCGACCGTGCTCGACGCCGACGGCAAGTCGCTGGCCGAGCTCGACGAGGAGCTCACGCGCCTGAGAGCACGCGCCATCGGGGGCGAGCTGACCCCGCCGGAGATGGCCGGGGCGACGTTCACGTTCGCTGACCTCGGCGAGCATCCGGCCGTGCATCGCTACACGCCGCTGGTGACCGCCCCGCACGCGGCGGCGGTGGCGGCGGGAGCGGTCCGCTCGGTCCCCGTCGTGCGCGACGGCGCGGTGGCGCCCGGCAGCGTGCTCACGCTAACGCTGAGCTGCGATCACCGGATCCTGTTCGGCGCACGCGCTGCGACCTTCCTGGAGCGGATCGTGGCCCTGGTGGAGGACCCCCAGCCGTGAGCAACGACGACGGGGCAGAGCTCGCCGAACTGATCGCGCAGCGCGGGCGCGAGGTGGTGCTCGAGCGCCTGCGCGCCGCGTTCGCCCACCAGGCGGCGACGCGCGCCGACGCGGTGGACCTCGAGCCGGCGAAGCTGGAACAGCTCGTCCAGGAGGCCGCGGCCCGGGCCGGCGGCGCTCTGTGGCGCCGCTCGCTGGCCGAGGCCGCGATGGCGCAGTTGGAGATCGACCTGCCCGAGGCGCTCGGCCATCCGGCGCTCAAGCGCGCCGAGGAGCTGGTGCAGGCCCCCGGGTACCTGCCCGTCATCGTGGCTCCCGCCGAGGCCGAGCCGGGGCCAGAGCCAGACGCAGCAGAGCCGGAGCCCGAGCCCGAGCCCGAGCCCGAGCCCGAGCCCGAGCCCGCGGCAGCTGAGCGCGAGCGGCCCGACGCGCTCCTACCGTCCGACGCCGAGCCGCAGGCGCTGCGCCTGAGCGCCATTCACCTCAACGGGATCGAGACGCTGCGGCAGGGCGATCGCGATATCGAGCTGCGGCTGTCCGACGCCGGGCTGGACGTCCTCAAGCGCTCCAGCGGGGCGGCCGTCGGTCGACTGGAGTGGCGTGAGATCGAAAGCGTCGAGCTGCCCCCGCCCCGGCGCGGGCTGCGCGGCCGGCGCCGCTCACGCGCGCTGCACGTCAGCACGGGGCGCGGGCAGGCGCAGTTCGAGCTGCCCGGTCTCACCGACGAGGAGCTGCACGAGCACCTGGAGCCCGCGCTTGCCCGCCTGGCGGGCAAGAGCACGCGCGGCGCAGACGCCAGCGCGGCCGGTTAGTGTCCGGACCCTTCGGCCGGCTCCTGCTCCAGGACGCGGATGTCGTGGGCCAACTGCTCGGGAGTGAGCTGATCGGCGGCGAAGCCCACCCGCTCGTAGCCGCGCTTGTCGATCAGCAGCACGAACGTGGAATGGTCGACCTTGGGGGTGACCGGCTGGATCGCGTAGGCGTGCCAGATGCGCCGCATCGCCGTCATCGGCCCGTTGAGAAACGCCATCCGCCCGTCCATCTGATGCTTGGTCAGGAAGCGGTTGCGGTTGGCGATCGTGTCCTCGCTGGGGGCGGCGCTCACGCCGATCGTCGGCACGCCGCGCCCGCCGTGAGGCAGGTCGTTCAGGGCGCCCTTGATCTGCTCGACCATGAACGGGCAGGTGTCATGGCACAGCGAGTGGATGAACGTCAGCACCACCACCTTGCCGCGCTCGCGCGACAGCGTCACCCGACGGCCGTGCTGGTCGAGCAGCGAGAAGCTCCCGGCGCGCAGGTTGGCCGGCAGCGGCGGCCCGTCGAACTTCGACTGCGCGGTGGCGGTGGAGCCGCTCCCCGTGCCCCGTCCGGAGGCCAGGATCACGCCGATCGCCGCCAGCAGGGCGACGAGAACGAGCATCAGCATGCGCTGCAGTTTGGCGCTCGCCAACATCGCCCCGATTCTGGCAGGTGCCCGGTTGTGTCACGGTCATCAGTCGGGGAAGACTCGTAGGGCAAGGTGGACGAGTCACAGGCACTCGCCCGACGGCTGCGGCCGGTGGTGGCCGACGAGCGAGTGCTCGCGGCGATCGCGTCGGTTCCCCGCGAGCGCTTCGTCCCCGCCGAGCACCGCAAGCACGCCTACGACAACGTCGCGCTGCCGATCGCCGGTGGCCAGACGATCTCCCAGCCGCTGGTCGTCGCCCGGATGCTGGAGCTGCTGGAGCTGAAGCCGACCGACCGGGTGCTGGACGTCGGCACGGGCTCCGGCTATCACGCGGCCCTGCTCGCCGAGCTGGCGGGCGAGGTGATCTCGATCGAGCGCCTTGCGCGGCTGAGCCAGGGCGCCGCCCGGACGCTGGCCGAGCTGGGCTATGACCGGGTGACGTGCCTGGTCGCCGACGGCTGGCGAGGGGTCCCGGAGCGCGGTCTGTTCGATGCGATCAACGTGGCGGCGGCGTTCGGCACGCTGCCCGACGCGCTGTTCGAGCAGCTGCGGCCCGGGGGGCGGATGGTGGCCCCCGTGGGCGACAAGCACCAGCACCTGACCCGGATCACCCGCACCGCGAGCGGCGGCCTCCAGCAGGAGACGCTGGAGGCCGTCAGGTTCGTGCCACTGGTGCGGCCTCCAGCTGACCAGGATCAGGATCGTCCAGACGCCGGCGCATGACCTCGAGCGCCACCGGGCTGCAGTCGACCAGCACGAAGCGCCTGCCCAGCTCCTGGCACACGGCGCCCAGCGTCCCGGAGCCGGCGAACGGATCCAGGCACCAGCCCCCGGGGCGCGACGAGGCGGCCACCAGCCGGCGCAACACCCCGAGCGGCTTCTGGGTCGGGTAGCCGGTCTTCTCGGCCCCGTTGGTGGGGACGATCGTGTGAAACCAGACGTCGGTGGGGCGCTTGCCACGGGCCGCCTGCTCGGCGCTCACCAGGCCCGGCGCCATGTACGGCTCGCGGTCGACGGCGTCGCCGTCGAAGTGGTGGGCGCCCGGGGTGCGCACGTAGGCGAGGATCGTGTCGTGCTTGGCCGGCCAGCGCCGGCGCGTCTTGGCGCCGTAGTCATAGGCCCAGATGATCTCGTTGAGGAACGCGTCGCGGCCGAACAGCTCGTCGAGCAGCAGCTTGCAGTAGTGCGCCTCGCGGTAGTCGATGTGGAAGTACAGCGTCCCGTGAGGCGCCAGGAGCTTGCGGGCGCGGGCCAGACGGGGCTCCAGGAAGCCCAGGTAATCCGCGAACTGGTCGTCGTAGCTGAGCCGCTGCAGCAGCTGCGAGCGGTAGCGCCGCCCGCCGAATCCGACCCGTCCGGCGCTGGGATCGGCGACCGTCTGAAGCGTCGAGCGCGACCGGGAGCGGCCGGTGTTGAACGGAGGATCGACGTAGATCACGTCGAACGTCTCGGCGGGAAGATGCTCCAGCACCGAGGCGTTGTCTCCGGCGATCACGAGATCGTCGTCGAGCGAGAGCGGTTGATCGGCGGAGAGCCAGCGCACCGGACCGCCCAAGCTAGCGCGCGCCGCGGTCGCGCGGACAGCCGCTAGAGTCTGCGCTGGTGTCCTCGGATCTTTACATCCGCGCGCGCGAGCACGCGCTTGTCCGAAGGTTCTCGCAGTCGGCGTTCGCGGCCAAGGTGACGAAGTACGCCATCGGCTCCGTGATCGCGCTGACGACGAGCGTCGTGGTGTTCGCGCTCATGTACGTAATCCTCGGCGGCAAGCACACCACGATCTGCTCGATCGGCGCGTTCGTCGCCGGCGCGATCCCCAACTGGGTGCTGAACCGGCGCTGGGCGTGGAAGATCAAGGGCGAGGTGGCCTTCCTGCGTGAGATCGTCGCCTATATCGCGATCTCCGGGGTGGTGCTCGTCGCCTCGTCACTCGGCACCGGCGCGATGCAGAGCTGGGTCAAGGTCCACGTCACGCCGCATCACGGGATCCGGGTGATCCTGGTGACGGGCGCTTATGTGTTCGTGCAGGCGGTCCTGTTCGTGGCCAAGTTCCTGATCTACGAGAAGTGGGTCTTCTCGGGTCAGTCGCGCCTGCGCGCGGCGGTGCGGTCACGCCACCAGGTGTGGACCGCGGCCCGGGCGAACCGCACGCCGTAGCCGAAGTTCCCGCCCTTCTTGGTGGTCGTGGCGTGGTCGCCGCGGTCGCGCATCGTCGTCGGCACCTCGGCCAGACGGAAGCCGTGCAGCGCGGCCGAGATCATCAGCTCCGAGGCCTGGTACTGGGGCTGCTCCAGCACCACCGCGGCCGTCAGCTCCGAGCGCATCGCCCGCAGCCCACAGGCGGGGTCGGTGATCCGGTGGCGGACCAGCACTGAGATCAGCGCGCCGAACAGGATCACGCCGGCATGCCGGGTGGCGTCGGTGGTCAGCTCGGTGCCCAGGCGCCGTGAGCCCGAGACGAAGTCGGCACGCCCCGCGAGGATCGGCTCCACCACCCGGCCGATCTCCTCGGCCTGGTACTGGCCGTCGGCGTCGATCGTGACGATCACCTGGGCGCCGCGCGCCCGGGCCAGCCAGTAGCCGAGGCGCAGCGCGGCTCCCTGGCCGCGGTTGACGGGCACGTCGCACACGAGCGCGCCCGCTTCGGTTGCACGCGCGGCGGTTGCGTCCTTGGCGCCGTCGACGACCACGATCACCTCGGCGCTCAGCCCAGCCGTCTCGCCGGGGATCTCGGCGATCACGTCAGCCACCGTGGGCTCCTCGTTGTAGGCGGGGATCACCACCGCCAGAGGCGCACCCAGCCCGGGCGGATGAGCCTCCAGGAAGGCCTCGGCGGCGCTTCGCTCGGCGGGCTGGAGCCGGTCGTACTCGTCGGGCGAGACGAGCGTCTGCGGCGTGCTCACGCTGATCGCCTCCGCTCGCCATCCGGGCTCGCCTGTATGTCGGCGGCGTGAGTCATCCGGCTGCGACGGCCTGCACTTCGGCGGTCGACCATTCCTCCCAGACACCAACGAGGCCGTCGTCGAGCGACGGGTACTGCGGCGTCCAGCCGGCGGCCTGCGCGTGGCTGGTGTCGACGATCACGGCCGGCATCTCCCCCGGCTTGGCGGGACCGTGGCGGACGTCGATCTCGGCGCCCGAGACCCGGCGCACGGCGTCGATCACCTCCAGCACCGACAGCGAGGAGCCCGCCCCGATGACCATCGGTCCCTGCCATTGCTCAGAGGTGAGTCCGAGCTTCATCGCCGCCACCACGTCGAAGGCGTGCACGTAGTCGCGCACCTGGGTGCCGTCGCCGTAGATCTCGAACGTCGTCCCCAGGCGAATGCAGCGCATCAGCCGAGCGATGATCGAGTCCTTGGCCTGCATGCCCGGACCGTAGACGTTGGTCAGGCGGATGCACGCACAGCGCATCCCGTAGGAGGCGGTGTAGGCCGACATCAGCATCTCGCCGGCGGCCTTGGTCGAGCCGTAGGGCGTGAGCGGCTCGAGCGTCGCCGCCTCGGAGATCTTCGGCGCCTTCATCAGGCCGGTGACGGCGTTGGTGGAGGCGAACGCCAGCGAGGTGACGCCCGCCTCTCGGCCGGCCGCCAGCAGGGCGTTGGTGCCGACGACGTTGGTGGCGAAGGTCAGCTCGGGCTCCTGGACGGAGCGCAGCACCGAGGTGACGGCGGCCAGGTGCACGATCGAATCGAAGCCGCCCCGCAGCGCGCGCGCCAGCACCTCCGGGTCGGCGATATCGCCGATCACGATGTCCACCGACGGATCGGCATGCGGCTGTAGGTCGACGACGCACACCTGCGCGCCGTCGGAGGTCAGCCGGGAGACGACGTGGCGACCGATGAAGCCCGAGCCGCCCGTGACCAGGACGCGGCGGCCGTTGAGATCTGAGGTGCTCATGTTCGAATGGGCGAGGGTAGCCGACCCCGCCGCCTGACAGCCGCTCGTTAAGGTGAATCCCGGCAAGCGACTGCTACTTTCTGACCGCGCCGATGTCGATGCCCACTGCTCCAGCACCCACGGCGCTGACGCGTGGCTTGAGTGCCGCGTCGCTGTCGGCGTTCGCCTACCGCTGGCGCTGGCTCATCGGCACAGTTGCGATGCTGGTGCTGGCCCTGCTGGTCGTCCACTGGGCGCGCGTCCGCCCCGGCTATGACCCCTACGGCTGGCTGGTGTGGGGCCACCTGACCCTGCACGGGGCGCTGGACACCAACGGCGCTCCCTCGTGGAAGCCGTTGCCGTTCCTGTTCACGGTGCCCTTCGCGCTGGCCGGCAAGCAGGCCCTCACTCTGTGGATGGTCACCGCGGTCGCGATCTCGCTTGCCGGCGTGGTGTTCGCCTGGCGCGTGGCCTTCGCGCTCGTCAATGCCCCTCCGCAACGGCGCTACGCCGCCTATGTGGCCGGCCTGGTCGCCGGGGCGGCGCTCCTGGCGATCGACACGTTTACGCACAACGTGCTGAGCGCCGAATCGGACACGATGATCGTCACGCTGTGCCTGGCGGCCGTGGACTGCATCCTGTGCCGCCGCTACCGCTGGGCGTTCTGGCTGTGGTGGCTGGCCGCCCTGGGCCGCCCGGAGGCGTGGGCTCCGATCGGGCTCTACCTCCTGTGGGCGTGGCGCTATCAGCCGGAGATGCGCCGCCAGATCGTGGGCGGCGTGGTGCTGCTAGGAGTGCTGTGGTTCGGGATCCCGGCGGTCACCTCCAAGAGCGCGTTCTCGGCCGGCTCACTGGCCCAAAACAGTCCCCGGATGCTGCACGGCAACAAGATCACCGGCACGTGGGGACGCTTCATGGGACTCGACGCCGCCTCGGTCAAGCTGGCCGCGCTGTTGGCCGTCGGCCTGGCGGCGCTGCGGCGCGATCGCGCCGTGCTGCTGCTGGCGGGCGGCGTCCTGCTGTGGGTGGTGGTGGAGATGGCGTTCGCGCTGCACGGCTGGCCGGCCGTGCCGCGTTATCTCTTCGAAGCAGCCGGCGGCGTCTGCGTCCTGGCGGGCGTGTTCGCGGGCCGGGTGATCCTGGACGCGCCCGCCGTGCTGCGCGCAGCGCGCGACCGCCTGCCTGAGGCGGGACGGCGCTGGTCATGGCTGAGCTCGCCGACCGCCGCGGGACTGGCGGCGGCGCTCGTGCTCGCCGTGTTCGCGGTGGCGGCCGTGCCGAGCATCCACCAGCGGTACCTCGCGGAACGCAAAGACCTGCACGGACAGCGCTCCCGCACGCACGAGATCCTGCTGCTGGCGCAGGTCGTCCGGCACCTGGGCGCCGCCAAGATCCGCGCCTGTGGGCATCCGGACATCGGGATCGGCTACCAGAGCATCCTCGCCTGGGACATGGGCACCAACACCGGCTGGCTGTACTTCAGCCGCAAGCACGAGCGCGAGAGCCCGCATCCGATCGTGAACCTCTACCCGCACTCCTACGGATGGCGGGTCATCCCGGCCAACCCGGCGCCCGCGCGGGCGGCCGCCTGCCGCGGACTCAGCTACAAGACGACATGAGCCCCCGCGCGGCGCGTCGGCCGACGCGTTCGGCGCTCACCCAGCGTCGCGCGCGGCTGGCGCTCGCACTCGCCGGACTGGTGCTGATCGTCGTGCTGCTGCTATCGGCGCTGAACGGCGGCGGCATCCCCCAGCCGCCCGCCGCCGGCGTGGCCCGCGGCGCCTCGGGCCACAATCCATTCGCCTATGTGGCCTCGCGGGAGGCCGAGTTCGCCGCGCGCGCGACCGCCGGCGAGGCCCACGTCCTGTTTACCAAGAGCCCAGGCGGCGCCGCCGCCACGGCGGCCCGGGTGGTGACGTTCCGCAACGCGATCGACCAGGCCACCGCCGGTACCGGAATCGATCCCAACCTGCTGGAGGCGCTGGT
>JADGPO010000009.1 GCA_017882405.1 Solirubrobacteraceae bacterium | reverse complement strand
CGGATCGCCCGGGCACCCTCGTTGACCAGGCCGTCCTTGCCGTCGACCAGCACGCGCTTGGCCACCAGCATGCCGAGGTCGCGCGCGATGATGAAGATGTGGCGGTACTTGCGCAGCTCGGTCTCGAGCACGACGCGGAGCTGGCTGGCCTCGCTGGTCAACCAGGCCGGATCGTCCGGGTCGCCGGACAGCGTGTACTGCATGGTGTCGACGTCGACCTCGGCGGTGCGCAGCGTGCGGCGCGGGATGTCGTCCCACTGGCACACCGCGCGCGAGGTGTCCTCCTCGATGAACAGCAGGATCGCCTTCTGCCAGTGGGCGAGCGCCGACCGCGGCGACGCCAGGTGGAGCAGGCTCCGGGCGGTCTGTGCGCCGGTCCAGAAGTCGTCCCACATCGGCTCCACCGGCCGGGCGCGCAGCACGTCGCCGGTCTCCACCGCGTCGGGCTCGGCCAGCAGCACGACGCCGGCGGACAGCGCCTCGGCGCTCGGGCAGCGCGCGGCGGGATCCTTGGCGAAATTGGTCTCGAACCAGTCGACGAAGCGCTCCGGGAGATCGGGGCGCAGCCGGCGCAGCGAGGGCGGCGGATCGGCCGACAGGATCTCGTCGCTCAGCGCCGACGCGGTCTGCGACGCGAACGGGAACCGGCCGGTCAGGAGCTGGAACAGGATCACCAGCGCGCTCCACAGATCGGTGCGGACATCGGCGTCGTCGCCCCGCCACTGCTCGGGCGCCATGTACGGCGCGGTCCCGGCCCGGGGGAACGTGATCTGCAGCGCCGCGGGATCCTCGGGGTGCACCGACGGCATGGGGTGCGCGTTGAGCCGGGCCAGGCCGAAGTCGAGCAGCTTCACGTGGCCGTTGTCGAGCACGAAGATGTTGCTGGGCTTGAGATCGCGGTGCAGCACGCCGAGCTTGTGGGCGTGGCCGAGGCCCTTGGCGACCTGCATCATCACGCGCCGGACGTCCGCGTCGGACAGCCGGCCGTGCCGCAGGGTCTGCTCGAGCGAGCGCCCGCGCAGGTACTCCATCACGATGAACGGCGGATCGCTCTGGTCGTCGAGCTCCCAGATCCGGACGATGTTCTCGTCGTCCATCCGCGCGATCGCGCGCGCCTCGCGGTAGCACTGCGCCAGCAGCTCCGCGGAGGTCAGCGTGCGCGACGGGATCGGAAACTTGATCGCGACGTCGCGGAACAGGCTGAGGTCCGCCGCCCGGAACACCTTGCCCATGCCGCCCTTGCCGATCTCCTCGTCGAGCCGGAACTTGCCGTTGCGGCCGACCCGCGAGGCGATGCGCAGCCGTCCCCAGTCCGTTTCGGTGGTCGCGCCGATCAGCGGCTCGGCCTGGCGCATCGCGTCGCCGGCCTCGGGGCCGCCGCCGGGCTGGAGGGCGATCGTGACGTCGGGATCGGACAGCCCCGCGGGCTGGGTCTGCACGCGGGACAGGCCCACCAGGCTGCCAGCCGGCTCGTCATCGCCGGGGTCGGCGGGTGGATCTTTTCGGCCCATGGCGTGCTACCAAGATACGCGGATTCTAGCCGGATTCGCGTCGAGGATAGCTCACCGCATCCGACACCAGCTGTCCCGTGGTGGGCGATCCGCGAAAGTCGGTCCAGCGGTGCGCCTCGTAGTCGTAGAGCTTGCACCGCCGAAGGATCTCGCGAAGCTCGCGGACGCTCCACGCCTGGACGACGATCTGGCCGGGCAAGGCCTGTTCGATGTGCTGCTGGGCCTCATTCAGGCGGGCGAGCGGGACCCGCGGATCGACGTGATGGGCCACGTGATCCATGATGTTGGACGCGAACGGCCGCGTCCATCGGGGGAACGTGAGGCGCACCGTGCCGCGGATCGCGCTCGGCGCGATCGACCACTCGCCCGGCTTGTCGAACCACGGCACCGCCGGGTGGGTGTGGTTGAAGTAGATCACGAAGCCGATCATCCAGTTGAACACCAGCCACGGCACGACCACGGCGAGCGCGGCGTCCTCGGCCCACGCCGACCACCCGCGGCTGCGAGCGCCTCCGAGGGCGGCGACCGCCAGCAGCTGGGCGGCAAAGAACGCGAGCACCAGCAGGCGGTCCGCCGTGTAGATCCGGCGCGGCCGATCGAGGTACTTCCGGCGCGGAAACACGAGTCGCGGAGCCCAGATCTCCAGCGGATAGTAGAGCGCCAGCCCGAGCGGCGTGCGGAAGCCTCGGTGCAGCACGCGCCACAGCCACGGCAGGGCGTCGAACTCGGGCCTGGACAGCGGCGTCCACACGAAGTCCTTGCCCTTGAGGTTGGTGTGGACGTGGTGGATCCGGTTGTGCGACAGGTCCCAGAGGCTGTAGGTGTGGTACGAGGTCAGGAAGGCAATGCGGCCGAGCACCTGGTTCAGGCCGTTGTGCGACGTGTAGCTCTGGTGACATGCATCGTGGCCGATCATGAACAGGCTGCCGCTGAACACGCCGGCGACCAGCCCGGCGAGCAGGCGCAGCGCCGGCGACGACAGCGTGAGCACGGCCACGAACGCCGCGCCGTAGACCACCAGCCGCACCGCGAGCTGGACCACGGCCGACCGTAGCGACCGCTGATGATACACCTTGAGCTGCCGGCGCAGACTGTGGATCAGGCGATGAGGCAAGCGCTTCCTTCGTTCATGGCGATGCCAAGAGCGGCGTCAAGGAGACCCGGACATGAGTGAACCACCATTCGGCCAGCTGATCGACGCATGGGCGCAGCCCGCGCTGCCCAACCTCCTTTTGCACGTGCCCGAGGGCGCGCGGCTCCTGCGGGCGTCCCGCAGCCCGCTGCTCGAGCGCCCGCTGGACCCGGACGAGACCGTCGCCGAGATGGATCGGGCAGGGATT
>JADGPO010000062.1 GCA_017882405.1 Solirubrobacteraceae bacterium | reverse complement strand
GCCTGTGGCTGCGCCAGCGCCACGGCCGCGCGCCGGCGAACATCTCACTCGGGTCGCTGGCACGAGCACTCACGCTCCCGGCCGAGCCTCCGCATCACGCGCTCGGCGATGCGCTCACCACGGCGCAGGTGTTCATCGCGCTGGCCGGCCACCTGGAGCGCTCAGAGCAGCAGACCGTCGGCTCGCTGCTCCATGCCGAGGACCGGCTCTCGGTCGCTCGGCGCTTCGGTTGAGCCGGCGCGGCTGCGCGCTCGCCGGTGCTGCCGCCCGCTCGCCGACGCGGCTGCCCGCTCGCCGGCGCGGCCGCGCGCTCAGCTCAGAACAGCTGCAGGTAGCGCTCCAGCTCCCAGTTGGTGATCTGCTCGTGCGCCGCCTGCCACTCGCGGCGCTTGACCTTGACGAAGTAGTCGACGTAGTCGACGTCTCGGGTCTGGCCGAATCCCTCCCGGAGCACGGCGCAGCGCTCCAGCTCGCGGGTTGCGTCGAGCAGGTTGGCGGGTAGGACCTCGATCCCTGCGGCGTTGCGCTCGGCCTCACTGAGCGTGTACAGGTTGGCCGAGTTCGGGTCGCCCGGATCGAGGCTGCGCTTGATCCCGTCGAGGCCGGCGGTCATCATCGCCGTGGCGGCCAGGTAGGGATTGCAGGAGCCGTCGACGGTGCGGTCCTCGATTCGCCCCGGAGCCGGGATGCGGAGCATCTGGGTGCGGTTGTTGTTGCCGTAGCTGATGTAGGACGGCGCCCAGGTGGCGCCGCTGGTCGGAGCGCCGACGACGAGGCGCTTGTACGAGTTGACGGTTGGCGCGGTGACGGCGATGTACGCCTTGGCGTGGGCCTTCAGACCGCCGATGAACTGATACCCCAGCTCGGAGAGCCCGAGTCCGCGCGGGTCGTCCGCCGGGTGGCGCTCGAACACGTTCTCATCCTCGCGCCACAGGCTGACGTGGAAGTGGCATCCATTGCCGGTCAGGTTGGCGAGCGGCTTGGGCATGAAGGTCGCGATCAGGCCACGCTCCTGGGCCAGCGACTCGACCACGTACCGGAAGAACACCGCGCGATCGCAGGTGGTCAGCGCATCGGCGAACTGGAAGTTCTGCTCGAACTGGCCGTTGGCGTCCTCATGGTCGGTGGCTCGTCGGGGCCCTGGCCGATGTCCCCGGCAGCGAACCCGGCAAAGCCGGCGCCCTCGCTCAGCAGGTCGTCGAGGTGATGCGCGGGGACCAGCTTCGCGCTCGGCTTGCCGTGCATGTCGACGAACTGGGCCAAGAGGAATTCGATCCCTCCGTCCTGCACGATCCGGCGGACGTCGTCTTCGTTCTGCGGTGTCGTATCCATCTCCGTTGTATATCCGTCCCGAGCGCTATCTGGCCGAGCGGCGCAGCGTGATCGAGAGCGCCCGCGCGCTGTTCATCCATCCCAACACGCTGCGCCAGCGCCTCGCTCGGATCGAGGAGCTGACCGGCATCGAGCTCGATCGCGACGACCTGCTCTCGCTCGAGTTGGCGATCAAGCTGGCCCGGCTGCACGGCCGTCCCGGCCCCGCCCGCGCGTAGCCCCGTTACGCCTGCTCTCAGTCCTCCTCGACCACGAGCACCACCGGCAACTTGGCCTTGCGGCGCACGCGCTGGGGCTCCTGGGTCCACATCATGTCGGCCACCACCCGGTTGCGGTCAGGGTCGGCGGCCATCACGATCGCGTCGCAGCCCTCTTTGGTCGCCTCCTCGCAGATCCGCGTCGTCGCCTTGCGCGTGCCGAGTACGTGTCCGTCGGCCTCGAGGCCCGTGCGACGCAGCCGCTTCACCGCCTGGGCGACGATCTCTCGCTGCTCGTCCCACTCGCGCTTGGTCGGCAGCAGCCCCGGGTTGGGCAGCCCGAACGCGACCCCGTGGACGCGGGCCACGGAGAACACGTGCACGCTGGCGCCCGACCCCGATGCGAGCTCCACCACGCGGGCGATGGCGGCAGCGGGGATCGGGTGGCCCTCGGAGGCGAGCAGGATCCGCTTGAACTGCCCCGACTGCACCGGCTCAGGATCCCGCACCGGGGTGGCCGACCTCAAGGGCTGGCGCCCCCGGCCGTCGTCACCGGCGTGGTGGCCGCCGACCCGTCAGCCTCGGGTTTGTCCTTGTCCCCTCGCTTGCGCCAGTAGTACAGCGGCAGGTAGGCCAGCAGCACCGCGATCCCGATGGAAGTAGTACGGGAGCGTCGATCGACCGGCCTGGGAGCACGAACAGGACGCGTACACGGGTCCGCTGTAGAAGTAGATGATCGCGTACACCCCGGCCAGCGCGAGCGCGGCGTACTTCATCCACTCGGGCAGCCGGAATGGGCGCCTCAGGTTCGGGCGGTGCTTGCGCAGGAGGTAGTAGCCGACCAGCACCGGGATGAACGAGGCCAGGTAACGACGTTGGAGAAGGTGTAGATCTCGACCGCGCCGCCGAAGAACACGACGATGATCGAGCAGACCACGTTGAAGATCATCGAGCGGTCGGGGACGCCGTGCTTGTTCACCTTCGAGAAGAAGCGCGGGAACTGGCCGTCGGTCGACATCTGGTGCAGCGAGCGGGCGGTGCCGGTGATCGCGTTCAACGCCGACAGGATGAGCGCGAGGATCAGCATGTCCCGATCAGCCAGTTGAGCACGCTGCTCGCTTTCCCGGCGCCGAACACCAGCGTGCCATTGACGAAGATCGTCTTCGGGTCCACCAGGGCGGTATTGCCGAGCGCGTGGACGCCGATCACGATGATGAAGGCGACCGGGATCATCGTGTAGATGAACACGCCGTAGGCACCCTCGAGGTTCATCGCGATCTTGGCGTCGCGGTCCGGGTTGCGCGTCTCGCCGATGTAGCACGCGGCCGCCTCGTCGATCTCGACATGCACCGCAAGGTGCAGCTGATCGTCTCCGGCGGCATCCGCACCGGCGCCGACGTGGCCAAGGCGCTGGCGCTGGGGGCCGACGCGGTGTCGATCGGGGTTGCCGCGCTGATCGCGCTCGGCGACAACGCGCCCGAGCACGACGAGGGCTACCGGGCGATCGGCTCGGCGGCCGGCTACTACGACGACTGGCAGGCCGGCCTCGATCCCGCCGGAATCTCGACCCAGGACGCAGACCTGACGCAGCGGCTGGACCCGATCGAGGGGGGGCGGCGGCTGGCCAACTACCTGCGCACGCTGACGCTCGAGGCGCAGACGCTGGCCCGCGCGTGCGGCAAGTCGCACCCGCACAACCTCGAGCCCGAGGACCTGGTGGCACTGACCATCGAGGCCGCCGCGATGGCCCGCGTCCCGCTCGCCGGGACCGGCTGGATCCCGGGGCGCAGCGGCGCCGAGATGATGAGCCCCGTGGCTCCCGCTGAGCGCCGCGTAGACGAGCAGGGCGACCGTCAGTGCCGCCACTCCCTCGCGCTCGGGGTCTCCGTGCTCGAGCTGCGGCCAGCGGCTGCGGGCACAGCGCCCAGCAACGCGAAGGCACCAGCGAGAGCAGCACCAGCTCGACCCGGTGCCGGCGCAGCCGGGCCAGGTCCGAGCTCGAGATTCCCAGCGCCGTCGCCAGCACCAGCGCGGCGAGCAGTTGATTGGAGTGCTGCGCCAGCGATGCCGAGGGAAACACGAGCGCCAGCACCGCCGCCACCAGCGCCAGGGGGGTGAGCGCTCCCGGGGCGGCGGCCAGTGCCCGGCGCGTCGCCGAGAGCGCCGGCATGGTCAGGCGTGCCCACCCAGCGCGCGCGTGAGCATCGCCGCGCCGTGGCGAAGGTCCCCCAACAGCCGTGTCGGATCCGGCAGCCGGTTCGAGGGGCTCTGGAGCCCGAGGATCGCGGCCAGCTCGCCGGTGCGATCCAGGACCGGCGCCGCGATCGCGTTGACGTCGACCTCTCGCTCTCCGAACACGGTTCCGTAGCCGCGTTCGCGCACCACCGCGATCTCGGCGGCCAGGGCCTCGCGGCGTGTGATCGTGCGACCGGTCAGCGCCACCAGGCTGCGCTCGGTGGGCAGCGGGCCACCCCCGAAGGCGAGCATCACCTTGCCCACGGCGGTCGCGTGG
>JADGPO010000061.1 GCA_017882405.1 Solirubrobacteraceae bacterium | reverse complement strand
GGATCGCCGGCGCGCTCGCGGACGCGCATGAGCAAGCGGTCGACGCGGCAGGTACCTGGTGCGCGAAGCGTGCGTCACGCGCCGCGGCCACGCCGGCGCGGAGCGGGTGCAGGGCGAGGGGTTTGTAGCGGCCAGCTACCGCCATCGGATGTCACGCGCCGTGGATCCCCAGCTACACACCCGCGTAGTCGTTGGCAACCTCACCCGCGCCGACGGCCGCTACACGGCGTTGGACGCCCACGCGCTGTACGAGCACAAGTCGGCGGCGGGCGCGCTGCACCGGGCGGTGTTGCGCGCGGAGGTGCGTGACCGGTTGGGGTGGGTGAGTTGGCGGTCGGCGGGCCGCGGGCTGTTTGAGATCGATGGCGTCCCGAGGCGGTGCTGCGTCACTTCTCCCAGCGCCGCGAGGAGATCGAAGAACGTGCGGCCGAGCTGGCCGGGACGGAGGTGGGAGGGTTGTCGCGCGAGCGGATGCAGGGGATCGCGCTGGCGACCCGCCAGCCCAAGACCGAGAACCCAGAGCTCGGGGACTGGCGAGCGGTGGCGCGAGCCCGCGCCGCCGAGCAAGGGTTCGGCGCCTCCGAGCTCGCGGCGCGGACCGCTGGTTCGCCCACGGTCGACACGGAGCCCGACCTGGAGGCGCTGTATAGGCGGCTGTCGGGCCCCTCGGGTCTGACGGAGATGCACAACACCTTCGCGCGCCGCCACGCGCTGGCCGAGATCGCCGGCGCGTTCGCCGGCGGCGCCTCGATGTGGCAGCTTGAGGAGACGACCGACCGATATCTCGCCGATCCGAGCGTGCTCCCCGTCGTCGCCGGAGCGGAGCTCCCCGTGTTCACGACCGAGGGTCTGCTGGCCTGCGAGCGATCCATCGTCGGGGTCAGCGAGCGACGCGACAGGCAGGTCGCGCTCCTGACCGCAGACGCGGCAGCAAGCGCGGGCGCGCCCGACCAGCCGGCACTGAACGCCGATCAGGCCGCGGCCGTCCGCGCGCTGACGTCGAGCGGTCACGGGTCGATGTGGTGTCCGCGCTGGCCGGGACCTGGCTCGGCGCGCTCGCCGGCCGCCACCCGGGCCCCAGCTGCGAGAGGTCATCCGCCAGCGCGACCAGGCGGAGCGCGCCGCGCTGGAAGCCCTCCACGATGGCCACCCCGACCGCTACCTCGACCACAAACACGACGCCATCACCATCACCCACACCGCGCTGCCGAACCGCCCGCTGACTGTCGCCTACCCGCCCTCCGAACTGCCCCTTGTCCTCGGCACCATCACCCCCGCTCTCACGATCTGGCACATCCAACATTCAGCGGCATCGCACGATGCCCGACCGGACATAGCGCCGTCGCTCTCATCCTGTGCACCAGCACCGAGCCGGTCACGGCTGCTGGTTCGCCCGTCGTCGTCGACGGGGCACCTCCTCGCGCGGCCCAGTCGCAGCGTTAGCGCGTCGGGTCCCGCTCCCCCCAACACGCGCGCGGTGTGCCGGCCATCCGAACCAGCTGCAAGGGGCGAGGCTGAGACCACAGCGGCCGGGCCGAGGCGCCCTCTGTCGATCAAACTGAGCGCCAATCTTCACGACGTTGGGATGGGGAAGGATCGGCACAGCATGGCCATCATCGGCCGCGCGCAGCTGCTCAATTGACATCGCCTTCCCTGCCAATCTGGCCACCGGCTTCGTGGCGCGCGGTTCTGTGTCCCGTATCGGCCTGCTCCTCACTTGTCTCGGCCAGTTCCGGGCGCGCCACCTTACCGGCCGAGCGGGCGAGAGGACCTCGGGGTCGCTCGCCGAGCACGCCTCGTGCGCTGCGCGTGGAGGTGACGAACGACGATCCGTTTTTCATCGTCAAACGCTCGGTGACGGACATCGACGAGGGCGGCGTTGCGTTTTGGCGCGTGGACTCAGGATCAGGGCAGAGATCAGGAAGCCGGTGGCGGTGAGCAGCACGACGGGGGTGTAGCTGTTGCCGGCTTGGAAGATGGCGCCGGCGATTACAGGGCCGAGTGCGCCGCCGATTGCGAACACTGCTTGTTGGGCTCCCATGAGGAGGCTGAGGTTTTGGTGGCCGACGAGCTCATTGGTGTAGATGCCCTGCAGCGTGTACAGCGCGCCGATGGAGGCGCCGCCGAGGAGGCTGTAGCCGATCGCGGGGCCGAGGTGGCGGCTGGCGAGTAGGAGTAGGACGGCGGCGAGGGCGACGATCAGGGCGGTGACGAGGGTCGCTTTGGTGCCGATCTTGTGCAGGAGCGGACTGAGGGGGAGGCGGCCGCCGACCTGCGCGAAGCCTCGTAGGCCGCCGATGGTGGCCGCGAGACCGACCGGCAGGCCGGCGGCGATCATGATGGGTACTTGGTAGACGAGGACCACGTCGACCGCCGCGCAGCTGATCATCGTGGCCAGCACCCATCGCCGAACGGCCGGGGCTTGCCAGGCGTCGGCGAGCGCGCGGCGAACGTCTGTCGGCTTGTCGTGTGGCTTGGTTTGTGCACTGCCTGTCGCGCTACGCAGGGACGCGCACCTGCGCCGCGAGGCGCCAAGCGAAAGGAGATGACGGACATCAAACATCTCGTCCGTGCCGGCTGGAATGCCGGCCCTGGGCTGATGCAGCGGCCCGGAGAAGCTGGGGACGGCCGAGGCGCGGGATCGCG
>JADGPO010000008.1 GCA_017882405.1 Solirubrobacteraceae bacterium | reverse complement strand
GTGCTGCGACCGGGTCCGTTCGCAGACCGGGCCGTCGCCACGCTGCGTGATCCCGCCGTCCGCGACGACGTGGCCGATCGACTCACGGAGGCGGTCACTCGGGCCAAGGGTGGGGATCTGGTCGCCGTGCGGCCCGTGGTGCGGTCGCTGGCCGGCGCAGTGCTGGGCAGTAAGGCGTTCGCCGCGCTGTTTCGCCAAGCCGTGATCGAGGCTCACACCGCCGTGGTGCAGCGGGGCGACGGGAGGCTCCTTGTCCGGGTTGCGGATGTCGGGGTGCTCGTCCAGGGCGCCCTCGAGCGGTTCGCGCCGGCCGCAGCCCGCCGAATCGGCGCCGAACGGGTGGCAACACTGCTCACGCTGAGTCCCGGCAGTGCAGTGCTCGGTCTGGTGCGTGACGCCAAGCGGGTCTACTCGGCGGCGTGGATTCTCGCGGTTCTCGCCCTGCTGGCCGCTGTCGGCGCAGTGTGGCTCTCGCCCGACCGAAAGCGGACGGTCCGGCAGACCGCGATTGGACTGTTGGCAGCCGGGTTGGCGATCGTGGTGTTGCTGACGCTCGGGCGGGAGATCGCGGAACAGGCGGCCCCGGCGGGACGAGGCGCTGCCGTGGGCGCGGTATGGGCCGCCTTCCTCGATGGGCTGCGGGTCCAGGCATTGTTGCTGGCGGTCGCGGGTGCCCTGTGCGCGGGTGCCGCTTCAGGGTGGCTCCGCGGTGCGGGAATCGAGACGACGCTCCCGCAGGAGACGGGCCTGCTCGGTCGCGTCAGGACGGCGCCCCGGCGCAGCCCGGCTGTTGCCCTCCTATTCACCGCCGGCGGGGCGGTGATCCTGCTCGAGCCCGCGGCGACCGTCAGAGTCCTGGTGCTGGCATTCGGGCTGTTGGTCTTGTACATGGGCGTTGACGGCGTTCTGCGAGTGGTCGTCGCGGGCGCTGCGAAACCCGCGGCCGGGGCAGCAGCACGGCTCAGGCCTGTGGGCCGATTCGCACCGGTGGCGCTCGCGGTCGGCGCGCTCGCGGGCGCAGTCGCATTGGTCATCGAAGGGAGCGGAGATGAAGCACCGGCTGTCACGCCCCAGACCTGCAATGGCTACGTCGCGCTCTGCACACGCACCCTGAACGAGGTCGCGCTGGCGGCCACGCACAACTCGATGGCCTCGGTGACGATTCCGCACTGGCTGTTCGGTCAGCAGGACGGCACGATCAAGGATCAGCTGGATCAGGGGATCCGCGGTCTGCTGATCGACACCTACTACGGTTTCGCGCTGCGCGGCAACGCGCGTACGGATCTCGAGCGCCTGCCGAAGCGAGCGGTCGCGGTACGCGAGCTCGGAGCGCCGGCGGTCGACGCGGCGCTGCGCATCCGTTCCCGCATCGGACGTCAGCGCGCCGGCAGGCGTGGGATCTATCTCTGCCATGGATTCTGCGAGATCGGAGCGGTATCTCTGGATTCCGTGCTCGCCGACCTGCGGTCGTTTCTGGTCTCCAACCCCGGCGAGGTCGTGGTCGTCGTCAACCAGGACGAAGGAGTGCCGGCCACTGACATCGAGCGCGCTTTCAGGAAGGCGGGATTGCTTGATCTCGTCTACCCCGGGCCGCTGGGACCCTTCCCGACGCTGCGCTCGATGATCGACTCCAACCAGCGCCTCGTGGTGATGGCCGAGAACCATGCGGGGACCGTCCCGTGGTACCGCCTCGCGTACAAGCACGCGCTCCAGGAGACGCCGTTCAAGTTCAAGAACGCGGCTGAGCTCACCGACGCGTCAAGCTTGTCCGCCAGCTGCCGTCCCAACCGCGGTCCGGCGTCGGCACCGCTGTTTCTGCTGAACCACTGGGTCGACACGACCCCGGCGCCCCGACCGTCGCTGGCGGCGGCGGTCAACGCACGGGGAGCGCTGCTCAGCCGTGCCGAAACCTGCAGACGCATTCGCCACCACCTTCCGAATCTCGTCGCGGTTGACTTCTACCGCCGCGGGGATGTCGTCGGCGTCGTCAACACTCTGAACGGGGTCGCTCGATGAACCACGGCCATGATCGCAGCGCGTGCCCGGGTCGCTCTGCTCTTACAACCACGGGCCTGCCCCGGTGCGCACCCTCGCTCGAGCACACGGCGGTCGGTCCGTACGTGGCGCAGTGCAGCGCGTGGGCTCGCGAGGCTGATTGGGAGACGGTGATTGTCTACCTCGCCGAGAATCGAGCTCCGTCAGGCCGGGCATCAGCACCTCCAGCTCATTATGGCGGCTCAGTCACACGCTTGCGGACATCGGGGGCACGCCAGCCAGACCAGGGAAGGCAGGCACCACACTCCGTGCATCGACCTTCCCGGGGATCCCCTCAATACGCGCAGAAGGCGTTGAAGCTTGAGGCTAGGCGTCGACCTCGCGTCCGTCCTCGCCCCACATCGTGTGGAACGTGCCGTCGTGGTCGACCCGCTTGTAGGTGTGGGCGCCGAACAGGTCGCGCAGGCCCTGGATCAGGCTGGCCGGCCCGCGAGCGCGGCGGTAGCCGTCGTAATAGGCCAGTGACGAGGAGAACGCCGGCGTGGGGATCCCCAGCTCGGCGGCCCGGGCGACCACCCGCCGCCACGGGTCCTGGGCCTCCTCCAGCGCCTTGGCGAAGAAGTCGGCCAGCATCAGGTTCTTCAGTCCGGGCTCGTGGTCATAGGCCTCCCGGATCCGGTCCAGGAAGCGAGCGCGGATGATGCACCCGCCCCGCCAGATCGTCGCCATCGCGCCGGGGTCGATGTTCCAGCCCTCTTCGTCGCCGGCGGCCGCCATCTGGGCGAAGCCCTGGGCGTAGGACACGATCTTCGACGCGTACAGCGCGTGCTCCAGGTCCTGGGCGAGCTGCTCGTCGCCGTGATCGTCGGCGGTCGGTCCGGCGAGCCGCTCGGCAGCGTATTCGCGCTCGGACTTCAGCGCGCTCAGCGCCCGCGCGAACACGGCCTCGGTGATGCCGGTCAGCGGAACGCCCCGTTCGAGCGCGTCCTGGGCCGTCCAGCGGCCGGTGCCCTTCTGCTCGGCAGCGTCGAGGATCACGTCGACGAGCGGCTTGCCGGTGGCGTCATCGGTCTTGGCCAGCACCCGGGCGGAGATCTCGATCAGATAGGACTCCAGCTCGGACTCGTTCCAGCCCTTGAAGCGCTCGGCGATCTCCGGGACCTCCATGCCGCAGCCGTTGCGCAGCAGGTCGTAGCTCTCGGCGATCAGCTGCATGTCGGCGTACTCGATCCCGTTGTGGACCATCTTCACGTAGTGCCCGGCGCCGTCAGGGCTCACGTAGGTGCAGCACGGAACGCCGTCGACGCGCGCGGCGATCGTCTCGAAGATCGGCTTGACGCTCTGGTCGTAGGGCTCGCGATCCCCGCCGGGCATGATGCTCGGCCCGTTGAGCGCTCCCTCCTCGCCGCCCGAGACGCCGACGCCGAGGAAGTGGATCCCTTGCTCGGCGAGCTTGGCGTGGCGGCGCTGGGTGTCACGGAAGTAGGCGTTGCCGCCGTCGATCAGGATGTCGCCCTCGTCGAGGTGGGGCGCGATGTCGTCGATCACCGCGTCGGTGGCGGGGCCGGCCTGGACCATGATCATCAGCACGCGCGGACGAGCCAGCGCCTGCACCCACTCCTCCGTGGATTCGCAGCCGCTGATCGGCCCTTCCGAGCCGTGTTCCTCCAGGAACTTGTGCATCCGGCTGGTGGTGCGGTTGTGGACCGCCACCGGGATGTTGTGGTGGGCGATGTTGCGCGCCAGGTTGGCGCCCATCGTCGCCAGGCCGGTCAGGCCGAAGTGGATTTCGCCGTCGGGAGTGCTCATGGGCCCAAGTTAGCGCTCGTCGGCAATATGACCACTCCCGTCCCCTACTTCGCGCAGGCAGCCACGTGTTCACCCCGGTGACCGGCCGGACGTTCTCATCACCGGCGCCACCAAGAGCATCGGCCGGGCCTGGCTACATCACCGGCCAGACGATCTATCGTCGACGGCGGTCAGGTGCTGGTCGAGTCGAGCGCCTCAGTGCGGTGACGAACCCGCTGCCGGCCAGCAGCATCACCACCCCGTAGACGCCGGGCACCGCGGCGGCCCGGTTGCCGAACGCCTGAGAGGCGAGCGCGGCAGCGACCGCGAAGTCGCGCATCGCGATCGCCAGCGCGCCTGGCACGGCGGTGCCGTCGCGGCGGGTGCCCCGCTGCCACACAGCGGCCAGGGCGGCGGACACGATTAGGAATGCGATGCTGGCCACGAGCGCCTGCCCCAGCCCGTGCGCTCCCTGGGTCCCGCTCAGCGCGGCGTACACGAGAACCGCGACCACCACGGCGGCGACCCCGTCGCGCTCGGCGTCACGGGCGCGCAGCCACCGGGCGGCGACGGGCGCGCTGCGGATCGCCACGCCGGCGACGAGGGGGAGGATGACCACGAGCGCGAAGCGGACGAGCAAGTCCCCGCTGCCGCCATGCCCTGAGTGTCCCGCCAGCCAGCCGATCGCCACCGGCCCGACCAGCGCGGCCAGCACCAGCGAGCCGGTGACCGCCCCCAGCGCGATCGTCGCGTCGGCGCCGGCCAGCGCCGCCAGACCGACCGACGCCACCTCCGAGCTGGACAGGCCGACGGCCAGCAGACCGTCGCGGGTGTTCTCGTCGAACAGCCGGCCCAGCGCCCATGCCGCCAGCGTCAGGGCGATCAGCGGGGCCACCGAGAGCACCGCCACCGCGACCGCATGGCGGCGCAGGGCTACCAGATCCGGGCCCGCGATCCCCAGCGCCGTGGCCAGCACGAGCGCCGCCAGCAGCAGGTCGGAGCGGTCGGCGACGCTCTGCGAGGGCACGATCAGCGCGAGCACGGCGGCGACCAGCGCCAGCGCGGTGAGCGCGCGAGGAGCGGCGGCGAGCAGCTTCACGAGCGGGCCGCGAGCCGGCGCCTCGGGGTGACTAGGGTCAGGAACATGAACTACCGCACGCTAGGTACCACGGGCACCAAGGTGACCCCTCTATGTCTCGGGGCGATGATGTTCGGCGACTGGGGCAACAAGGAGCACGACGAGGGCATCCGCATCATCCACCGCGCGCTGGACGCCGGGATCAACTTCATCGACACCGCCGACGTGTACTCGCGCGGCGAGTCCGAGGAGATCGTCGGCAAGGCGCTGGCCGGTGGCAAGCGCGACCACGTCGTGCTGGCGACCAAGGTCCACGGTACGATGGGCGATGATCCCAACGAGTTCGGCAACTCGCGCCGCTGGATCGTCCGCGAGGTGGACAACTCGCTGCGCCGGCTGAGCACCGACTGGATCGACCTCTACCAGATCCACCGCCCCGAGGCCGACACCGACATCGACGAGACGCTGGGCGCGCTCACCGACCTCGTCCGCGCCGGCAAGGTCCGCTACATCGGCTCCTCGACGTTCCCGGCCTCGCAGATTGTCGAGGCCCAGTGGGTGGCGCAGCGACGCAATCGCGAGCGCTTCGTCTGCGAGCAGCCGCCGTACTCGATCCTCCACCGCGAGGTGGAGAACGACGTGCTGCCGACCGCCCGGCGCTACGGCATGGGCGTGATTCCGTGGAGCCCGCTGGCCGGCGGTTGGCTCTCGGGCCGCTACCGCAAGGACTCAGAGCTGCCCGAGTCCCACCGCGCGCAGCGGATGCCCAGCCGCTACGACATGTCAGAGCCCGGCAACCAGGCCAAGCTGGAGGCCGCCGACGCGCTCGCGGAGGTCGCCGCGGAGGCGGGGATCACGCTGATCGAGATGGCCCTGGCGTTCGTGATCCGCCATCCGGCGGTGACGTCCGCAATCATCGGCCCGCGCACGATGGAGCAGCTGGAGTCCCAGCTGACGGCCGCCGACGTGACGCTGTCCGACGAGGTCCTGGACCGGATCGACGAGATCGTCCCGCCGGGCACCAACGTCAACCCGGCCGAGAGCGGCTGGGCCAATCCGGCGCTGGAGCCGGCGGCCCGTCGCCGTTAGGTCGCTCGCAACCTTCGGCTGTCTCCGTGTTGGCGGGGAAGAACGCCTCCACCGCCAGTTTCGGAGACGGTGAGGTCAATCGCGGTCCCGGCGAGGTTGACCACCATCTCGGGGCTGGGCCGCGAGCGGCGGGTCTCGACGACGCTCACCGAGTCCCGTCCGCCCGCGGCTGCATGTCCAGCGCGTCGATCATCAGCTGGAGCATCCGCGGCCACTGCTCGGGCTCGACCCGCTTGGCGGCGCGGGTGGCGGCGAACAGCAGACGGAGGTCCAGCGCCGTGGCGTCGGGGCGCAACCGCCCCTCGGCGCGGGCGGCCGCCAGCATCTGGTCGATCGCCTCCGTGGCCCGTGCCGACGAAGCCACGACTTCCGGATAGTCCTCGACCGTCACCCGAGCCTCCCCGAGGAAATTGTCGGCGGACTGCCGGCCGACCACGGTGGCGAGCATCTCGGTCAGCGCCGACCACCGGTCGCCCGGCTGCTCGACCGCCTGGATGGCCGCCGCGGCGATCTCGTCCATGCGCCGGGTGACCAGGTTCGCCAGCAGCTCGTGCTTGGAGGGAAAGCACCGGTACACGCTGGCCACGCCGGCCCCGGCCGCCTCGGCCACCTCGCTCATCGGCGCGTCCAGACCGTGACGCGCGAACACGTCGGCGGCCGCGCTCAGGAGGCGCTCGCGCTTGTCGGCCGGGGTCAACGCCGACCACACGGCGGTGGCGGCCGCGGTGGGCGCGGCCTCGGGGGCCGGAATGCTCATTCCGCTAGAGTAGCCGGTCGTGTCCACAGGGGCGGCAGAACCACACGGCATTCATCCCAAGCTGATCCTGTCGGTCCTCGCCATCGCCGGGGTCTCCTACTCGATGTTGAGCTCGGCGGTGATCCCGGCGCTCACGCCGCTGGAGCACACGCTGCACTCCAGCGAGAACGACGTCGCCTGGCTGCTGACCGGCTACCTGCTGTCGGCATCGGTCGGCACCGCGATCCTGGGGCGCCTGGGCGACATGTACGGCAAGGAGCGGCTGTTGCTGCTCACGCTCGTGCTGCTGTCGGTCGGCACGCTCATCTCCGCGCTGTCAACCTCGCTGGAGGTGATGGTGGTGGGACGGGTCATCCAGGGCGCCGGCGGCGGCATCTTCCCGCTCGCCTTCGGAATCGTTCGCGACGAGTTTCCGGCCGAGGAGGTCCCGGGGAGCATCGGCATCCTGAGCTCGATCCTGGGCGTCGGAGGCGGCATCGGCATCGTCCTCGGCGGGCTGATCATCGAGCACCTCAACTATCACTGGCTGTACTGGATCCCGCTGGTGATCACGGTCCTGGCCGCGCTGGCCACCTGGCGCTTCGTCCCAGAGTCGCCGGTGCGCGCTCCCGGCAGGGTCAACTGGCTGGCGGCCGCGCTCATGACCATCGGGTTCTCCTGCGTGCTGATCGCGATCTCCAAGACGATCGCCTGGGGCTGGGGCTCGCCGAAGACGCTCGGCCTGCTGGCCGCCGGGCTGGTCGCCTCGGCCGCCTGGATCGCCGTGGAGGTGCGCAGCGACGAGCCGCTGATCGACATGGCGATGATGCGGGTGCGCGGCGTATGGACGACAAACCTCGTGGCCTTCCTGCTGGGCGCCGGCATGTACGCATCCTTTTTGCTCTATCCCCAGTTCGCCCAGCTGCCCAAGAGCACCGGCTTCGGCTTCGGCGCCTCGGTCGTCGTGGCGGGGCTCTACCTGCTTCCGGCGGCGCTGCTGATGAGCCTGCTCGGCACCTTCGCCGGGCGCGTGGCCCATCGCTTCGGGTCCAAGGTCGCGGTCATCGTGGGCAGCGCGATCACGGCGGTGGCCTTCGGCTGGCTGGCGGCTTTCCACGCCCATCCGTTCGACATGCTGATCAGCGCGGCATTGCTGGGCGTCGGCATCGGACTGGCCTTCGCGGCCCTCAGCAACCTGATCGTGCAAGCCGTGCCACCCGAGCAGACCGGCGTGGCCACCGGCATGAACACCGTGATGCGGACCCTCGGAGGCGCGCTGGGCGGCCAGATCGCCGCGACCCTGGTCGCCGACAACGTCGCCCACGGACTGCCCACCGTGACCGGATTCACGGCGTCGTTCAGCCTCCAGGCGGCGTTCCTGGTGCTGGCCATGATCGCCGGCGTGCTCGTTCCTGAAAACTCGCGCTCACGGGCACGGCTGGAGCCGCACCGCGACCTGCAGCCCTCCGAAGCCGGCTGATGGGCGCCGGCGCGGAGCCGACCCCCACCGCGCAGGCAGTCGCCGCCGGGCGCCCGGATCCGCGCGGCGACAACTACAAGTGGATCGCGCTCTCCAACTGCACGCTGGGCGTGCTGCTGGCCACGCTGGACGCCTCGATCACGCTGATCGCGATGCCCGACATCTTCCGCGGCATCAAGCTCGACCCGCTCGTCCCCGCCAACTCCTTCTACCTGCTGTGGATGATCCTCGGCTTCCTGGTCGTCTCCAGCGTGCTGATCGTCAGCCTCGGCCGGCTGGGCGACATGTACGGGCGCGTGCGGATCTACAACCTGGGCTTCGTGATCTACACGGTCGCCTCGCTGCTGCTCACCGTCGACTGGCTGACGGGCCGCGGCGGCGCGATCTTCCTGATCGTCTTCCGCGTCGTGCAGGGGATCGGGGCCGCCTGCCTGTTGGCCAACTCGGCGGCGATCATCACCGACGCGTTTCCCGCCAATCAGCGCGGCATGGCGCTGGGGATCAACAACATCGTGGGCGTCAGCGGCATGTTCGTGGGCCTCGTGCTGGGCGGCCTGCTGGCGCCGATCAACTGGCGGCTGGTGTTCCTGATCTCGGTCCCGGTCGGGCTGTTCGGGACCGTATGGGCCTACCTCAAGCTGCACGAGCTGTCGACGCCGCGACGGGCGCGGATTGACTGGGCCGGCAACATCAGCTTTGCGCTCGGCCTGATCCTGATCATGGTCGCCGTCACCTACGGGATCCGCCCCTATGGCAGCTCACCCACGGGATGGGGGAGCCCGAAGGTGATCGCGCTGCTCGGCTGCGGGGTCCTGTCCCTGGTGGCGTTCGCGGTGGTGGAGAACCGCGTCACCGACCCGATGTTCCGCCTGCCGCTGTTCAAGATCCGCGCGTTCACCTTCGGCACGCTGTCGACGTTCCTGTCAGCCGTCGCCCGGGGTGGCCTGATGTTCATGCTGATCATCTGGCTGCAGGGGATCTGGCTGCCCCAGCACGGCTACAACTTCAACGACACGCC
Organism: Solirubrobacteraceae bacterium; assembly: GCA_017882405.1. The sequence continues at coordinate 5,855 of JADGPO010000008.1, read as the reverse complement.
CCTGTGGGCGGGGATCTACATCCTGCCGCTGACGATCGGCATGCTGCTGGCCGGACCTACCTCGGGGTACCTGTCTGACCACTACGGCGCGCGTTGGTTCGCCACCGGCGGCATGCTCGGCGCGGCGGCGAGCTTCTTCCTGCTCACGCTGCTGCCGATCGACTTCCCGTATCCCATGTTCGCGGTGTGCCTGTTCCTCAACGGCGTCTCGATGGGCATGTTCGCCTCGCCCAACCGCGCCGCGGTGATGAACAGCCTTCCGCCGGGCGACCGCGGCGCCGGCGGCGGCATGAACCAGACCTTTCAGAACTCCGCGCAGGTGCTCTCGATCGGCATCTTCTTCACGCTGATGATCATCGGCCTGGCCTCGTCTCTGCCGCACACGATGCTCAGCGGCCTGACCGCCCACGGCGTCCCGCGGGCGGCCGCCGAGCACGCCGCCGATCTTCCGCCGGTCTCGATCCTGTTCGCCGCGTTCCTGGGCTACAACCCGATTCAGCACCTTGTCGGCACTCACGTCCTCTCGCACCTGCACGCAGCCCAGCAGCACCTGCTGGTCGGTCGCTCGTTCTTCCCGCACCTGATCTCGGCGCCGTTTCGCACCGGTCTGCACGAGGCGTTCGCGTTCGCGATCATCGCCTGCCTGGTGGCCGCGGTGGCGTCGTGGTCGCGTGGGGGCAGGCCCATCGGCGCGGAGACGACCGAGCGCCCGCGCGGCGAAGCGCCGGCCTCCGCAACTCCCCGAGCGCCTGTCGTCAGAGCCTGAGCAGCATCACGATTTCGTCGCGGTCGTCTCCCGGTAGGGTCGTCGGCCTCGGCGGGGCGCAGCTGGGTGAAGGCCGGTTCGTCCACGCCGCGATGATGACATTCGCACGCCCGCCTCTACGCTGTGCGCGATGGCGACGATCGAGTTTCGCCTCGACGTCCCGGCGCGCTTTCTGGATGTCCACGGTCAGCGGGCGGGGTTCGTGCTGCTCGCCTCCTTCCTGCTGGCGTTCCTGTTCATCCGCACCAGCGCGCGGATGAACCGCAGCCCGCGCTTTGCCTGGTGGCCGGGGAGCGTGACCACCGAGAGCGGGCTCCACCTGCACCACCTGGTCTGGGGAATCGTGCTCGTGCTGCTGTCGGGCTTCGTGAACTTCGCCACCCAGCCGGGCAGCCCGTGGAGCGAGTTCCTGGCCGCCGCGTTCGGCATCGGCGCGGGGTTCACCCTCGACGAGTTCGCGCTGTGGATCTACCTGCGCGACGTCTACTGGACCGAGGAGGGCCGCTCGTCGTTTGACGCGGTCGTCGTGGCGGCGCTGATCGGCGGGCTGATCGTGCTCGGGTTCGCGCCGTTCGATCTATCGGGCGACGGAACGTCGGTCGGCAGCTGGGCGGTCGTGGTGGTGGCCGACGTCTTGCTGGGAGCGCTGGCCATCCTGAAGGGCAAGCCGCTGAGCGGCCTGGTCGGGATCTTCGTTCCGTTCGTGTCGCTCGCCGGAGCGATCCGGCTGGGAGCGCCGCACTCGTGGTGGGCACGGCGGCGCTATCGCTCAGACAGTCGCAAGCTGACTCGCTCGCAGGAGCGCTGGCGGCGGATCGAGGCTCGGCGGCGATGGGCGGCCAACGCGGTCGCGGGGGCGCCGGGAGTGCCGGTGGCGGTGGCCGAGGCCCCGCCGCCGGTGGCTCCGTCGAAGGAGGACTGAGCGCCGACGACGCGGACTGAGCATCCGCAAAAGTCCCCGGGCTGGCTAGCCAGCCAGTATGATCGGCCCCGGTCATCGGAGCACGTCAGGAGGAGCGGGTGACGTCAAGTGAGGTCTGACCTCGATCAGGTGCTCGTCACCGAGCGCGAGCATTGGCGAGACGGTCCGCCACACGAGCTGTTCGGACGCCTGCGCGGCGAATGTCCGATCCACTGGACCTCGCACGCAACCGAGTACCCCGAGGAGGCCGGCTATTGGTCGGTCACCCGCGCCGACGACGTCCACACCGTCAGCCGGGACTGGCGCACGTACAGCTCCGAGCGGGGCGGGATCACGGCGATCAACGCGGTCTTCCCGATCGAGCTCATGCAGGCGATGTTCATCGGCATGGACCCGCCCAAGCACGACCGCCTCAAGTCGCTGTTCCAGGCCGGGTTCACGCCGCGGCGGATCGCCGCCCACGAGCCGGCTATCCGGCAGATCGTCGGCGGCGTGCTCGACCGGCTCGAGGGGCGCAAGACGTGCGACCTCGTCGCCGACGTCGCCCAGCCGATCGCCTCGCGGGTGATCGGCAGCTTCATGGGAATCCCCGAGGCCGACGACGCCGTGTGGGCGAGGCTGATGAACACCGCGCTGGGCGCCGGGGATCCCGACCTCAATCCCGAGGGGGTGGCGGGGATCATGCAGACCGAGATCCCGGAGATCTTCCGCCGCTGCTCGGAGATGATCGCCGCGCGCCGGCAGTCTCCCACCGATGACCTGACGAGCGTGCTCGTGCACGCCGAGGTCGACGGTCACCAGCTTGAGGAGCACGAGATCGTGATGGGCTTCTTTCTCCTGGTGGCCGCCGGCAACGACAGCACGAAGGCCACCTACTGCAGCGGGATGCGGGCCCTGATGGAGCATCCCGCGGAGCGCGCCGCCCTGCTGGCCGAGCCGGCGCTCGTCTCCAGCGCCGTCGAGGAGTCACTGCGCATGTTCCCGGCGTTCGCGCACTTCAGCCGCGTGGCCACGCGTGACACCGAGCTGGCCGGCCAGGCGATCCACGAAGGCGAGAAGGTCGTCATGTGGTACGTGTCCTCCAACCGCGACGCGTCGCGCTACGAGGATCCGGACCGCTTTGACGTGGGCCGCAATCCCGACCACCAGGCGTTCGGCGCCGGCGGCCGGCACTTCTGCCTGGGCGCTGCGCTGGCCCGGCTGGAGCTCAACGTGATGTTGGAGGAGACGCTCCGGCGCTACCCGCGGATGGAGCCGGCGGGGCGGGCCACCGTGGTCGAGTCCGGGTTCGTCAACCAGCTCAAGACGCTGCCCGTCCGCCTGCAGCCGGACGGCTGATCGCTCAGCGCCGGTCGGCTCGCGGCCGGCGGGCTGACCGCGCTCAGCGCCAGTCGGCCCAGGGCGAGCGGCGCTCGGCGACCTGCTCGTCGGCGCGGATCACGTGCATCACCGCGTTGATCAGCGCCAGGTGCGTGAACGCCTGTGGGAAGTTGCCGAGATGGCGGCCGGTGTCGGGATCGATCTCCTCGGCATATAGGCCGAGCGGGCTGGCGTAGCCCAGCAGCCGCTCGCACAGCGTCCGTGCCCGGTCCAGCTCGCCGATCTCGCACAGCGCCGAGACCAGCCAGAACGAGCAGATGAGGAACGTCCCCTCCTTGCCCTCCAGCCCGTCGTCGGTCTCGTCAGTCCGGTAGCGCAGCACCAGTCCCTGGTCGGTGAGCTCGTCGGCGATCGCGAACACCGTCGCGCGGACCCGCTCGTCCTCGGCCGGCAGGAAGCGCATCAGCGGCAGTAGCAGCAGCGCCGCGTCGAGTGACTCGGTGTCGTAGTGCTGCACGAACACGCCCCGGTCGTCGACACCGTGCTCGCAGATGTCGGCGTGGATCTCGTCGGCCGCCTTTCGCCAGCGTTTGGCCCGCGCTGAGTCCTCGCGCAGCTCGGCCAGGCGCGAACCTCGGTCGCAGGCCACCCAGCAGAACATCTTGGAGGAGGTGAAGTGCTTGGGCTCGCCGCGTATCTCCCAGATCCCGCGGTCGGGCTCCCGCCAGTGCTCGATCGCCTGCTCCACCTGGTGCGAGAGGATCTTCCACACGCGGTCGTCCAGCGAGTCACGCGAGCGGGTGTGCAGGTAGACGGAGTCCAGCAGGGCGCCCCACACGTCGTGCTGCTGCTGCTTGTAGGCGTCGTTGCCGATCCGCACGGGGCGCGCGCGTTCGTAGCCCTCCAGGTGCTCGAGCACCTGCTCGTCCAGCTCGCGCTCGCCGTCCAGGCCGTACATCACCTGCACGTTCTCCTCGCCGGCGGCCACGTCGGCGATGAAGTAGAAGAAGTCGTTGGCCTCCCACTCGAAGCCCAGCGACAGCAGCGCCCACAGCATGAACGTGGAGTCCCGTATCCAGCTGTAGCGATAGTCCCAGTTGCGCTCGCCCTGCGGCGCCTCGGGCAGCGAGGTGGTGGCAGCGGCCAGCAGCGCGCCGCTGGGGGCGTAGGTCAGGCCCTTGAGCGTCAGTGCCGAGCGCTGCAGGAACGTGCGCCACGGATGGTCGGGGAAGTTGCCCCGGTCCAGCCAGTGCTGCCAGTGGTGGGCGGTCCACACCATCCGCTCGTAGGCCTCGTCCATGTCCTTGGGCGGCGCGTGCTCAGACCACGACAGCGCGCAGTAGATGACCTCGCCCTCCTTCATCATGTGGCGGGCGGTGGCTCGCGAGCCCTCGAAGCCGAGCATCAGGTCCGTGGTGAGCTTGAGCTCGATCTTCCCGTCGGCGCTGGTGGCCACCCCCTCGTGATAGCCGTCGCCGCTGTAGCGCCACTGCGCCGGCTCGCGGCCGTAGTCGAACTTGGGCTCGCAGTCGAGCAGAAGCTGCACCTCGCCGTTGACGCAGCGCACCGTGCGCAGCAGCACGTGGTCGGCGTCGTAGTCGGTGGGGGCGCGCCGGTGCGTGTGCGAGCGGTCGTTCTGGTGATGCCAGTTGCCGATCAGCAGCACGTCGCGGACGATCATCCAGCCCTTGCCGGTGCCCCAGCTGGTCTCCAGCACCATCGTGCCCGGCAGATAACGTCGGGCGGCGGGGACGGTCGCGCCGTCGGGGCCCAGGCGGAACATGCCCGCGTCGCGATCCAGCATCGCTCCGAACACGCTCGGCGAGTCCACCCGCGGCAGGCACATCCACTCGATCGCCCCGCTGGGAGCAACCAGCGCCACGGCCTCGCAGTCCGACAGGAACGCGTACTCGGCGATCGGCGGGAACGAGCTGGTGCCCAGCCGAGCCGATGGCTCGCGCTCGCGCGCCGGGACGGCCGGGGCGGATCTGGGAGCGGGACGCCCGTCGGCGTCGGCGTCACGGTTGGCTGCGGCTTCGCGCAAGCGGGTCAGTATCGCGCCCGCAGGTAAGAAAAGCCAACTTAGGTGGAAACCTCTCAGCGCGCAGGACTGCGGCGCCATTGCCAGCGTTCTTCGGATCTCCGGTTTTCTGGTGTGGCTTGCGGCCCGCCGCGCGTCAGCCGGCGAGTCCGCCGAGCACGGCGAACGGATTGCCGGGCCGCTCGTCCCACACTGCCCGGAGGTTGAGCTCCACGGTGATCTGGACCCCGGCGGGCATTTCGCCGCCCAGGCGCTCGGCCAGCTGCTGGGCGCTCTCCTCGTCGGTGGCCCCGACGAGCACATAGCTCCAGCGGTGCACGTTGGGGATCCCCTCCTGCTCGAGCCTGTCCGACAGCTCGCCGGCCTCTGCGCGCGAGCCGCACTGGATCCGCACCTCGAACTCGGGGTAGCCCTGCTGCGCTGACTCGGCGCGCTCGGCCGCGATGCGCTCGGCGAGCTCGCGGGCGGCGTCCGTCTCTGACTCGGGCAGCGGCTCGTCCGGGGGCTCCCACTGCTCGGCCACCGGGTGCCAGTGGGCGAGGTCGATCTGCGCGTCCCAGCCATGCTGGGCGATCAGCTGGCGGATCAGCTGCTCGGCGGCCTCGGCCTGGGCGCGGGTTCCGGCGTAGCAGAAGACCTCCGCGCCGTCGACCGAGACGACCACGCGATCGCGGAATGACCTCTCCAGCTCGTGCTCGCTCTCGACGGCCTCGAGCATCTCCGACAGCTGGTGGGCGAACGAGTGCTCGTGCAGGTCGATGCGCAGGCGCCAGTCGTCGTTCATGGCGATGAGCCTAGTCCACTCG
>JADGPO010000060.1 GCA_017882405.1 Solirubrobacteraceae bacterium | reverse complement strand
TTCGGCGGCGGCGGGATGTTCGGCGGCGACACCGCCTCCCTGCAGGCGGCGGTCAAGTACACCAAGGCCCACGGCGGCGGCACGATCGGCGTCGAGAGCCAGGAGAGCGCGGCGTCGGCGATCGTCTCCAGCGACGCCAACGTGGCCGGCCTGGGCGGCTTCTCCGGACGCGAGAGCACGGTGAGCGCGTCGTGGCTGGCGACGGAGGTCCGTGACGGCCGCCTGCGCTGGATCCTCTCCGAGGGCACTCAGGGCCCGGGTGGCCTGCGCGGCGACAGCCGCCAGGGCAGCCAATCTGTGCTGGCGATCGCCGAGAAGGTCGGCCGCAGGGTCACGTTCAAATCCGGGTCGACGACGGTGACGATGTACGACCTGCAGGGCAAGGCGTCGGCGATCCTCGCGGCCGCAGGGGCAGCCCAATGAGGGCTCGCGCCGTTCGCCGGGCGGCGGCGCTGGCCGCCGTCCTCGCGCTCGGGCTCGTGGGCGCGGCCACTGCGTCGGCCGACAGCAGCGACAGCTCCAACTGGGCCGGCTACGCCGCGCACCGCTCCGGCGTGCGGTTTCGCAAGGTGATCGGCGCGTGGACCCAGCCGAACGCCACCTGCACCGCCGGCAAGGCCACGTACTCATCGGTGTGGGTAGGGCTCGGCGGCTACAGCGTCAGCTCACCGGCACTGCAGCAGATCGGCACCGAGCTGGACTGCACGGCGTCTGGCCGCGTGGCGTCGGGCGCCTGGTATGAGCTCGTACCGGCGGCGTCGCACACCACCAAGCTGGTCGTCGCGCCGGGCGATCGCATCCAGGCGAGCGTCAACGTGACCGGCAACCAGGTCAAGCTCGCGATCACCGACCTCACGCGCCATCGGTCGTTTGCCAGGACGCTGCACGACATCGTGCTGGACACCACCTCGGCGGAGTGGATCGTCGAGGCGCCGTCGGCCTGCACCTCCAGCACCGACTGCCAGACGCTGCCGCTGGCCAACTTCGGCTCGACCGCGGTAGCCGGCGCCCGCGCCATCACCACCTCGGGTCATACCGGCTCGATCGCCGACCGCCGCTGGACGACCACCAGGATCAGCCTCGCCGAGGATGCGCGGCGCTTCGCCGCCGGCGGCGGCACGGGCCCGCGGCCGGTGCTGGCCGCGCCGTCCTCGCTCACCGCGGGTGGCAGCGCCTTCACCGTGAGCTACAGCGGCGCCACGCTCACGGCGGGGACGACCTCCGCGCGGGCGGCTGCGGTCGGCCGGCGGCTGGTCCACCCCGGCCGCTGAGCTCCCGCGCTAGAGCCCGGGCGGGTGACGGACCACGAACCCCGAGAACTCGCCGCCGCCGCGCGCCCAGCGGGTGCCGCTCTCGGCCAGCGCGACGGTGTCGAAGCGCCACCCGGCGACCTCCATCCAGATGTGGCCGGCGTTGGCGTAGAGCGTGACCCAGTGGCCGGGGCCGGCGTCGCCCCAGTTCTCGTAGGCGCCGGAGACCATCGGCGAGCTCACCAGGCCGGCAGCCGCCAGCGCGTAGCTGACCGAGCCCGAGCAGTCGTAGCCGTCGGCGTGGAAGGAGGCGTGACCACCGCCGTAGACGTAGGGCAGGGTGGCGATCGCGTTGCCGGCGGCGATGATCTGCCTGACGGCCTCGGGCGCGCCGGCGGGCGCCTGCACCATACCGCCGGTGTTGATCGTGATCCCGCCCACGTTGGCGTTGCCGGTTGCCGCGGCCCGCACGGCCGCCTCGGCGGCGCGTTTCTCCTGCGCCTGCTCGCGCTTCTGCAGCGTGGTCAGCTGAGCCGAGACGGCGTGGTAACTGTCGCTCGTCCGGCTGCGCTGCGCCATCTGGGCGATCTGACGGCGGGTCAGCGCGGCCTGCAGCGCGGCCACCTGGTTGCGCTGATCGAGCACCTGGTTGGCGAGCTTGCGGTCGCGGCCCTCCAGGGCCTGCAGCCGGGTGGCCTCGCGCGCCACCTCGGCGCGCGTGGTGCGGGTGGTGCCCACGATCCGGCCGTCCTGGTTGGCGACTCGCTTCATGAAGCTCACCTGCTCGAGCAGGTCCCCGAAGCCCTGGGAGTTGAGGATCACCGAGACCAGATCGGGCTTTTGGCCCTCGTAGTTGGCGACCAGGTTGGCCGACAGCGCGGTGGTGGCCGCCTGCAGGCGGTTCTCCAAGTCGACCAGGTGGTTGCGTGACTTCAGCAGTGCCGTCTGCACGGCGCGCAGCTCGTCGACGCGCCGGTCAAGCGTGGACTGGACGGCCGCCAAGCGGTTGCGGGCAGTCTGCAGCCCATTGCCGTTGGCGGCGATCTGGCGCGAGTCGGCGTCGATCTGCGCCTTGAGTGCGTCGGCCGCCGAGCGCTTGGCGGTGATCTGGCCGCGCAGGTCACCGGCGCTGCGGGCGGTCAGGCCGCTGCCGAGCAGCGCCCCCAGCACGGCCAGCACGGCGGCGATTCGCAGGAACCAGGGACGGGTGGAGGTGAGGGGCGGCGGCATGGGAGTACGTCAGCGGGACCGGAGCGAATGGCGACCCTAACACGGCCCGTCGCTCTGGCGGCCGAACATCCTGGGTCTGCAATAAATGCTGCAAAACGCCCGTTTGCCAGCCATCGTGGCGAGCTGCGGCTCACCCTGGCGAGGTGCCGCCGGGCGTGCCCCGTGAGACGGCCGGCCGCGACCCTCTTCCTCGCTTGCCATACTCGCGCGGTGCCTCGCTCGCGCTCCGTCCTCGCCGGCATGCTGCTGCTCCTCGCGCTGGCGCTGGCGGTGCCCGCGGTGAGCCTCGCCGGCGGCGGCGGCTCGGCCGGCGACCAGCAGTACACCGACCCCTTCTCCGGGGGAAGCGGCGGGAGCTCGCACACCGCGGGTAGCACCACCTCGGCCCCCGCGACGTCCACCACCCCTGCGCAGACCACCTCGAGTCCGGCCGCCTCGACCACGCCGGCGACGCCCACCAGCTCCGCCGATCCGGCGACGGCGGCTGCCGTCCCGACGACCGCCGGCGAGCCGACCGCGACGATCGCGGGCCCCCCCTCCACCACGCTGCCCTACACCGGCTACGACGCCTGGACCGCGGTCGGCTTCGGGCTCACGCTGGTCGCCGGCGGCGCCGTGCTGCGGTGGCGCCTGCACGTCCGTCGCTCCTGAGCGACATGCGACGTTCGCCGGTCAGTGCCCCGAGCCGGACCCTGCGCCTGCGCGCTGCGCCGGCGGTTCTGGCATTGATGGTGATCGGGCTGATCGCCATGCCGCTACGGGCCAGCGGCGCGGGAGCCGCGCCGGCCAAGACCGCGGCCGTCCCCCGGGGATTCGTCGGCGTCGACGTCGACGGCCCGGTGTTCGGCCAGGACAACTCGGTCGACTTCGACAAGCAGATGGGCACGATGGTCGCCAACGGCGTGGAGAGCGTCCGCGTGGCCTTCAACTGGGCGGTGGGCGAGCCGTACGGGAGCTGGAAGAGCGTGCCCAAGCGCGACCGCGACGAGTACGTCGACGTCGCGGGCAAGCCGTTTCTGTTCACGCAGACCGATGCGATCGTCGGCGCCGCCGCTCAGCACGACGTCACCGTGCTGCCCACCGTCCTGTACACGCCCCCGTGGGATGCTCGTAACAACAAGCAGGGGCCGACCAACATTCCCAGGCGCACCGCTCCCTACGGCGGCTATCTGACCACGCTGATCGGGCGCTATGGACCGAACGGGAGCTTCTGGAAGGCCAACCCCCAGATCCACAAGCTGCCGATCCGCTCCTGGCAGATCTGGAACGAGGAGAACCTCGGCTACTACTGGCCCCAGCCCTACGCCTCCAGCTATGCCGGGCTGCTGCGCAGCGCCCACGACGCGATCCGTAAGGCCGACCCGGGAGCCAAGGTCGTGCTCGGGGCGCTCACCAACGTCGCCTGGAAGTCGATCGGACAGCTCTACCGGGTCGGCGCCAGGAAGCTGTTCGATGTCGTCTCGGTCAACGGCTTCACCAAGCTGCCCACCGACGTGATCCTCTACATGCGCTTCATGCGCAACGCGATGAATCACTTCCGGGACAGCACCAAGCCGCTGCTGGCCACGGAGGTCAGCTGGCCCTCGGCCCGGGGCAAGAGCCGCCAGAAGTTCGACTTCGACACCACCGAGGCCGGCCAGGCACGCAACCTCGCCGCGCTGCTGCCGATGATCGGCAGGACCTACAGGAGCCTGAGGTTGGCCGGCTTCTACTACTACACGTGGATGGGCGACGAGGGCGACCGGTCGCTGGCCTTCAACTTCGCGGGTCTGCTGCGGTTTCGCAACGGCAAGGTCATGGTCAAGCCGGCGCTGGCGGTCTTCCGGCGGGTCGCGCTGACGCTGGAGCACTGCCGGCGCAAGGGCTCGCTGGCCTCCAGCTGCATCCGGTAGTCAGCCGTGGTCACGGGTCCGCCCGGCGCAGCGCGGCGAGCGCGCGAAGCTGCCGGCGCTCACGCGCGTTCGGAAGTCCCAGCGTGCGCTTGAGCACGATCCGCGACCCGAACGTCACCGCCTGTGCGGCATCGTCCAGGGCGGCCCGCCGGCGCCCGCGGGCTCGCGCCACGGCGTCGTGGCGCGCTTCAGCCAGCAGCTCGAACGGTTCGCCCCCGAACGCGCCAGTCATCGTGTGCGCCTGGTGGTGCACGACCCGGGCCGGCGGCCACAGCCACGTCTCGATCCCGCACCGCCGGGCGCGCAGTCCCAGCTCCAGGTCCTCGCCGTAGAGGAAGATCGAATCGTCGAACGGTCCCAGCTCCCGCAGCGTCGCGGTCGTGCTCACCAGGGCGCAGCCGACGGCCCAGCCCACGCGCCGGGGCCGCTGGCTTCGCCACGGCGCCAGGGCCGCCCCGGCGGCCCCCGGCACCGCCGCGGCGGGAACGAGCGCGCGGATCAGGTCGGCGGCCGAGCTGGGCGCGGGGTGCACCGTGTCCTGGCGGCGGCCGTCGCCCGACAGGACTAGGGGCGCCAGCAGGCGAGGCGGGCGATCTTCGCGCAGCGCCTCGCCGACCAGCTCCAGCAGCGAGTCGTCGAGCAGCTCGATGTCGGGATTGAGCAGCGCCACCACCGGCGTGTCGACGTGCTCGAGGCCGAGGTTGCAGGCACGCCCGAAGCCGACGTTCTCGTCCAGGCCGATCGCCGAGACCCAGGAGCGGACGCGGGCCAGCTCCAGGCTGCGATCGGCGGAGGCGCTGTCGACCACGACCATGCGCGCGCCCTGCAGGTGGCGCTCCACCGACTGAAGCAGGGCGTCCAGCACGCGCTCGGAGTTGTGGGTCACGGTCACCAGCGTCAGTTGCGCGGGGTCGCCCGGGGCTTGTCGCCGGCGCCCGCCGGCGGGGCGGGCCGGCACCAGCCCCGCCAGTGCGCGCGACAGGCCGGCCATCGAGCGAGCGCGGTCCAGCTGCGCATGCGCGCGTCGCCGGCCGGCCGCTCCCATCGCCAGCGCCCGCTCGGGGTCGGATAGCACCTGCACGATTGCCCGCGCGGCGCCGGCGGCATCCCCCGGCCGGTAGCGCAGCCCGCACGCGTCGTCGACGATCTCCGCCGGCCCTCCGCCGTCGGGGACGACCACCGGGCAGCCGGCCGCCAGCGCCTCGGCCACGGCCAGCCCGAAGGGCTCACGCGGCGCGCAGTGCAGCAGGCACCCGGCGCGCGCCAGATCGAGCTCCGGAGTTGCCGTCGGGCCCGGCAGCTCCACCCACCCCTCCAGGTCGGGCCGGCCGGCGCGCCGCTGCAGCGCGCGCAGGACGCCCTCCTGACCCTGCAGCGGCGCGCCGAGCAGGCGCAGGCGCAGCTCGGGAAGCTGACGGCGCGCCAGCGCGACGGCCTCCAGCGCCAGCTCCGGCCGCTTCCAGGCGACCAGCGCCCCCAGCACCAGCACCTCGGGCGGGTGCGCCGGATCGCGCTCGGCGCCGAACCGCTCCAGCTCGACGCCCGGGTTGACGATCCGCAGGCGCTCGCCCATGGCGCCGGCGGGATCGAGGTCGCGCGCCACTGTCTGCGAGGGGACGATCACCACCCGCGCGCGGCGGCAGGCGGCGTGCATGGCACGCGCCGCCACCGGGCCCGGCAGCAGGTCCTGATGGCCGATCGCCAGCGGGGTGCCCGCCGGCACGGCCAGGCTGGCGATCGCCGAGCGCATGCCCCAGGCGAGCACCGCTTCCGCATCAAGGCTGGCGGCGAGCTCGCGCAGCTCGCGCCCGTGCGCCAGCAGCCGGGCGGGGGTCAGCAGTCGGTCACGCCAGCCGGCGCGCAGGTTCAATCGGCGCTCGGCGATCGTCAGCACGGGGATCCCGAGCGCCCGCGCGCGGTCGGCCAGCGCTCCCTCCGGACACGCCAGGCAGGGCAGCTCCGGCGCGACGAGGGCGCAGTCCAGCAGCACCTGCTCGGCACCTCCGAACGCCCCCGAGTAGCTCACGAACAGGAGTGGGCCCATCGGTTGGTCAGAGTATCCGTGCCGGGGCGGCCCCGCCGGGGACGACGCTTAGACTGCGGGCGGTGGTAGATCCGCCTTACCCGGGCCCCGCGCCGGCGCGGGTTGCGCTCGTGCATGATTTTCTGCTCGACCTGCGGGGAGCCGAGCGGGTGTTCGCCGAGCTGTGCCGGATGTGGCCCGAGGCCGAGATCTACACCACGGTCTACGACGAGCACGGGACCGAGGGGCGGTTCGCCGATCGGATCGTGCACAGCTCCTTTCTGCAGCGCCTGCGCCCGTCGGCGCGGACGTTTCGCACGCTGCTGCCGCTGTACCCGTCGGCGATCGAGTCGTTCGACCTGTCCAGCTACGACCTAGTCGTCTCGAGCTCGTCGGCGTGGGCGCACGCCGTGCTGTGCGACGCGCACACCACGCACGTCAGCTATTGCCACAACCCGTTTCGCTACGTCTGGAACGATCGCGACGGCACGCTCGCACGGGTGCGAAACCCCTTGGCGCGCGGCCTGCTGCGGGCGGCGTTCCGGCGCTGGCGCCAGTGGGACTGGATCGCCGCTCAGCGCACCGATCGCTACGTCGCCAACTCGCAGACCACCCAGGCACGGATCCGGGCCTACTTCGGGCGCGACGCCGAGGTCGTCTATCCCCCGGTGGAGACCGCCCGCTTCACGCCGGGAACGGTCGGCGACTACTACCTACTGGTCTCCGAGCTCATGCCCCACAAGCAGATCGACGTGGCGGTGGAGGCCTTCAACCGGCTGCGGATGCCCCTGGTGATCGTCGGCGACGGGCCCGATGCACGCCGGCTGCGGCGCCGGGCGGGGCCCAAGATCAGCTTCGCCGGGCGGGTGTCCGACGCCGAGGTGGCGGGGCTGATGGAGGGCGCCCGCGCGATGGTGGTCACCTCGGTGGAGGAATTCGGGATCGCGGCGGTGGAGAACCAGGCGGCCGGTCGACCGGTGATCGCCAAACGGGGCGGGGGCGCGCTGGAGACGGTGCTGGACGGAGTCACCGGCTGCCTCTGGTCAGGCGGTCCCGAGGAGCTCGCGTCCGCGGTGCTGCGCTTCGACGACGCCGAGATCGACCCCGGCGACTGCGTCCGCAATGCCCGGCGCTTCGACTCGGCGCGTTTTCGCAAGGCCATGTTGAGCCAGATCAGCGCCGGCCGGGCGACCGATCTTCTGCCCGCCGGCGGCGACCGCCAGCCGCTGGCCTCCGCGCGGCTGCTGCGGCGTGCGGTCAGGGACCCCCACGGCGACCGCACCAACGGGGACGAACACTAAGAAGCGTGCGCGCGGCCGCGACCAACGCCGCCTCGCTGGTGCTGCTGGCGGGGCCCACGGTGCTCGCGTTCTTCAGCGGCGGCTACTTCGACGGGCCTCGGGCCTGGGCGGGATTGGGTGCGTGGCTGTTGGTGGTGGTCGCCGCGCTGGCCGGTCACGGCCGGATGCGAGATCGGTTCGGTGCCCGCGCGTCGCTGGTGGCGATCGGCGGTCTGGCGCTGCTGGCTGTCTGGTCGCTGGCCTCGATCACCTGGTCGCCGCTCGCCGGCAACGCGTATCACGCCGGCCAGATCGTGATGCTGTACCTGGGCGCGCTGATCGCGGCCGTGCTGCTGCTGGGCGATCGGCGTGTGCGGCCGCTGGTGGAGCCGGCGCTGGCCGCCGGGGCGCTGATCGTCGTCGGCTACGGCGTGAGTGGGCGTCTGGTGCCGGGGCTGCTGCACTTCGCGCACTCGGTCAGCGCTCAGGGCCGCCTCGAGCAGCCGTTCACCTACTGGAATGCGATGGGAGAGCTGGCGGCGATCGGCGTCGTGCTGGTCGCCCGCCTCGCCGGTGATCGCGCTCGCCGGCCCGCGGTGCGAATCGCGGCGGCCGCCGCCTCGGTACCACTGGGAGTGGGGTTGTACATCTCGTTCTCGCGCGGGGCGCTGTTCGCCTGCGTGGCGGGGCTGATCGCCCTGGTCGCCGTGGCCCGGACTCGCGAGCAGGCGGCGGCGGTCATCCTGGTGGTGCTCGCCGCCGCGTTGGGGGCGGTGGCCTGCGTCCCGTTCGGGGGCGTGACCGGGCTGCGCGGTTCGCTGTCGACGCGCGAGGGCCAGGGGGCGATCGCGCTCGGGCTGCTGGTGATTCTCGCCGCGGCGGCGGGGCTTGCCCAGCGCCGGCTGATCTCCCGGGGCCCGGACGGGCCGCTGCCGATGCCCCGGCGCACACCGCTGATCGCCGCGACGCTGATCTGCGCCGGCCTGGTGCTGGCGATCGTCGTCGGCGCCAAGGAGACGAGCTCAACCGCCCAGCAGCTGTCGGCCGGCGCCAACCGGCTGGTCAGCCTGCGCAGCAATCGCTATGACTACTGGCGGGTCGCGCTGCGGGCGTTCGCCCAGCAGCCGCTGCACGGCGTGGGCGCCGGCAACTGGGCGGTCTACTGGCTGCGCTGGCGCCAGTTCGAGGACTTCGCCCAGGACGCCCACTCGCTGCCGCTGCAGACGCTGGCCGAGCTCGGGCTGGTCGGCGCGGCCGGGCTGCTCGCGTTCCTCGGCGGGATCGCCGCAGCGGCCCGCCGGGCGCTGCGGGCGACGCCCCTGGCGGCCGGACCGATCGCCGGATTGGTCGCCTACATCGCTCACGCTCCGCTGGACTGGGACTGGGAGATGCCGGCGGTCACGCTGGTGGCGATCGTGCTCGCGGCGATGCTGCTGGCGCTCGCCTCACCAGACGCGGCGGACGGGTTCGATCCGTCCGAGTCCGATGCCACCCCGGGGGCGATTCGTCTCCGCGCCGCTGCGCCGTGACCGTGGCGGTCAGCGTCGTCATCCCGTGCTGGAACGGTCGCCGCTGGCTTCCCGGCTGCCTGGGCTCGCTGGCCGCCCAGCAGCAGGCTCCGGCGGAAGTGATCGTGGTCGACAACGGCTCGCAGGACGGTTCGCTGGCCTATCTGCGCGACGAGCACCCCGAAGTCCGAGTGCTGGCTCTGGGCACCAACACCGGCTTTGCGCACGCCGCCAACCGCGGGATCGAAGCCGCCCGCAGCCCGCTGGTGGCACTGATCAACACCGACGTCGAGCTGGAGCCCGACTGGCTGTCGCGGATGGCGGCCGCCGTGCGCGACGACGTCCGGGTGGCGGCGGTGGCGTGCAAGATGCTGTCGCTCGACGACCGGCGCGCCATCTACGACGCCGGCGATGTGCTGCGCCGCGACGGCGCGTGCGTGCAGCGCGGGCGCTTCGAGCGCGACGACGGCCGCTTCGATCAGCCCGGCGACGTGTTCGGGGCGTGCGCCGGCGCCGCCCTCTACCGCCGTGAGGCGGTGCTCGCGGCCGGCGGCTTCGATGAGCGCTACTTCGCCTACCTGGAGGACGTCGACCTCTCCCTGGCGCTGCGCGGCGCGGGCTGGCGCTGCCGCTACGTCCCGGCGGTGGCGCTGCACGCCGGCGAGGGCTCCTCCCCGCAGCTGCCGGGCGCGCACCACTTCTACGTGCAGCGCAACACGCTGTTACTGGTGGCCAAGGCGTTTCCGTTGCGCTGGCTGCCCCTGGTCGCCTACCGCCAGGCGTCGTGGCTGCGCGCGGCGGCGCGCGAACGGCGACTTGCCGTGCACCTGCGCGCGTCGCTCGCCGCCCTGGCGCTGGCGCCGAAGGTCTTGCGCGAGCGGCGCCTCAATGTCGCGCGGCCCGTCATACCGATCGCCGAGATCGTTCCCTCGATGCCGATCCGGGGCTCCGCGGCGGCCGGTCACCGCTCGCGGATCGCCGAGAGCTGGGCGAGCGACTCCTAGCCCACCGGCTTGGCGGGTGGGGCGAGCTTGAGGATGTGCAGCAGCGCGATCTGGCGCTGGCGAAAGACGCCGGTGCAGGCCCTCGCGAGGGCGATCCAGGCGTCGAGGTCCTGGGGCTCGCGGGCCACCACGCCGGACAGGATCTGGCGCGAGCGGGCGGCGTCACCCCGGGCCAGCGCCACCTGCGCGCGCAGCACGTCGACCGCTCGGTCGGGGTTCAGGGTGGCCGCGTCGTGCAGCAGATCGTCGGCGTGGCGCGCCTGCGCGGCCGTCAGTCGACCCTTGCCCGCGGCGATCGAGGTGGCCTGCGAGACGGCGTGGCTTTGGTAAATGCCCAGCGCGAACCAGGCGGCCGCCAGCAGTCCCAGCAGCGCCGTGGCGACCCGCGCGAGGGTCATCGCTTGCGCACCCGGATCACGCAGTTCCAGGTCAGCAGCTCGCGGGCGCCCGGGATCCGGGTGATGAACGCCAGCCTCGGCCAGTAGCGCGGCTCCACGTGCTCGACGAGCAGCCGGTCGTGGCCGCGCAGCAGCTGCAGCGTGGGGCCGATGTGGCAGGCCCAGAGCCCGGCGCCATAGGGGTTCTTGCGCGGCTGGCCGTGCCGTCGCACGTACAGCCGGGGGCCCAGCCGCGGCCCCAGGAAGTGATACGGGCTCATGTCGTGGCCGCCCCACGGCGAGTACCAGTTGGTCCAGGAGATGTAGCCCCAGCCTCCCGGCCGCAGAACGCGCTCGATCTCGGCCAGGACCGGAGCCGCGTCAGGCGTGTGCTCGAGCAGGTTGGAGCAGAACACGCCGTCGGTGCTGCCATCGTGCAGCGGCAGTTTGCCGGCGTCGGCGATCAGCGCCCCGACGGGCGCCTCACCGGCCAGCTGCATCTCCACCGGGTCGTTGTCGACGGGGGTGACATCCGCGCCGCGGTCGCGCAGCGCGGCGGTGTAGTACCCCGGCCCGCAGCCGAGGTCGAGCACGGACTGGCCGAGCAACGGCCCGTGGCGGCGGTCCAGGTCCTCGGCGGTCTCGGCGGCCAGCAGCCGGTAGAAGGGGCCGGGATCGGTCTGCTCGGAGCGAAACAGCCGCCACAGGGTGAAAATGCGCTGCAGCCCCTGCGGGCGCGCGCCGGTGGCAGAGGCGCCGTTCACGGGGCCGTACGGTAGATCATGGCCGGGGCCCGTCGGGGGGCTCGTTCTGTAGCGTGCCCCGCGTGCGCACCGTCCAGGCGTCCCCCGCGCCCCTGCACATCCTCATCCTGTCCGACCGTGACTGGACGCACCCGCAGGCGGGCGGGACGGGTACCGCGCTCTACGCGGTCGTCTCGCGCTGGCTGGCCTGGGGGCACCGCGTGACCGTGATCGCGGGGGATTACCCAGGAGCCTCCAAGTTCGAATCACCGACGCCGGGGCTGGAGCTCTATCGCATGGGCACCCGGCTGACGGTGTTCCCGCGGGCCGCCTGGGCGGTGCTCGCCCGGCGGGTGGGGCGCGACGCCGACGTGATCCTGGAGGTGATCAACGGCATCGCGTTCTTCACCTCGCTGTGGCCGTGGCTGCGCATCCCGCGGGTGGTGTTCTGCCAGCACGTGCACCAGGACCACTACATATACGAGCTGGGGCGTCGCGGCCGGGTGGCCGCCACCCTGCTTGAGCGCCTGCCGCTCCAGCACCTGTACTGCACCACGCCCGTGCTCACCATCTCCCGCTCGGCGCAGGAGGACCTGATCGCGCTCGGCGTCCCCGCCGACAACATCCGCGTCGCCTACCTGGGAGTCGAGAAGCAGCCCTACGAGCGCGCCCCCAAGGCGCCGCGTCCGCTCCTGCTCTACCTCGGGCGCCTCAAGCAGTACAAGCGCATCGAGGTGGTCCTCGACGTGCTCCAGCGGCTGCCGCAGACCACGCTCGAGATAGCCGGCGAGGGCGATCACCGGGCGGCCCTGGAGCGCGAGATCAGGGCTCGCGGACTCCAGGACCGGGTCACGCTCCACGGCTACGTCGACGAGCCGCGCAAGGCGCAGCTGTATGACCGGGCCTGGGTGTCGCTGACCGCCTCCTCGGCCGAGGGCTGGTGTCACACCGTGATGGAGGCCGCGATGCGGGGCACGCCGAGCGTCGCCCTGCGGGTCGGCGGGCTGCGCGAGTCGATCGTCGACGGCGAGACCGGCTTCTTGGCCGGCGACGTCGACGAGCTGACCGAGCGCGTGGGCGAGGTGATCGACTCTCCGCCGCTGCGCGCCCAGCTGGGCGAGGTCGCCGAGACGCGGGCCCACGGCTTCAACTGGGACGCGACCGCCTCCGCCTACCAGGCGGTGCTGGTGCAGGCCGCGCAGACCTCGCCGCTGAAGCTGCGCCGGCGGCTGCGCGCGCGGTTGATCGCCGGCCGCGCGGCGTGAGCGTCGGCGCACCACCCCGCTGGGAGGGGGCGCTAGCCGCGATCGAGCCGGTTGGCGGATGGCTGACCCCGGCCCAGGCGTGCCGCCTGTGGGACGCCGCGCGGTCACTGCGCGCGTCGGCGCAGATCGTCGAGATCGGCAGTTTCCGGGGGCGGTCGACGATCGTGCTGGCGCTGGCGGCGCCCGACGGGGTTCAGGTGGTCGCGATCGATCCGCATCTCGGCGGCGACCGCGGTCCGCGGGAGCTCGAGGCCCGGCCGGAGCTGGGCGAGGCCGACCACGAGGCCTTCTGCGCCAACCTGCAGCGCGCCGGCGTGGCCGGGCGCGTGCGCCACGTCCGCCGGTTCTCGCAGGACGCGCTCGGTGCGGTGGCCGGGGAGATACAACTTCTGTACGTCGACGGGGCTCATCGCTTCATCCCAGCCCGCGCCGACCTGCGGCGCTGGGGAGCGCGGGTGCCCGTCGGGGGCCGGCTGCTCGTTCACGACTCGTTCTCGTCGGTGGGAGTCACCCTGGCGCTGGCCGCGGAGGTGATCGGCCGCGCCGGCTGGCGCTATCGCGGTCGCAGCGGCTCGCTGGCCGAGTACGAGCGGGTGAACGGTCTCGGCGGCGTCTCGCGCCTGGCCGAGCTGGGACGCGCGCTGCGCGAGCTGCCGTGGTTTGCGCGCAACCTGCTGATCAAGTTGCTGCTGGTGGCGCGTCTGCCGGCGGGGGCCCGGCTGCTCGGCCACTTCTCGGGCGACTGGCCCTACTGAGGTATCTGCGGCGGCGACGAGAACGCATGTCGGCGAGCACCCGCAAGAGCGCCAGTCCCAGCGCGCACACCGCCAGCACGCCGACGAAGTGGGCGTAGATCTCCACCTCGGCGTAGTTGGGGTCAAATCCGCCCTCGTTGCCGGGCGGGAAGATCAGGTAGATCGCCGGCACGACGACCACCAGCAGCCCGGCGGCCAGTCGCGTGAGCCGGCCCTCGGGGATGCCGCGCCACAGCGCATAGGCCAGCAGCGGTCCCAGCACCACCCCGGCGCGCAGCGCGAACACGAACCCCAGCACGCCCGCGGCCACGACGCCGGCGACGAGCGCCCGGCCGACGGACCAGGGCTGCGGGAGCCCGGCGGCCGGCAGGTCGGGCGGGTCGGACTCCGGGGGCGAAGGGGGGCGCCGGCGCCGGCGGACGGCGATGATCGCGAGCCCGAGGAGCATCGCCGCGGCGGCCACGCCGGAGAGCAGGTCGGCACCGGCCATCAGGCGGTTGGGGGCGTAGGCGAAGCTCAGGTGCGTGCAGCCGTGGTCCAGGGTCCAGGCGTTGGCGTAGCCCTGCAGTGGCACCGGCGCCCCCAGCGAGCGGCCGTCGCAGGTGGCCTGCCAGCCGGCGTCATAGCTCTGTCCGAGCACCAGCCAATCGGCGCCATGGGCGGCCACGCGGACGCCGGTCACCGAGCCGTTGCCGACGTGCCCCGGCCTCAGCACCGTGCCGCCGGCGGTCCCGGCGGTCCCGGCGGTCCCGGCGCTCCCCCCGGTTGCGGCGACGGCTACCGGCGTGGGCGGCGCCGAGCCCAGCGCCAGCAGGTCGACCAGCAGCGGCCCCGGCTGTCCGCGCAGGGTCAGCCGCCCGGCCGGCAGGGCGATCGCCGGACCGCACGAATGGGCGCGCAGCGGGCTGCCGGCGTCAAATTGCGCGATCCTGCCGCTGAGCGCCAGGCGGATCAGCCGGCCACCGATCGTGAGCGACGGTCCCCGGCAGCCGCCGAGCAGGGATCCGGAGCGGGGGATGGAGATCGCCCCCGCGCCGCCGAGGCCGGCGATTCCCTCGACCCGCCCGATGCCCACCGCCCTCACCCCGCGCTTGGACGGGGGGGTGAAACTAGGGAAGCCGGCGGCTAATACCTGTATGCGGAAGCGATCGGCGCTAAAGCGCCGGGGCAGCGTCACCTCGCCGCCGGCGGCGACGCGTAGCGGGGGGGTGGTGGCACCGGGGTAACGGATCTCAATCAGCGTGGGCCGGCGCACGGGCGCGCTGGAGGGCGCCAGCCGGAGACGGCGGATCGTCAACCGGTGGTGGGCTGAGACCTGGAGCCACGCGGGCTGACCCGAGTACCACTCGCCGACCCAGCCGGCGGCGGGCGCGTGCGGGTCGAAAGCCGACGAGGCCCGGTAGGCAGGGCGTCCCTGAAACCGTGACGAGGACCGGAAGCTGTCGGGGCCGTGGTAGCCGACCAGCCGGTCAAGCGCGGGATCGGGCGCGGTGGCCGAGGAGCTGACCCACGCCTGGGCGCGCCAGCGGCGGGCCGCGGGCGCGGTGAAGCTGCGCGCCAGCACGGTCTCGCCGTCGCCCGGGTAGTCGATCGAGCCGAACTGCGGGTCGGGATCGAACGGCTGGCGGGCGAACGGCTGGTCGCCGGTGGTGCGCGAGAACACATACGTGAGCGAGTCACGGTCCAGGCGGGTGCCGGCCAGGGCGCGCTGGACGAGGACGGGCGGGCGCAGGGTCTCGGTGGCATGGACCCCCGGGATCGCGAGCTCGCGGATCCCTCCGCCGCCGCCCGCGGCCACGCGCGGATGCGTGACCCTGTCAAGGGAGACGGTGAGCTGTGAGGCCTTCCGCGGATGGCTGAGGACCAGGTGGTTGAGGCCCGGGTGGATCGCGAAGCGCTGGCCGTCGACGCTGACCGCGAACACCGACGCGCGGGCGTCGTCGTACGGGGTGAGGTTGACGTAGGGCACCGTGCGGGTTCGCGGGAAGCCGACCTGCAGGTCGCGCTGGGAGGCGTCGATGTGGCGATCGACCAGCCACGCGGTCGCGGGGTTGCCGTCCAGCGCCTTGAACGGCCGATGCTCCGGGAACTGGGGATAGCCGGGGGAGAAGGTGGAGCGCACGTAGCTGACGCCGCCGCCGAGCTCGGCCACCGTCTGCGCGGCGGTGCCCGCGCGGGGGAACGGGTCGAGCTGCGCCGAGTCCTTGGAGATCGGGTCCACCGGCCCGAGCACCGCCCCGGTGTTCTGAAACAGCGACGAGGTTGCGAAGATCTGGCGGCGGTTGGAGTCAGAGATCACCAGGCTGGCGCCGGTGCGCGCCGCCGCGCGGATCTGCGCAGCCGACATGTCGGCGCCATAGCGCAGCGCCTGCCTGGACGGCAGCGCGCCCAGCGCCGCCAGGTCGATCAGGCCGCCGCCGTCGCCGTCGAGGATCATGGGCGCCGCCCGGGGGATCACGCGGACCATCCCGGCGCTTGGCAGCGCGTAGCTTCTGACCTGCGCCAGCACCGTGCGAGCGGCCAGCTGGCCGGCGCCGGACTGAAACGCGCGCCGTGGCCCGTAGGCGTGGGTCGGGTGCGACAGACCCTGTCGCGCCAGCACGCCGGCGGCGTCCGCCGGGGCCAGCTCTCCGCTGCGCGCGAGGTCGCCGTCCGAGCCCACGACGACCGCGCCCACGCCGAGCAGGTTGAGCAGCGGGCGCAGCTGCCCGGGATAGGCGCGCCGCTGGGTCACCAGCGAGTCCACTCCCCACAGGAGGTTGTCCGCGCGCAGGTCCGCGTACGGGGTGATGCCGCGCTCGGCCACCGGGCGCGAGCTCAGCGCCGGCAGGACCGGGTCCACCGTGCCGCCCCAGCGATAGAAGCCGAACAGCTGACCGGGGAGAACCATCGCGCGGTCCTGCGCCGGCAGGGTGCGATCGAGGTCGGCGGCGGCCTGATGCCAGGCGGCCGGAACCCCGTGGTCCAGCGCCAGCGTGTCGTCCAGCGCCGTCCCGTTGACCAGCGGCCAGGATCCGGCCGCCAGCAGCGCGACGCCCAACGCCAGCGCAGCTCCGCTCGCCCGCCGCCGGCGTCCGAGCTCGCCCAGTCCCTGGAGTCGAGCGGCCAGCGCGCTCGCGCCCAGCCCGCCCAGGCAGGCGAGCCCCACCGCCACCAGCGGCCCCGCCTTGTACGTGGTACGCAGCACCTGCAGCAGGGAGAAGTGGTAGTAGGAGAACAGCAGGCCGCGCCGCAGCGGCGTGCCGTTGGGGAAGCCGGCCGTCATCGCCAGCAGGCCCGCGAGCGTCAGCAGCAACAGGAACGGGGCGTACCGCCGGCGCAGCGTCCACGGCAGCCCGGCCAGTGCCAGGGCCGGGACCAGCAGCGATGCTCCCACCACCCACGGCGAGAACAGCAGCGGGCCGGCCGAGGCGTAGAACGGCTTCAGCGGCCCGGTGTAGCCGATCCCGAAGTAGCTGGGCCAGTAGCCCATCAGGCGCAGGCTCTCGGTCAGACTGGTGGGGTTCCAGATGGCTCCCGGCTGCTCGGTGAACTGCAGGATGTTGGGCGCGTGCAGGGCGGCGACCGCCAGGCCCATCAGCCACCAGAGCGAGGCCAGCACGCTCAGCGGCACCAGCCGCAGCAGGAACGGTCCGATCGCGCCGGCGGGCAGGTCGCCGAACAGCCGCTCGTAGCCGAGCAGCAGCAGCGGTCCCACCAGCACCCACCCCAGCACGCCGGCGTTCACGCCGCCGCCGCTGCCGGCCACGAACAGCGCGAACAGCAGCGGCCAGCGCCAGCCCCGGGGATCTCGCAGACCCTGGTGCACGGCGACCAGCATCCACGGCAGCAGCGCGTAGGCGAGCAGCGAGATCGAGGTGCGGTCGATGTCGGTGACCACGAACGGGTTGAGCACGAACATCGCGCCGGCCACCAGGTGCGCGATCCCCCGCCGCGGCGAGTGCATGACGTCCAGCAGCCGCACGATCCCCCACGCCCCCAGCGCCAGCAGCGCCCCCAGCCACAGGCGCTGCACCACCCACATCGACAGCCCGGCGCCGTGCCCCGCCGCGAAGAACGGCGCCATCGGGAACAGGTAGCCGCCGTACTGGCCGCTGAACACGTGGCCGAGGGTGGTGCCCGGGGTCCACGCCGAGACCACCTGCGACAGAAAGCGCGCCGGGAAGACGTAGACGTTGATCTTCGTGTCGGCCACGACCACGCCCGGCCGCTGGGCGAAGGCCAGCGCGAACGAGACCGCCGTGAGCAGCAGCGGCACGGCGCGTCGATGGGACCAGGACGGCGGGTTCACGAGACGGGGCGGGAGGCTAGACGCCCGCGTGGTCAGCGCATCGCGGTGAGCAGCTCGCCGATGAGCGCTCGCTCGCGATGCCACACGCTGATCCCGTAGACGCCGACGAACAGCGCCGCCTCGACGAGCGCCTGCCACCACTCGCGATGGCCCCCCCACGTCGCCAGGCGCACGGCCATCACGGCGATCGTCGCCTGCGCCAGGGGGATGAGCGCGGGCGCCAGCAACCCGGATGCGCGCACCCCGGGCAGTAGCCGCCGCACGTAGAACCAGCGCACGCCCGTGGCGATCACCACCGCGGCCACCCGGCCGACCACGAACCCGTCCGAGCCGTCGACCAGGAGCCCGGGCACGGCCAGCGCCACGAACGCCACCGCTCCGACCACCGCCTCGACCGCCGGCGGTCCGGTCTCCCCGCGTGCGCGGTAGAACGAGAACCAGTTGAAGCCCAGCTGCTGGATCGCGCCGGCCACCGCCAGCCCCTGCAGGAGCACGACGGCGGGCTGCCAGCGATGGCCGAGCACCAGGGACACCAGATCGGGCGCGAACAGCACCACTGAGGTCGAGAACGGCAGCACCCAGGCGAGCGTCGCCCGGTTTGACTTGACGAACAGCTCCTCCTGGGCGCGGGGACGGTCCTGGATCGCGCAGATCGCGGGGTAAATAGTGGAGGTCACGATCTGGTCGGCGCGGTCGACGTAGCGGGTCAGCGTCACCGCCAGCGTGATGAACCCCGCGGCCGCCAGCCCGGCGTGGAGCTTGAACGCCAGCACCTGGCCCTGGGCGACGGCCACCGCACCCAGCGTGGCCACCATCACCGGCCCGCTGAAGCGCAGGTACCGCCGCGCGCTGGCGCCCGCGAAGCGCAGCCTCAGCCGGTACGGGCTGACGGCCAGGCCGGCGGCGATCGCGGCGGCGTACCCGGCCACCTGGCCGATCACGATGCTCCACACCCCCAGTCCGGTCGCGGCCGCCAGCGGCACGGTCACCGCCAGCCCGACCAACAGCTGGGTTGCCTGCAGCGAGCGCTGGCGCGCGTAGTCCATGCGCCTGAAGAAGATCCACATCGGCGCCTGCAGGGCGAAGGTCAGTGGCAGGTAGGCGAGCGCGAGGGTCAGCGACAGCAGACGCGAGTCCCGGTAGACGGCTGCCACCGCCGGCGCCAGGGCGCAGATCAGCGCCGTGAAGGCAGCGCCCAGCGCCAGCTCGAGCGTGAACGCACGCTGGAACTCCGCCTCCTGATCGGGCTCCTCCTGCGCCACGAACGCCTCGTCGATCCCCACTCGCTTGAGCGCCACGATCGAGACCACGAACGTCGACACGATCCCGTAGAGCCCAATTTCGGCCGGACCGAGCAGGCGCGTGACGACCAGCCCCTGCGCGAGCGCCAGCCCGTCGATCACGACCAGAAAGCCGCCGGTGACGACCACGCCCCGTAGCGTCCGGCGCCGTAGCTCCGAGCGCGGGAACGAGAAGCGGTCGCTCATCGCTCCGCGGTCGCCACCGCGCGGGGGGCCGGCCGCGAAGGTGGTGGCGGGGGCGCCGCGGGCGGTGTGCGGCGGTACTTCAGGCGCAGCAGCGGTCGCTCCACGACGTAGTAGCTGGCGGCGGCGCAGGCGACCACGATCGGGAAGCTGATCACGGTGAGCGAGAGGAACGGGACGTGCTGCAGGGGACCGACGTCGTGCAACCGGCAGCTGTCGTTGACGAAGCCGTAGCCCTGCGGCTGGCAGATCACCTGCAGGACCGAGCCCTGCCACAGGTAGATGCCGTAGGAGATCAGTCCCAGCCAGGCCAGCCGTCGGTCGGCGAGGATCCGGCGGACCACGCTGCCGCCGTCGGCGCCCACGACCGCCGGGATCAGGAGCCCCGCGCTCACCACCGCGAACAGGATGTGGAGGGCGAGGTCCTCGCGAGGCGAGAAGTACAGGGAGGTCTGGCCGAAGAGCTGGATGATGTGCGGCCCGGAAACGATCTCGGCGGCCACCACGTACACGAGCACGGCCGCCGCCCACGGGAGCACCGGCCAGCGCCGGATGATCCGCACGGCGCGCGGGCGCGCACCGCTGGATTGCAGGGCCACGCTGACGATCGCCAGCGCCATTCCGGCGGCGAACCAATCGGCGAACACCGGCAGCGTGTTGGCCCATGGGCTGAACGGCCGGTCGGTGCGCAGGTACAACCGGTAGCCCCACGAGCCGAGGCTGATGAGCGCCAGCAGGCCGAGCTCGATCCGCACCTGCCGGCGCATGCTCACCCGGCGCAGGCACCGTGCCATCAGTGCGGCGTAGAAGGGCAGCACCATGTAGAAGGTGAGCTCGACACACAGGCTCCACGCCTGCCCCAGCCCCCGCAGCACGGTGCCGTCGTTGTAGATCTGCAAGAAGCCGTAATAGATCCACCAGTGGTTGGTGAACACCCCGCTCTCGCCGGGATAGACGGCGAGCACGGTCAGCGCCAGCCAGTAGGCGGGGACGATCCGCAGCAGGCGGCGGCGAGCGAAGTCGCGCAGGCGCGTCGACGGAGCGCCGAGCACGCGCGCCGCCACGAACGGGCGATACAGGAGAAAGCCCGAGATCAAAAAGAACAGCGTCACCCCGATATTGGTGCGCTCGATCAGGGTCCCGTAGTGGGGGTTCTGGACCGCCGACGTGTCGTAGCCGGTGTGGTGCAGCAGGACGGTCAGGGCGGCGATCGCCCGCAGCGAATCCACCAGCGGGAAGCGCGGATGGCCGGGCGGCGGCGCGACTACCGGGGCGGTGGCCTCCTCGCTCATCGTCAGCGGATGGTAAGGCTGCCCCTGCGCGCCAGGACCTCGTAGTAGCCGTAGGTCGCGTAGCGTCGGAAGTGGGCGGCCAGATAGCGGTCGAGGACGTGCACCCCGCTGGAGCGCCCGGCGCCGTCGTGCTCACGCGCCGAGGCCGTGGGATCCAGCCAGCGAACCACCAGGCGGGTGTGACTGCGCCGCAGCGAGCGGATGATCTCGCGCTGGACGGAGTCGGTGGTCACCAGCCCGGGCGCCATCACGTCGTAGCGGGTCGGGTTGGGGCGGCCGAGGATCACGTAGAGCAGTGGGTCGCCCACGCGCACCCGGTCAAAGCGCGGGTTGGCGACGAAGATCGGCTGGCCCGGACGGGTGAGTCTCCGCACGGTCGCGATCAGCCGGCGCAACGACCGGGCGTCTGCCGGGGTCGTGTGCACCCCGGAACCGGCGGGTCCGGGCACGGCGGCGGCGGCCGGTGGGTGAAGCGCCTGCCCCGCGCGGCGCTCCAGCCCGGCGATCACGATCAGCGCCAACCCGACCGTCAGCACGGCGCGTAGCGCGCCGTGGCGGGCGGTAGCCGCGGCAATGGTCAGCATGACCGCCAGCACGGCTGAGAGCGGCACGAGATGAAACTCGTCCGGACGGCCGATGAGGTAGGCGACGCCCACCAGTGCGAGCGGTACCAGGCTCAGAGCGACGCGGTTGCTCTCGCTCTCCTCGCGACGTGAGACGGTGAGCGCCTCCGCGCACAGGGCGGCCGCGACGAGCAGGATCACCGGGAAGTAGAACTCCAGCAGCTTGGTGGGACGCAGCGACCCGGCGTAGTCCAATGGCAGCGGCAGACGCTGGAGACCCTGGATTCCGAGAAAGCCGATCGTGTCGTGCACCATCGCCCCAGGGTCGGTGACGAAGAACGGCGCCAGCGTGATCGCCGCCGTCGCCAGGGCCGCGAGCGCCGCGCGCCTCCGCGCGGGGGGTGGCGTGGCTATCAGCACCCCCAGAGCCGCCGCCACTCCGATCTCCAGCCGGAACAGCACCGCCAGGCCGACGAGCACGCCGGCGGCCGTCGCCCGCCGCGGTGTCAGCGACAGCGCGGCGAAAGCCAGTAGCAGCGCCGGCGGGTTCGGTCCCGGCCCGCTCGGCCAGGCCATCGCTCCGGCGACGCCCAGCCACGCCGCCAGCGCCCACGGCCGCGAGGCGCCGCTGCCCAGCACCAAGCGGAAGGCGAGCAGCGCCGTCACCGCGTCGACGATGACCCGCAGGATCCGCCAGCTGAGCAGCGAGACCCCGAACAGCTTGTCCAACCCGGCCAGCACGAGCGCCTGTCCAGGCGGGTAGTTGGTCCAGAAGTCGCGGTACGGCCACTGCCCGTGGGCGATCCTTGAGCCGGCCTGCAGCATCAGCCCCTCGTCGTGGGGCGAGATCGGGCGCAGCAGCGTGAACGCCGAGAGGCCGGCGGCCAGCACCAACAGCAACAGCGCGAGGCTCAACGCGGGCGCCGCCGGACCCGCCGATGCCGACGGGCGCGCAGGGTCGGCCGCGTCCACGCGGGCGACCATATCGCAGGATTCCGCACACGACGGGTATCCGACCGGTAGTTCCTCTCGACCTACGATTCCGAGCGCTGGCCGGCGGCTCCGGCCGGCGAGGGGCGCCCGGTAATGCTGATCCCGCACTGATCGTCGGCCAGAGCCGCGGGGGCTGCATCGGCCGCGTCCTCTCGGTGCGGCGCCCCGACCTGGTGGACGCCCTGGTGACGCTCGGGTCACCGCTGCGCGACCAGCTGGCGGTGCGCCCGCGCGTTTGGCCGTCGATCCTCACCGTCGGGACCCTGGGGACGGTCGGCGTCCCCGGGATGTTCTCGGTCCGGTGCATCAACGGCCGGTGCTGCGCCCGCAGCCGAGAGGCGCTCACGACCCCGTTCCCCGAGGGCATCCGCTTCGTCTCGATCTACTCGCCCAGCGACGAAGTGGTGCGCTGGGAGGCGTGTCTGGATGGGGCCGCCACCCAGATCGAGGTCGACGTCAGCCACCTCGGCATGGGGATGGCACGCGAGGTGTGGCTGACGGTCGCCGACCAGCTCGGCGAGACGGTGACCGCCACGGTCTAGCGCCGCTGACCCTGGATCGCGCCAAGCCGGCGGTGCCGTTCGGCGGCAAGCGACGGCTGCTCGTAGCGTCGAGGGCGGACCGGCGTCTCAGGCGACGGCGCCCGCGGCGCCGGCACGCGCGGCGCGGGCCAGCTTGACGCGGGAGTTCTTGTCCAGCGCGACCTTGCGCAACCGCACGGCGTGCGGGGTGACCTCGACGCACTCGTCCTCGCGCAGGAACTCCAGCGCCTGGTCGAGTGACAGCTCACGCTTGGGGACCAGGCGAACGAGCTCGTCGGCGGTCGACATGCGCATATTCGTCAAATGCTTCTCCTTGACCGCGTTGACGTCGAGATCCTCCCGGCGGGAGTTCTCGCCCACGATCATCCCCTCGTAGACCTCGTCTCCCGGCTCGACGAACAGCGTCCCGCGCTCCTGGAGGCTGAACAGCGCGAACGCCGCCACGGTGCCGCGCCGGTCGGCCACCAGCGAACCGGTCGGCCGGGTGCGCAGCTCGCCGTGCCACGGCTCCCAGCGGTCGAACACGTGGTGGACCAGGCCGGTGCCCCGCGTCTCGGTGAGGAACTCGGTCCGAAAGCCGATCATGCCGCGCGCCGGGACCAGGTACTCCATCCGTACCCAGCCGGTGCCGTGGTTGACCATCTGCTCCATGCGACCCTTGCGCAGCGCCAGCAACTGGGTGATCACGCCGACGTACTCCTCGGGTGCGTCCACGCTCATCCGCTCCACCGGCTCATGCAGCTTGCCGTCGATCTCGCGGGTGACCACCTGGGGCTTGCCGACGGTCAGCTCGAATCCCTCACGGCGCATCAGCTCCACCAGGATGGCCAGCGCGAGCTCGCCGCGGCCCTGGACCTCCCACACCTCGGGGCGGTCGGTCTCGGTGATGCGCAGCGAGACGTTCCCGACGAGCTCGCGCTCCAGTCGGGCCCTGACCTGGCTGGCGGTGAGGTAGGTGCCGTCCTGCCCTGCCAGGGGCGAGCTGTTGATCCCGATCGTCACCGACAGCGACGGCTCGTCGACCGAGATCACGGGCAGAGGCCGCGGGTCGTTGGCATCCGTCAACGTGTCGCCGATCGTGATCTCGGGGATCCCGGCGACCGAGATGATCTCGCCGGCGGAGGCCTCGGTCGCGTCCACGCGGTCCAGCGCATCGTTGACGTACAGCTCGGTGATGCGCACCCGCTCGATCGAGCCGTCGTGGCGAGACCAGGCGACCGTCTCCCCGCGCCGGATCGTGCCCTGGCGTATTCGGCAGATCGCCAGGCGCCCGACGTACGGGGAGGCATCGAGGTTGGTGACATGGGCCTGGAGCGGCTGGTCGGGCTCGTACTCGGGCGCGGGCACGTGCTCGATCAGCAGGTCCACCAGCGGCTTGAGGCTCTCGCCGGGGGTTGCCGGGTCCAGAGAGGCCTGTCCGGCCCGCGCGTTGGTGTAGACGATCGGGAAGTCGATCTGCGACTCGTCGGCGTCGAGGTCGAGGAACAGCTCGTAGACCTCGTCGACGACCTCGTCGATGCGGGCGTCCGGGCGGTCGACCTTGTTGACCACGAGGATCACGGGCAGCCGCGCCTCGAGCGCCTTGCGCAGCACGAACCGCGTCTGGGGAAGTGGACCCTCGGAGGCGTCGACCAGCAGCAGCACCCCGTCGACCATCGTCAGCCCGCGCTCCACCTCGCCGCCGAAGTCGGCGTGGCCGGGGGTGTCGACGATGTTGAGCTTGACGTCGCCGTAGCGCACGGCCGTGTTCTTGGCGAGGATCGTGATCCCCTTCTCACGCTCCAGGTCCATCGAGTCCATCACCCGCTCGTTGACCGCCTGGTTGTCGCGAAATGCCCCCGATTGCCACAGCAACGCGTCGACGAGGGTCGTCTTGCCGTGGTCGACGTGGGCGATGATCGCCAGGTTGCGGATATCGGAGCGGACAGCCATGGGACGCGATTGAGGTTAGAAGGCTCGGGCGTTCACATCTCATTTGCACTCCCCGGACCGGCGGGTGAGCGACATTCGCGATCCGCTGCAAGCGGAACGGTTGCTCACGACAGAGCCCGACGTCTACCACACCCGTCGGGACTTCCTGCGGCGGACCGCCGTGACGGCCGGATTGGCCGCCGGTATGGGTCTCGTGCTGGATCCCGACACCCTGGTCGCCGAGGCCGCCCGGCGCCAGCGCCAGGTGCAGATCCCCTCCCCGCGCAACCTGCCGATCGACACCTTCGTGGTGCTGAAGACGCTGTGCGTGTTCCTGGAGGACTCCGACGTCGGGCGCGTCTTCGCCCACGACGAGTCCGGCCAGGTCGACGTATCGCGTCCCTGCACCACCGGCGCGGCCCGCTACGACCGAGCCGAGAAGGCGCTGAAGCGTGCCCAGCGACAGCTGCGCCACACCAAGCGCAAGGGCCGCCGCCGGAGCGTGCAGCGGACGATCGCCAAGCGCCGGATGACCGCCAACCGGTACCGGCGTGCCGCCCGCAAGGCGTGCGGGGCGGGCGTCACGCTGTGCCCGGCACGATCGGTGCCTACGACCAGGGAGAGCGCCGTGTGCGGACATCCCGCGGTCGGCAGCTCCGACTCGGCCCGCACGGGCTAGTCGCCCCTATTCGGACTGGCGGGGCGTCTCTGCCGCCTGGCCGTTGCGCTCGCGCAGCGAGGGCGGGAGGTCCTCGGCGGCCGCTCCGAGCTCGGGCGCGGTGGCGGCATCGAGCTGCGGCGAAACGTCGGGCACAGGCGTGCTTTCACTCTGCGCGGCCGGGGTGCGCTGACCCATCGCGTCCAGCATCGGGCGCACCAGGTCGATCGGCATCGGGAACACGATCGTCGAGTTCTGCTGGCCCCCGATCTCGCGCAGCGTCTGCAGGTAGCGCAGCTGCAGGGTCGTCGGGTTGACGCTCATCACATCGGCCGCCTCGGCGAGCTTGGCGGCCGACTGGAACTCGCCCTCGGCGTTGATGATCTTGGCGCGGCGCTCGCGCTCGGCCTCGGCCTGGCGAGCGATCGCGTGCTGCATCCGCTCCGGGATCTCGACGTCCTTGATCTCGACCATCGTCACCTTGATCCCCCACGGCTCGGTCTGGGTGTCGATCACCTTGGCCAGCGACTCGTTGAGGTGCTCGCGCTCGGACAGCAGCGTGTCGAGGTCGGCCACGCCGAGCACCGAGCGCAGCGTCGTCTGCGCGATCTGCAGCGTCGCCGACTGGAAGCTCTCCACCTCGGTGACCGCCTTCGAGGGATCGATCACGCGGTAGTAGGCGACGGCGGTCACGCGCGCGGGCACGTTGTCGCGGGTGATGATCTCCTGCGGCGGAACGGTCAATGTGACCGTGCGCAGGCTGACGCGCACCATCCGATCGATCGTGGGGATCAGCAGCTGCAGCCCGGGGCCGCGCTGCTCCATCAGCCGTCCGAGGCGGAACACGACTCCCCGCTCGTACTCGCGCAGCACCCGCACCGAGCTGGCCAGGGTGGTCAGACCGACAACCAGCAGCACGGCTATGACAACGGCGATCGCTACGAGCATCTACAAGAGCTCCCATTTCTCCGCCGGACGCACCGACAGGGTCAACCCGCTCAGCCGCTCGACCACGACGGGATCGCCGGCATGCAGGACTTGGTCCTCGTCCTCCTCGTCGTCTCTGGGCGCCGAGGAGCGATGGGCGCGCCACAGCGAGCCGTCCAGGGCGACGCTGCCGTCGGCGTCCGACCAGCTGCGCACCACTCCGATCGCGCCCACGAGCCCCTCGGCGCCGGTCCGCACACGCCGGTGGCGCACCGCGGAGCCGTTCTTGACCGACAGCAGCAGCGCCCCGCCGCCGGCCCCGGCCAGCGCGAGGCCCGCCAGCAGCCCCAGCGCGAGCCCGGCGCCCAGACCGCTGATCGCCAGCACGGCGCCCAGCGCCAGCATCGCGACGCCCAGCCCACCGGCGATGCCGTGGGCGGGATAGTGCGCCTCGGCGATCGCGACCAGCGCGCCCAACACCAAGAGGACCATCCCAAGCGTCGTCATCACCGTCAATCGTACGCCTGTCAGGGCGCGACTAATAGCTTTGAGCCGGTGAGCACTTCGGCGACGATCGACCGCCGGCTGCGCAACACCGCGCTGCCGGCTCGTCGTGCTGTCGCGGACCGAGCGTTCTCCTGACGGCGGCGGCCGTCCCCCTGCTCCGTTCCTCCCACCCGCTGTCAACCTGCGCACACTCGAGGTGACGACGTTTCGGACGGCGATCGGCTCAGGGTCACTGTTCTGGATGAACGTGGCGGCGGTCCCGTTCCTGCTCACGCTGGTGTTTCAGGACGTGTTCGGCTGGAGCCCGGTCAAGTCGGGCGCCCTGGTGCTGTTCGTGTTCGTGGGCAACATCGCCCGAGAGCGCGTGACGAGCCGTTAATCCGGACGCGTGCGCATGGTGGTAAGTATGTTTGAGGCAACGCCGGTCGCGCAACACTCACCAGTGAGACACAGGCCCCGATCCCAGAGGTAGGCCAGATGACCAACGAAGAGATTCACCAGCTCGCCCAGCGCCTGCGCATCGACTCGATTCGCGCGGCCGACGCCGCCCAGTCGGGGCACCCCACCTCGTCGATGTCGGCGGCCGACCTGATGGCGGTCCTGATGGCGCGCCACCTGCGCTACGACTATGACGAGCCGAAGAACCCCGACAACGATCATCTGATCTTCTCCAAGGGCCACGCCTCGCCGCTGGTCTACGCGATGTTCGTCGCCGCCGGGGCCGTCACCGACGAAGAGCTGCTCACGTTCCGCCAGTTCGGCTCCCGCCTGCAGGGCCATCCGACGCCGGAGCTGCCGTGGGTCGACGTGGCCACCGGCTCGCTCGGCCAGGGCATGCCGATCGCCGCCGGCCTCGCGCTGTGCGCGCGTGAGCTAGATCATCTTCCCTACCGCGTGTGGACGCTGTGCGGCGACTCCGAGATGGCCGAGGGCTCGATCTGGGAGGCCGTCGAGCACGCCGGCAAGGAGGGCCTGAGCAACCTGGTGACGATTGTCGACGTCAACCGCCTCGGTCAGCGCGGCGAGACGATGCACGGCTGGAACCTGAGCTCGTACTCCCGGCGCGCCGAGGCGAGCGGCTGGAACGCGATCGAGATCGACGGTCACGACATCGAGGCCATCGACCGCGCCTACGCCGAGGCCGAGGCGACCGCCGATCGTCCCACGATGATCGTCGCTCGCACGATCAAGGGCTACGGCGCGTCCGAGACGGCCAACGTCGAGGGCAAGCACGGACAGCCGCTCAAGGATCCGCAGAAGGCAATCGAGGAGCTGGGCAACGTCGGGCCGGTCCACGTCGACGTGGCCAAGCCCGAGAGCGCCGGCCAGCCGCACCGCTTCGACAGCGACCCTTCGGTCCCGCTGCCGGAGTATCAGGTCGGCGGAGACCCAGTGCCCACGCGCAAGGCGTTCGGCGAGGGGCTGGCGGCGCTCATGCGGCGCCGCGGCGACGTGGTGGCGCTCGACGGCGAGGTCGGCAACTCGACCCATCTCGAGGAGGTGCTCAAGAAGACTCCGGAGCGCTACTTCGAGGTCTACATCGCCGAGCAGATGCTGATGGCCGAGGCGATCGGGTTCCAGGTGCGCGACTGGACGCCGTTTGCGGCGACCTTCGCCGCCTTTTTGTCCCGCGCGTACGACTTCGCGCGCATGGCGGTCATCTCCCAGGCCAAGCTGTGCATCAACGGCTCCCACGCCGGCGTCTCGATCGGAGAGGACGGCCCGTCGCAGATGGCCCTCGAGGATCTCTCGGAGTTCCGCGCGCTGGGCGGCTCGGTGGTCCTGTATCCCTCGGACCCCAACCAGACGGTCAAGCTCGTCCAGCAGATGGCCGAGCACGACGGCATCTCCTATCTTCGCAGCACCCGTTCGGGTCTGCCGACGATCTACGCCGCCGACGAGGAGTTCACGATCGGCGGCTCCCGGGTGGTGCGCGAGTCAGACGACGACCAGGTGACGCTGATCGGCGCGGGGGTCACCCTGCACGAGGCGCTCAAGGCCGCCGACGCCCTCGCGTCGGACGGGATCAATGCCCGCGTGATCGACCTCTATTCGGTCAAGCCGGTGGACGCCGACACCCTGTCGGCCGCCTCGAGCGCGACCGGCGGCCGGTTGGTGGTCGTCGAGGATCACTGGGCCGAGGGCGGGATCGGAGAGGCGGTGCTGAGCGTGTTCGCTGACGCCGACGAGCGCCCGCGCGTCGTCAAGCTCGCGGTTCAGGAGATCCCGGGGTCGGGCAAGGGCGCCGAGCTGCTGCATGCCGCGAAGATCGACGCCGAGGCGATCGAGGGCGCCGCGCGGCGCCTGGCCGAGCTCGGACCGCAGATCGGCCAGGCCGCAGCGGCCTCGTCGCCGGCCGGCGACTGACAGACGCCCGCGCGAGGCCTGCGGTCAGGTCTCGCGCGCGTCGCTGATCGGGGTGGCGTGGGCGGCGAGCTTGTGCTCGCGCACCGCTGCCGCGTGGTCGGCGAGCACCTTCTCGGCGGTTGGCCGCTCGTGCGGATGGTGTTTGCCGCAGACGATGTAGTTGGTGCCCGGGACCTGCGCGCGGGCGATCCGCCAGCAGCCCTTGACGTGGCAGTTGTGGCGGCGGGCGATCGCGTAGGCGCCGCCGAACAGCGTGATGTCGGCCAGCGGCCCGCTGATGAAGTTGTAGCCGTCGGGGTCGTGCCAGGTCCAGCGGACCGCGTGGTAGAGCCAGTTGGTGACGCTCGCGATCACCATCGGCCGCGACGCTATCCGTCGCCGCGGACACGCTGCGGGCTCAGCGGTGGACGACGACCTTGCCGGTCATCCGTCCGGACTCCACCAGCTCGTGCGCGCGTCTCAGTCCGGCGGCCGAGAAATCGGCGATGCTCTCGGTCATCGTCGTGCGCACGCGCTGCTCGTCGACGAGCTCCGCCACCCGGGAGAGCAGGTGCTTCTGCTCGATCATGTCCGGCGTCTCGAACATCGAGCGGGTGAACATCAGCTCCCAGTGCCAGGTCACGCTCTTGCTCTTGAGCGCCAGCAGGTCCAGCCCCTCGGGCTCGTCGATCGCCGTGATCTCGCCGAAGGGACGGATGATCTCGGCGTAGGCCTCGATGTTGTCGCGCGAGTGGGGGCTGAAGATGTAGTCCACCTCGTCCACGCCGTGCGCTCGGACCGAGTCGGCCAGGTCGTCGTGGTCGACGACGCGGTCGGCGCCGAGCGCGCACACCCAGTCGATTGACGTGGGCCGCGTCGCGGTCGCCAGGACCTCCAGTCCGGTGAGCTGCTTGGCCAGCTGGATCATTATCGAGCCGACGCCGCCGGCGGCGCCCACGATCAGCAGCGTTCCCCGCGAGCCGGCGTCCAGCCGGAAGCGCTCGAACAGCGTCTCCCAACCGGTGATCGAGGTGAGTGGCAGCGCGGCCGCCTCGGCGAAGCTCAGCGAGCCCGGACGGCCGGCGACGATCCGCTCGTCGACAGCCTGCAGCTCGGCGTTTGAACCCTGCCGGGTGATGTCGCCCGCGTAGTAGACCTCGTCGCCGACCGCAAGCGTGGAGACCTCCGGCCCGACCTCCTCGACGATCCCGGCCGCGTCATAGCCGAGCACGACCGGCGTCTCGCTGTGGTCCAGGCTGGCGCGGCGCTTGACGTCGGCCGGATTGACCGACACCGCCTGCACCCGGACGAGCACGTCGCGCGGCCGCAGCGCGGGCGCGGGCAGCTCGACGTCCACCAGGCTCTGCGGATCCGAGAGCGGCAGACCGTCGTATGACCCGATCGCGCGCATCGTCGGTCTCCGACACTAACCGAGTTGCCGCTACTCAGCTCCAGAGGCGTCCGCTGGCCCAAGCTGGAGTCACCAGGCTGACCAGATTCGCTCGATTCACCGCCCACCCCGGCTCAGGCTGCCCATGCCCGCGTGCGCCAGGGGGTGCTCGCGCAGGAGCTGCGACGAGGCGGCGGTCATGCCCTCAGAGTCCGAGGACCTCCGGAGTGGAGGCGAATCGGGCGGGAAGCAGCCGTGTCGCTATCAGTGCCGCAACAGCGACAGAGCGACAGTGATGGCGTTGGCCCGCCGCTCGGTCCGGGCCGCTTTCTCGTGGCAACGGCAGGCCGATGGAGCGTGTTGCAGATCGTCGTTAGAGGCTTCAGGGGGTGCTCGGGTCTGGGCGGTAGTCGTCGGGGGTTCGTTGATTGTTGATCACGTTGCTGACGATGCTCTTGACGAACTGCTCGTCGATCGGCTCGCGGGAGAACCACCGGCGGTAGAAGAGGGGGCCCGTCAGTCCCGCGATCATGGTCGAGCGGTCGGCTGTCGCCGCGATCTCGCCCCTGCGAGCGGCTCGGTCGATGACCTCCCTGAGCGGTGCGGCATGTCCGTGTTGGATTCTGCGGTGGATGTCGGCGAATTCCGGATCGCGTTCGGCGGCGTCGACGATCGAGGGCAGGACCGAAGACCATTGGGCGGTGCCGAGGAGGTGGCCGATGTTCGAGAGGATGGCGGTGAGGTCACCGTCGAGTGATCCGGTGTCGGGGATCGCCTGCTCGTCGCTGATGCGCGAGCAGGCATCGATTACGAGCGCCTCACGGGAGGGCCACTGACGGTAGATGGTGGTCTTCGCGACGCCGGAGCGCCGGGCGACCTCATCGATTGTGAAGCCGCCCACTCCGCTCTCGCCGAGCAGCTCAAAGGTCGTGGTCAGCACGGCGTCTCGCGATCGCTGGACACGGGGGTCGAGCTTCTCGGCGCCGCTGTGCGTCGATGGTGCCGCAGGCCGGTCTGCCGGCTGGGGTTTGGGTGAGGTCTTTCGAGCCATGGGTGACTTGACGATACCACTACGCTACGCTACCGTTGCGTAGCGCTACTGTAGGAGCCGTCAATTGACCGAAAGGGTGACCCCATGGATCTCGCCTCGATTCGCATGATCACCGACGACCTGGAGCGCGTACTGCAGTTCTACGAACAAGTCACTGGTGTCGCAGCCGTGCGCTACACGCCCGCTTTCGCCGAGCTGATCATGCCGTCCTGCACCCTGGCGATCGGCCACACCCAGACGACCCAGCTCTTCGGAACCGACTCCGCCCGCGCCGCCGACAACCACACCGTCATCATCGAGTTCCGCGTCGAGGACGTCGACAGCGAATACACACGTCTCAAGCCGCTGGTCAACGACTGGGTTCAGGCACCCACCACGATGCCCTGGGGCAACCGCTCCATCCTGTTCCGCGACCCCGACGGCAACCTCGTCAACTTCTTCACGCCCGTCA
>JADGPO010000059.1 GCA_017882405.1 Solirubrobacteraceae bacterium | reverse complement strand
CGGCGTCGCCGCGGGTATCGGCGAGCTCTCGAAGTCCCTGGGCGCGCTGAGCGTGCTTGCGGCCAATATCGCAATGATGCTGGCGGGCGGCTCGATCGCGCTGGCGCTTCAGCGCCGGGTGGCGGCCTCGGAGGGCGATTGACGAGAGACCGCGGCGTTTTGGTGGGCAAGCCGACGGTCTGTTAGAAACCCCTGGGTGGAGGAGACGGAGAAGCCCGCGCATGTGGATGTGACTGCCGCCGAGTTCGCCGCGCTGTTCGACTCCGTGCAGAGCTGGGGGCGCTGGGGGAGCGGGGACGAGCTTGGTGCGCTGAACGGTCTCACCGCCGAGCGTGTGGCGGCCGCCGCACGTCTCGTGCGCAGCGGCGTCGTGGTCAGCCTGAGCCTGCCGCTGAACACGAGGCTTGCGCCCGACTGCCCGAGTCCGGCCGAATTCCGGATGACCCAGCACAACGACGCCGAGATCGGATTGGGATCGATGGGCTTTGCCAAGGATTTCGTCGGCGTCGACTACCACAGCGATGGTCACACGCACATCGATGCGCTGTGCCACGTCGCCTACGAAGGTCGCCTCTACAACGGCGTGGCGGCCGGCTCGGTGACGGCCGACGGCGCCGCGGCTGAGGCGATCGACGGGGTCAAGGATGGTCTCGTCGGCCGCGGTGTGCTGCTGGATGTGCCGCGGCTGCGTGACGTGCCGTGGCTCGAGCCCGGCGAGCACGTGTTCCGGGAGGACCTCGAGGCCGCAGAGCGCGCGCAGGGCGTTCCGATCGCTGAGGGCGACATCCTGCTCGTGCGAACCGGGCATGCCCGCCGTCTGGCCGAGCTCGGCCCCTGGGACACCGGGTCCAGCAAGGCTGGCCTGCATCCCACGGCGATGCCCCTGCTGGCCGAGCGAGGCGTCGCAGCGCTGGGCTGCGACGGCAACAGCGACACCGCTCCGAGCACCACCGAGGGGGTGGCGTTTCCGATCCACGTGCTGGCGCTGAACGCGATGGGCGTCCTGCTGCTCGACTACCTGCAGTTCGAGGACCTGCGAGGCGCGTGCGAGTCCGCTGGACGCTGGGAGTTCCTTTGCGTGACGGCGCCCTTGCGGATTGCCGGCGGAACGGGCTCACCGGTGAATCCGCTGGCGATCCTCTAGACGCCTCGTGCTCCGGCCCGGCTCGTCTCAGCCGGCGGCCACGGCCCCCGGTGGCGGGTGCTCGACGCTCGTCAGATCGGCGTCTATCACCTGGTTCTGGGGATCTCCTACGCGGGTGCTGATCCAGTCGATGAGCACCTTCAGGCGATGCCCGGGACCGCCGCCGGTGAGGTAGTACATGTGCACGGTCAGGTAGGTGAAGAACGCCGCCCGCCCCGAGAGCTGGTGGCCCCGGATTTCGCACACCGCCTTGCCCCGGCCGACGACGGCCAGTGCGCCCTTGTCGAAGTAGCGAAACGGCGTCGAGGCGCCCGGCGCGCCGCCGCGAATCGCGCGGGCCACATGACGGGCCTGTTGGATCGCGACGGTCGCCAGTCCGGGCAGCGGCCTGCCCTCGGGCCCCGCGACGAGCGCGGTATCTCCGATCGCCGAAATCTCGGGATGGCCGGGCACCGTCAGGTCGGGCTCGACCTGCACGCGGCCGCCCCGGTCGGTCTCTGCTCCGGTCGCCTCGGCCAACGTGGCGGCGAAGCCGACGGCCTGGACGCCCGCCGCCCAGATGACGGTTCTGGCGGCGATCCGCTCCTCGCTGTCCGCGAGTTGCACGGCCACCCCCCCGGCGTCGATCGAGGTGACGCGGGCGCCCTCGCGAACCGTCACCCCGAGCGAGGCGAGATATCCCGCGACCTTGGTCGACAGCTTCTCGCTGAAGGCCGCCGTCACGCGCTTGCCGGCGTCGAGCAGGATGATCCGCGCCTCGGCCGGGTGGATCCGCGTGAAGTAGCCCTTCATCGTGTGTTTGGCGATGATCGCGAGCTCCCCGGCCAGCTCGACGCCCGTGGGTCCCCCGCCGATCACCACGAACGTCAACCACTCGCTGCGCCTCTCGGGGTCCTCGATCCTCTCGGCCTCCTCGAAGGCGCCATAGATCCGGTTTCGCAACTCGACGGCGTCCGTCAGCGTCTTCAGTCCGAACGAGACATCCCGCCACTCGTCTTTGCCGAAATAGGAGGTCTCCGCCCCGCAGGCGACTATCAGGCTGTCGTATCCCAGTCGCTCGCCGCGCTCGAGGACGACCTGACGGCGCTCGACGTCGAGGCCGGTGGCCTTGGCCATCAGCACCGTCGTGTTGGGGCTGCGCTTGACCGCGGCCCGTATCGGCGAGGCGCACTCGCCCGTGGACAGGCCGCCGCACGCCAGCTGGTAGAGCAGTGGCTGGAACAGGTGGTGGCTCATCGGGTCCACGAGCGTCACGTCCGCGTCGGCGCGCCGCAGCTCGCGCGCGGCAGTGAGGCCCGCGAACCCCCCGCCGATGATCACCACCCGGCGGCGGCCTGTCGGCTGGCCGTCACCCGCCATCGGCGCCCAGGCGCTCGAGCAGGTGGTCGCCGACGCGCAGGGCATTGGCCATCGCCGTGAGCGCCGGATTGACGGCCGAGATGCTCGGGAAGAAGCTCGTATCGACCACGTAGAGGTTGTCGAGCTCGTGCGCCCTGCAATCGGTGTTCAGCGCCGAGGATGCAGGGTCTGAGCCGAAGCGGCATGTGCCGGCCTGGTGCGCCACGCCCGCGACCGGGATCTTGTTCTCGAGGTAGGCCCAGCGCGGGATCAGATGGTGCTCGTGCATGTCCAGGTGGCCGAGCAGCGAGCGCAGCTGCTCGAAGAGGCGATCCCTGGCGCCGTCGTTGCTGGACTTGTAGGCCAGCGTCACGTTGCCCTGGGAGTCCACGCTGACGCGGTTCTCAGGTTGGGGAAGATCCTCGGTGGACAGCCAGAAGTCGATCGCGTGGGTGGCAACCGCCTCCAGCGTGAAGGTGGGAGCCAGCTTGGTCATCAGCGGCTTCTCGCCGCGGTACATCTCCGCCACCGACTTGCCCACCATCTGGATGTTCCCCATCGGGAACTCCCACTCGTCGCTCGCGAAGTAGTAGTCGTTGACGCCCAGGGTCTTCTGGAAGACGGTGGGGTTCGGATCCTTGGAGATCGCCAGCACCGCCTGGCTGTTGTGAAACATGTAGTTGCGCCCCACCTGGTCGGAGCCGTTCGCAAGGCCGTTGGGGTGCTTCTCGTTGGACGAGTTCAGCAGCAGCTTGGCCGTGTTCGCGGCACCGGCGGAGACGACCATGATGTCGGCGGTGAAGGTCTCGCGCCCGCCATCGCGCTCGACTACGACCTCGGTGACCGTCGTTCCGGCGGGGTTCGTGTTCAGGGCCACGGCGGTGGCGTTCGTCAGCAGCGTCACGTTCTGGTGCTCGAGCGCGGGCCGCACGCCCAGTACCTCGGCGTCCGACTTGGCGTGCACCAGGCAGGGGAAGCCGTCGCAGGTCGAGCAGCGCACGCACGTGCTGTAGGGCTTGTTGCCCTCGTCGAGCAACACGCCGCAGGGCGCGTGGAAGGGATGCAGGCCGGCCGCGGCGAAGGAGTCGGACAGTTGCTGGATGCGTGGCTCGTGCGAGACGGCGGGGAAGGGATAGGGCGCGCTGGCCGGCGGTTCGGTCGGGTCCTCCCCGCGCGCGCCGTGGACCTGGTAGAGCTGCTCGGCCTTCGTGTAGTAGGGCTCCATCTGCTCATAGGGGATCGGCCACGCCGGCGAGATCCCGCCGTGGTG
>JADGPO010000058.1 GCA_017882405.1 Solirubrobacteraceae bacterium | reverse complement strand
GCGGCCGCCGGCGCGCCCGTCGAGCTGGTGGCGCTCGCCGGGGCGCTGGGAGACGCCCAGGCGGCGGCGGCCGCCGAGCGGTGGTTGGGCGATCTGCGTCATGTCGGGCTGGAGATCGACGGGGACGATCTGCTCGCCGCCGGCGTGACACCCGGACCGGCGCTCGGCGCTGGGCTGCGCGCGGCCCTCGCGGCCCGGCTCGACGGCCTGGCGAGCGGCCGTGACCAGCAGCTGGCCGAGGCCCTGCGGGTGGCGCGGGGCGTAGGCTGACGAGCATTCCGGCAGCTCCCTTCGAAACCCTCGGCGATCATTTCGCCATCGACCTGCCCGGGGCTCGGGCGGTATTCACCACCCGGCGCGGCGGCTACTCCAGAGGGCCGTATGAGAGCCTCAACCTAGGCTTTGCCACCGACGACGATCCGGCCGCGATGGAGCGCAACCGGGCCGAGCTGCCCGCGACGATCGGCTCACCCGAGCCGAGCTTCGTCTACCAGGTCCACGGCGCCGAGGTAAGGCTGATCACCGCCGCCGAGCGCGATCGATTCTCGCGGCCGCACATGGACAGTCAGGCGACCAACCTGCCGGGCGTCGCGATGGCGGCCCTCGTCGCCGACTGTCTGCCGATCGCCGTCGCCGGCGGTGGCGCGGTGGCGATGCTCCATGCCGGCTGGCGCGGGTTGCACCGCGGGGTGATCGCCGCCGGAGTCAGGGCGGTGCGCGAACTGAGTGGCGCCAACGGTGCGCTGGAGCTGGCGGCGGCCATCGGGCCAGGCGCCGGCCCATGCTGCTACGAGGTGGGCCACGAGGTGCACGACGCCTTCGCGGAGTACTCGGACGTACGGCGCGGCGACAACCTGGACCTCAAGGAGATCGCGCGCCAGCAGCTGGTCGCAGCGGGCGTGAGCGCGGTGCAAGACATCGAGCTCTGCACGCTGTGCGCCCCGCCGGAGCTGTTGTACTCGCATCGGCGCGATCGCGGCGTGACCGGACGTCAGGCGGGAGTGGCGTGGTTGACCTGATCCACGGCCTGCGTGCGGACGTTGTGAGAGCGAATCTGGAGCGCGTGCGAGGGCAGATCGAGTCAGCGGGTCGCGATCCGGAGCAGGTCGAGGTCCTGGCGGCGATCAAGTACGTGCCCGTCGAGGAGCTGGCGGAGCTCGCTGCGGCGGGCGTGAGGCTCGTCGGCGAGAACCGCGCCCAGGACCTGGTGGCCAAGTCAGAGGCGCTGGGCGACGCGTTCACCTGGGACTTCATCGGCCATCTGCAGAGCCGCAAGGTGCGCGACATCCTGGGCCGCGTGCGGTACATCCACTCGGTCGCCTCGGACTCGGTGCTCGCGCAGCTGGCACGCCACGGGACCAAGCGCACGCAGGTGATGATCGAGGTCAACGTCGCCGGGGAAGCCGGCAAGAGCGGGATCGCACCGCCGGAGCTGGGCGATTTCATCGAGCGCTGTCCGGTGAGCGTGGTTGGCTTGATGACGATGCCACCACTGGCTCGCAGGCCCGAGGACAACCGCCCGCATTTCGCCGCGCTGCGCGAATTGGCCGAGCGCCACGGGCTGGCCCAGCTGTCGATGGGGACCAGCCAGGACTACGTGGTCGCGCTGCAGGAGGGCGCGACGATTGTGCGTCTCGGGACAGCCCTGTACGACGGCGCGGCATAATCGCAGCAGGGAAACCCCGCTGTCGCAGCGAAAGACGTCAACGCACATGGCCTTCCGAGACACCTGGCACCGCACGCTCGTCTACTTCGGCCTGGCCGAGGACGAGGTCTATGACGAAGATGAGCTGGAGCCCTACGGCGAGCCCGACGTCGAAGTGCAGGACACATACAGCGAGCGACCCAACGTGCGCCGGCTCAACACCCGGCGCCGGCGCGATGAGATCGACGACATCTTCGCCGACGACTCCGGCAGCGAGCGACGCACCACCTCGCTGCGCCCGGTGGGCGGCGCCCGGGTGGGCAACGGCCGCGCCGGGGGCGATGTGCGAGTGCATTTCGTCGCCCCCAAGAGCTTCAACGACGTGCAGGACGTGGCCGACAAGTTCAAGGACACCATCCCGGTGATCCTCAACCTGCAGGGCACTGACACCGATCTGTCCAAGCGCCTGATCGACTTCTCCAGCGGGCTTACCTACGCGCTGGACGGGGGCATGCAGCGAATTGCCGACAAGGTGTTCCTACTGACTCCGCGCAACGTCGAGGTCTCCGCCGAGGAGCGCGCGCGGCTGATCGAGAAGGGCTTCTTCAACCAGTCCTAACCGGCGGTGCCCCCTGTTAGCGGGATCGGGCGGCCGCGCAGGTAGATTTGTTCTCATGAGAGTTGGCTTGATCGGCGCTGGCAACATGGCCCGCGCGATGGCGCGCGGCTGGGGCCAACCTGTGTTGGCTTCGGACTCCGGCTCGGGCCGGGCGGCGACGCTAGCCCAGGAGCTGGGGGGCCGCGCAGCCTCCAACGTGGAGGTCGCCCGCGAGTCTGACCTCGTCGTCCTCTGCCACAAGCCCCACCAGCTCGACCTGGTCGCCGGCGAGCTGGCTGGGGAGGTCACGGCGGTGGTGTCATTGCTCGGAGGGACGAGCGTGGGGCAGTTACAGAAGGCCTATCCGGGCGTGCCGGTGTTCCGAATGGAGCCGAACACCCCGGTCGAGGTGCGGCGCGGGATCCTGTGCTACTCGCCGGCGCCGGACGTCGACCCGGGCCTCGAGCGCGACGTGATCGCGCTGTTTGCGCAATTGGGCACCGTGGTCACCGTTCCGGAGGCCGTCCTGGGCGCCGCCACCTCGATCTCCGCCGTGGGCCCTGCCTACATGGCGCTGGTTGCCGAGGCGCAGGTCGACGCGGCCGTCCGCCACGGGCTGACGCCCGACCTGGCCGGCTCGCTGGCCGCCGAGACGATGGCCGGGACCGCGGCGCTCCTGCAGGAGCGCGGCTACGACACGCTGACCGTGCGGCGCGAGGTCACCTCGCCCGGCGGATCGACCGCCCGGGGGCTCGACGCGCTCGAGCGTGGCGGCCTGCGGGCCGCGTTCTCAGAGGCGATGGACCGCGTTAGGCAGGTGGCGC
Organism: Solirubrobacteraceae bacterium; assembly: GCA_017882405.1. Next base: position 55,880 of record JADGPO010000058.1, on the reverse strand, counting down.
GATGATTCTTCTGGCGGCCTCGGTGCGGACCGACATCGCCCGCTATGTGGACGCGCTGTTCGAGGTCTACATCGCGCTGATCTTCATCTACATCCTGGTCAACCTGCTTTTCTCCTTCGGCCTGAAGACGCCCTACTCGCGCTGGAGCGACGCGGTGCTGAGCTTTCTGCGCAACGTGTCCGAGCCGTACCTGCGCGTGTTCCGCAGGTTCATCCCGCCGCTGGGCGCTTTCGATCTCTCTCCGATGATCGGGATCATCGTGCTGTACATCGCGCGCTCGCTGATCCACAGCCTGCTGACGGCCTGACCGAGCCATGGCGATGACGCAGACATCCGCGGCGCGGGCCCCTTCCACTCGCCGTCTGGCGGTCTTCGGCCGGGCGTTGGCCCTGGCGGCCGCCGTGGTGATCGTCGATCGCATCACCAAGCACCTCGTGGTGACCGGGATCGCGGTCGGCGACGAGCACAAGTTCCTGCCGGGCGTGAACCTGGTCCACGTGCGCAACAGCGGGGTGGCGTTTGGCTTCTTCTCGGGCGGCGGGGCGATCGTACTGGTGCTGACGCTGGCGGCGCTGGGCGCGCTGGTGGTCTACTTCGCGCTGCGCCCCAGCCGGCGGGGGCTGTGGGTGCCGACAGGTCTGCTGGTCGGTGGGGCACTGGGCAACCTCATTGATCGGCTGGTCAACGGCTCGGTGACCGACTTCGTCAAGCTGCCGCTGTGGCCGGCCTTCAACGTCTCAGACATGGCGATCACCTTCGGAGTGCTGGCGCTGTTGTACGTGCTCGAGGGACCTCCGGGCCGCTGACGGTGGTCGCCGTGGCCGAGGGTCCGCTGGAGCTGTCGGTGCCGGCCGAGGCGGACGGCCTCCGGCTGGACCGCTTCCTGTCACAGCCACTCGGTTCCCGAGCGCGGGCACAGGGGGCGATCGACGCGGGGCAGGTGACCGTGGACGGACGGCCGCGTCCCAAGCGCCACGCTCTGCGGGCGGGCGAGCGCGTAGTGGTTACGGCAGCCGGCCCGCCCTCGATCACCGAGCCCGCCGATGAGTCGGTGCCCTACGCGATCGCCTTCGAGGACGAGCATCTGCTGGTCGTCGACAAGCCGCCCGGGGTGGTCGTGCATCCGGCCAGGGGCCACCGGACGGGCACGCTCGCCCAGGCGTTGACCGGCCGGGCGGCGGGCGGCGCGGAGCCATCGCGCGCGGGGATCGTGCACCGGCTGGACCGCGACACCTCGGGCCTGCTGGTGGTAGCCAAGTCAGACGCCGTGCATCGTGCGCTCAAGGCGCTGCTGGCGGCGCGCGGGCTGCATCGCGAGTACCTGGCGCTCGTGCAGGGCCATCCGCCGGCGCGCACCGGCACGATCGACGCCCCGATCGGCCGCCATCGCCGCGACCGCCTGCTGATGTCGATCGACACCGACGATCCGCGTGAGGCGCGCACCCACTTCGAGATCGAGCGCCTGCTGACGCATGCCGCGCTGGTTTCAGTGGTGCTCGACACCGGTCGCACGCATCAGATCCGCGTTCACATGGCAGCGATCGGTCACCCGGTGTGTGGCGACCCCCAATACGGGACGGCGGGCGAGTTCGGCCTGCGCCGCCAGTTTCTGCACTCCGCCCGGCTGGCGTTCACGCATCCCGTCACCGAGGAGGCCGTCGACGTGGGCTCGGAGCTGCCCAAGGATCTCCAGGAGGCGCTGGAGCAGGCGGGCAGCTAGCGGCCGGAGCCCGAGCGCCCGCCGTCCGCTCCGCCACCGTGACCGCTGGCGTCACCGCCGCCGGAGCCGTCGGCCGGGGAGGTCGTGAGGGAGGCGGCCGGGCCGCCGTCGCCTGAGCTCTGGTCCGCGCCACTCGGGCCCGGACCGGAACCGGCAGAGCTGCCAGAGCTGGTGGCGCTCGGGATGGCGCTGGATCCGGCGGCGGCGGTTGGGTTCCCGGTGTCGCCGTGACCGCTGCCTGACGCGCCGGTGTCGCCGTGACCGCTGCCTGACGAGCCGGTGACGTCGTGACCGCTGCCCGACGAGTCGCCATTTGACGAGTCGCCGTTCGACGAGCCGTTGTCGCCCGGACCACGGCCGGACGAGCTGCTGGAGCCGGACCGGTCGCCGTGCCGAGGGCCTTGCCCGGGCGAGCTCTGCCCTTGTCCCTGACCGCGCCCCTGGCCGTGGGAGTGTTCAGCCCCCCCGCCGCCGATCGCGGTGAGGGCATGGTGGGGTCGCACGCCCGGCTGGTGTGCGCTCATGCCGGGCGACAGCACCAGCGTCCGCGGGAGCCCGCTGGACCCGTGCCGGGTAGGCGCTGAATGATGCGCCGCGGCGGGGCGGTGGTGGGGGCGGCGCGGCACCTTGGGAAGCGGTGCAGGACCCGTCGCCCCGGCCAACGCCCCCACGGCGGCGATGATCGCGCCGCCCTTGACTACCGCGGCGGCCACGCCGGCCGACGCGGAGGTGGCCACGCCGGCCGACGCCGAGGTGGCCGCGGCGGCATCTGTGGGGTCGACCGGGAGGCGGGGGCGCCGGTGGCCCACGCCGGTGGCCCAGTTGATCAGGCCGGGAGGCAGTACCGCGGCCGCCGCCTGGCGCAGCGCGGCGCGGGCGCGGTAGACCATCCCGCGCACCGCGCCGGCGCTGACCCCCAGGGCGGAGGCGGCCTCGCCATGGCTGGAGCCGGCGACCGCCGTCATGAGCAGCGCGTGGCGCTGGGGGGCGGGCATCTGGGCCAGCCCGGCGAAGATCTCGCCCACGATCACGTGGGTCTCGGGGCCGGCCTGCGGGTGGGGGGCCTCCAGCGCGTCGTTGAGCTCAACCGTGTCGTGGCGGGCCCGGCGCAGCACGCTGACCGCGCTGTTGTGGACGATCCCGTAAAGCCAGGCACGGGGGTTGGCGACCTCGACGCCGCGATCGCGCAGGACCACCCAGGCGCTCATCAACGCGTGCTGAAGAGCATCCTCGGCTCGTCCTTCGGCGCCCATCAGACGGGCGGCGTAGACGTGGAGCTCGTGGCGGTGTCGGCGGACCAGCGCCTCGAAGGCCTGCTCGTCGCCCTCTCGTGAGAGCTCGACGAGGCGCACGTCGGATTCCCGGGCCAGGGGCTTGAGCAGGGCGGCGCTGATGGGGCGTTCAGTGACTGACATCTAACCGATAGGACCCCGCGCCCCCTCGATCCTTCCCGCACATTCCTCCAACGGACGAACGATGCAGAAAGGCCGGCGGCCGCAGGGGCCGCCGGCCTGTCGAACGGAGCTGGTGGGCTTACAGGCCCAGCTCGACGTCCCGCCAGACGGCGGACCCTGTCGAGACGCTCAGCTCGGCGTCACGAACCGTCGTTCCCGCTGTCTGCAGCGCCGACATGCAGCTGGGATCGTTGGTCTGGCCACCGTCGCCCTGATCGCCCTTGTCGCCGTTGCCGTTGCCGTTGCCGTTGTTGTCGTTGGCGTTCTGATCACCTTGATCGCCGGAGTTGCTGGAGCCGCTGGACCCGTTGCCGCGGTCGTGCGACCTGAAGTCGCCGCCCATCGTCTCGCAGCTGACCTGCGTGTCAGTGTTGACGAGGCCGCTGACGGTCGAGCCGTCCGCAAGCTTGATCGTCAGCACGCCGTTCTGGAACGACTGCACGGTGTTCGCGGCGGCGGGGGTGGCGGTGCCGGACGCGGGCGAGTTGAAGTGCTCCAGCCGCTTGCCGTGATTCCGGCTACGGTTACGATGTCCGCTGCCATTGCGGGCATGTGAACGGTGGCTGACTCCGCGATGGTGGCCGGTTGAGTGCGCTGCCGAGACCGCCGGGAGCGCGACGAGCAGCGAGAAGCATGCGACCGCTGCCAACAGAATGCGTTTCATGGATACCTCCTGAAGGCGCCGCCGGGGGCGTGCGCCGCTTGGGGACTGGTCTCCATAGGACGCGAGCATCCGGGCAAAGCTCACAAAAGAATAAAAAACGGCGGGGCGGCCCGTCCAAAGCCGCCCCGCCGTACTGCTGCGAACCGATCCACCGGAGGTAGGGGAAGGGAGGTCCGGTTCGCGGGCGCGAGTCGGCGCCGGTGCTGGGAAGGCGACGACTCGCTTGGTCCTGCGACGTCAATCATGCCCAGAACTTGCGTAGACTAATGAGAAATCTGACGTCTACCCCGCTGAGAGCGCGGATCGCGACCCTGCCCCGGTCAAGCCGGGGACCGCGAATCCGGCGCAGCGAGCTTACAGCTGTGATCACTACTTAAGGGAGCAGAACAGTGCCTGAGGTTGGCATCAAGGAGCTGCTGGAGGCCGGCGTGCATTTCGGCCACCAGACACGCCGTTGGAACCCCAAGATGCGTCGCTTCATCTTCGGCGAGCGCGACGGCATCTACATCATCGACCTGCTGCAGACCGAAGAGCTGCTGCAGGAGGCCCGCCAATTCGCCTCCGACCTCGCCCGCCGCGGCGGGACGGTCCTGTTCGTGGGCACCAAGAAGCAGGCCCGCGATGCGATCAAGGACATCGCCGACTCCGCGGAGATGCCCTACGTCAACCACCGCTGGCTCGGTGGCCTGTTGACGAACTTCCAGACAATTTCTTTAAGGATCAAGCGTCTGCACGACCTCGAGCGCTACGAGACGGAGGGGCAGCTGCAACTGCTGCCGACGCGCGAGCGGATGGCCGCGCAGGCCGACCTGGCGAAGCTGCGCGCCAACCTCGGCGGCGTCAAGAACATGCAGCGCGTGCCCGACGCGGTGTTCGTGATCGACCTCAAGACCGAGGCGATCGCGGTCCGCGAGGCCCAGCGGCTGCGCATTCCGATCATCGGCCTGGTCGATACCAACTGCGATCCCGAGGGGATCGACTACGTGATTCCCGGCAACGACGACGCGATCCGCTCGTGCGCGGCGATCACCAGCGCGATCGGCGACGTGGTCAGCCAGGGGCACAACGTGTTCCGGGCCGAGGAGGAGCGTGCGCGCCAGGAGCGCGAGCGCCAGGAGGCCGAGGAGCGAGCTCGCCGTGAGGCTGAGGAGCAGGCCCGTCGCGACGCCGAGGAGAAGGCCCGCCAGGAGGCCGAGGAGAAGGCCCGCCAGGAGGCCGAGGCAGCTGCTGCCGCGGCCGCGCCGGCAGAGACCGCCGCCGCACCGGAGCCCGCTGCGCCCGCCCCAGAGCCCCCGGCGCCGGCTGCCGCCCCGACGCCCGCGGCCGCCCAGCCCAGCGAACCCGCCGCGCTCGAGGCATCCGAGGCGCCGGGACCGGCCGCCGCCGAGGACCCGGCATCCCAGACGCCTCCGACTCCTGCGGTGCAGGCCGAGGCAGCCCCGCCCGAGCCACCGCCGTCGCCAGCGGCAGCAGCTCCGTCCGAGGAGCCGACAGCCGCGATTGCCCCGAGCGCACCCGCCGAGGAGGATTCTGCGTCCGCGGCCCCGGAGGAGAAGCCGTGAGCGCCGTCACCGCCAAGGACGTCAAGGCCCTGCGCGATCGCACTGGGGCCGGCATGCTCGCCTGTCGGGACGCGCTCGCCGAGGCCAAAGGAGATCTTGAGAAGGCCGTCGAGCTGCTGCGGACTCGCGGCGAGGCCCAGGCCGCCAAGCGGTCTGGTGAGGAGGCACGCGAGGGCGTGATCCAGAGCTACATCCACGCGGGCAACAAGATCGGCGCGCTGGTGGAGGTGGACTGCCAGACCGACTTCGTGGCCCGCAACGAGAAGTTCGTCGAGTTCGCACGCGATGTCGCTCTGCACGTGGCCGCCTCGACGCCGATCGCCATCAGCGAGGAGGACGTGCCCGCCGAGGAGCGCGAGCGCGAGGAACGGATCGCCATCGAGCAGGCGGCGGACCGGCCCGAGAACGTGCGCGAGCGGATCGTCAAGGGCAAGCTCGACAAGTGGCTCGACGAGGTCGTGCTGCTGCGCCAGAAGCACGTCAACGAGGACAAGCACGCGGGCAAGACGATCGACGAGCTGCGTGGCGCCCTGTCGGCCGAGACGCGCGAGAACATCGTCATCCGCCGCTTCTCCCGGTTCGCCGTCGGCGGCTGAGTCAAGATAGTGTCCCGGTCGCAGTGCGAGGTGCGGTGAGGAGATGAGTGATTCGGATCTGATCGACGAGCTGCTCGCCGACGCCCGCGAGCGGATGAGCAAGTCGGTGGAGTCGATGCGCCACGAGTTCGGCAGCGTGCGCACCGGCCGCGCCACCCCGGCGTTGCTGGATCGCATCTCCGTCGACTATTACGGGGCGGTGACGCCGCTCAAGCAGCTGGCCACGATCAGCGCCCCCGAGCCGCGCATGCTCACTGTCCAGCCCTATGACAAGAGCTCGATCAAGGCGATCGAGCGCGCGATCATGGAGTCCGATGTCGGCCTCACGCCCGGCAACGACGGCAATCTGATCCGCCTCGTCGTGCCCGAGCTCAGCGAGGAGCGTCGGCGCCAGCTCGTCAAGGTGGTGCGCAACATCGCCGAGGAGGGGCGCGTCGCGATCCGCAACATCCGCCGCGACGTGATGCACGACCTGAGGGAGCTCAAGGAGGCCGGCGAGGCCGGCTCCGACGACGAGCACCGCGCCGAGGTCGAGCTGCAGAAGGTCACCGACGCTCGCATCGCCGAGCTCGATGAGGTGCTCAAGCACAAGGAAGACGACATCCTCGAGGTCTGATGGCGGCTGCCCGCGGAGAGCAGCCGGCGATCCCGGGAGCACCCGCTCCGGCTGACGGCGAGCGGGATGGGCGGGCTCGATACGTCGCGATCATCACCGATGGAAACGGTCGCTGGGCCCAGCGCCGCGGCCTGGCAGTGGTGGCCGGCCACGAGGCGGGCGCCGACACGGTCAAGGCGCGGCTGCGCGACGCCGCGCAGCTCGGCATCAAGGAACTGACCGTGTACTCGTTCTCGACCGAGAACTGGTCCCGCGACAAGCAGGAGGTCGCCGGGCTGATGGAGATGTTCGCCCGCCGGATCGAGCTCGAGACCCCCGAGCTTCACGAGCAGGGCGTGCGCATGCGCTTCATCGGCCGGCGCACGCACCCGGTGGCGCCCGAGTTGGTGGAGCGGATGCAGTGGGCCGAGGAGGTGACGGCCGCCAACACCCGCATCACCCTGTTTGTAGCCTTCAATTACGGAGGGCGAGCGGAGATCGTCGACGCGGCGCGAACCTTTACCGGAAGCACCGAAGCAGAGTTCGCAGCCCATCTTTACGCCCCTGACATGCACGACCCCGATCTGGTGATCCGCACGAGCGGCGAGCAACGCATGTCGAACTACCTGCTGTGGCAGGCCGCCTACAGCGAGCTGGTGTTCTGCGACGAGCTGTGGCCGGACTTCTCACGGGAGGCCTTGGAGCGGGCGCTGGCCGAGTTCAGCGCGCGCCGCCGGCGCTTCGGGGGGCGTTGATGCCCCCGGGCCGCCGCTCGCCGCCTGACCGGCGAAGCCGTGCTGCGCGACCGCGGCGCACCGCCGGCTCGGGCGACGGACCCGCCCGGGCGGGCGGGTCCGATACGCGGCAGGCACCTCGGCGCCAGCGAGCCGCTGCGCCCGCACCCCGGCGCCCTCGCGGGCCGCGCTCGGACCTGTTCGCCCGCATCCTGGTGGCGGTTCCGGCGGCGGTGGTCGCGATCGCGTTCGTCGACGTCGGCGGCATCGCCTGGGCGCTGTTCATGGCCGTGCTTGCCCTCGTCTGCCTTCACGAGCTCTACCGGATGCTGCCGCGCTGGCGGCCGGTCCCGCTCGTCGGCTTCGTCTCGGTGGCGGCGATGGTCATCGGCGCCCACTTCGGTTCCGAGCGTGAGGTGCTCGAGATCGCCGTGGCCACCCTGCCGGTGGCGTTTCTGGGCGTGCTCGCCTCTGGCCGGGGTGGGACGCCCACCGTCTCGATCGCAGGCACGTTGCTGGGCGTCTGGTGGATCGGCCTGGCCTTCGCCCACGCCGTCCTGCTGCGCGATGTCCAGCACGGCAACGCGATCCTGATCGACGTGATGGTCGGCACGTTCTTGGGCGACACCGGCGCGTACTTCGGCGGGCGGTTGTTTGGCCGCCGGCCGTTGGCGCCGGAGATCTCTCCCAAGAAAACGGTCGAGGGGCTGGTTTGCGGAATGCTGGTCGCCATCGTGTCGGTGTTCGTCGCCGGGCTCTACCAGACTTGGATGACCCAGGGTGACGCGCTGCTCCTCGGGCTGGCGATCGCCGTGCTCGGACCGGTCGGCGACCTGTTCGAGTCCCTGGTCAAGCGAGACGCGGGCACCAAGGACTCCAGCACGCTGCTCGGCGCGCACGGTGGCGTGCTCGACCGCTTCGACGCAGTCATCTTCACGGTCGTCGCGGCCTACTACGTCTGGACCTCGGTGATGCACTGAGGGTCGAGACCGTTCCTAGAATCGGGGCCATGCCCCGCCGACTGGTCATTCTGGGCTCCACCGGCTCGATCGGGATCCAGGCCCTCGACGTCGTATCGCGAGCCTCCGACGAGGAGCTGCGCGTCGTCGGACTGAGCGCCGGCTCGGCGTGGGAGCAGCTGGTCGCCCAGGCGCAGGCCCACGACGTCCGGCGGATCGCCCTGGCCGATCCCGATGCCGCCGCCCGGGCCGCCGAGGCGTGGACCGACGGCGAAGTGCTGACGGGACCCGACGGGCTCGTGCGCCTGATCGCCGAATCCGAGTGCGAGCTGGTGCTCAACGGCATCGTCGGCTCGGCGGGGCTGGTCCCGACCGTGGCCACGCTGGGCGAGGGGATCGACCTGGCACTGGCCAACAAGGAATCGCTGGTGGTGGGCGGAGAGCTCGTCACCCAGCTCGCGGAGGCCACCGGCGCGCAGATCATCCCGGTCGACTCCGAGCACTCGGCACTGCACCAGCTGCTGGCCTCAGAGCGTCCCGGGACCGTCGAGCGGTTGATCCTGACCGCCAGCGGCGGTCCCTTCCGCGGGCGCGTCGCCGAGGAGCTGGCCGAGGTCACGGTGCAGCAGGCGCTGGCGCACCCCACCTGGACGATGGGGGGCAAGATCACGATCGACTCGGCGACGCTGATGAACAAGGGCCTGGAGCTGATCGAGGCCCACCATCTGTTCGGCACCCCCTATCAGCAGATTGACGTGATCGTCCACCCCCAGTCGATCGTCCACAGCCTGATCCAGCTGTGTGACGGCGCGACGCTGGCGCACCTCGGCTATCCGGACATGCGCGTGCCGATCGCCTATGGCCTGCACTACCCAGAGCGCGTGGACGTGCCCGTCAGACCGCTGAACCTCGCCGAGCTGGGGGCGCTGACGTTCGAGCCGGTGGACACGGAGACGTTCGCCTGCCTGCGATTGGCCCGCGAAGCCGGCATCGCGGCCGGAACGGCCCCATGCACGCTCAACGCCGCCAACGAGGTGGCGGTGCACGCCTTCCTGAAGGGCAGGCTGCGGTTCCTCGGGATCGCCGAGGTGATCGAGCGCACGTTGGAGCGCCTGCCGCATCAGCGCCTGCACTCGTTCGATTCGCTGGCCGCGGCCGACGCCGAGGCGCGCCGAGTCGCCGGCGAGCTGGTGCAAGCTCTCGCGTCCGCTTGAGCAAGCCTTAAAGAAGCGCCTGCCACACTCAAACGGCCGATGTCCTTCGTCCTCGCCTTCCTGGGCTTTGCCCTGCTGATCATCCTGCACGAGGCCGGCCACTTCGTGGTCGCCAAGGCCGTGGGCATGCGCGTGGAGCGCTTCTCGCTGTTCTTCGGACCGATTATCTGGAAGGTGCGGCGGGGGGAGACCGAGTACGGCATCGGGTCGATCCCGCTCGGGGGCTACGTGAAGATCACCGGCATGAACCCCGAGGAGGAGATCCCGCCAGAGGCCGTGCCACGCGCCTACTACAACCAGGCGGTGTGGAAGCGGGTGGTCACGATCCTCGCCGGTCCCTTCGTCAACCTGGTGATCGCCTTCGCGCTGATCTTCGGGATCGCTCTGGCCCAGGGACAGGTGGTCGTCCGCGACGGCCATACGCAGTTCAGCCACCGCCTCGCCTCCGTCGGCCCGCCGGCGTCGGCGAAGCTGCGCCCGGGCGATCGGATCGTCGGCGTCGACGGTCGGCGCGGCCTGTCGGTCAGCCAGATCAGCAAGATCACGGCCTCCCATCCTTGCGCCGGCACCACGACCGACGGCTGCCGGGCTCGCCGGCCGGAGCAGCTGCTCGTCTCCCGCGACGGCCACACCCGGACCGTGTCCATTTATCCCCAATACGTCGCCTCGGCGAAGGCGATGCGCTTGGGCGTGAGCTTCCCTCCGCTCACCCAGGACGTCGCGCTGCCGAGGGCCGCGTCAGCCACGGTCAGCACCATGTGGCGCGTCACCACCCAGACGGTGTCGACGATCGCACGCATCTTCCAGACCAAGGAGCGCAAGCAGCTGCACGGGGTGGTCGGCGGCTACACCGTCACCGAGCAGTCGTTCTCCACCAGCACCACGCAGGCGCTGTGGGTGCTGGCGCTGATCTCGCTCTCGCTGGCGGTGATCAACCTGTTCCCGTTCCTGCCGCTCGACGGCGGCCACGTGTTCTGGGCGCTGGCCGAGAAGGTGCGCGGCCGCCGGATCTCGTTCGCGGTGATGGAGCGGGCGGGGCTCGTGGGCTTCGCGCTGATCGCCGTCATCTTCGTGATCGGGCTCAGCAACGACATCACGACGCTCACCGGTCCCGGTTTCGGCGTGCGGTAGCGTTCCCGCCGCACACGCCGGCACTGAAGGGACGAGGAGAGAGCATGGAGAGCCACCCGAGCACGCCCACCGCCGGCCGGGCGGCCGACGCCGCGACGCTGACCGAAGCCCTGCGCCGCAACGCCGCCGAGCACCCCGACCTCGTGGCTGTGCGGATGCCCGACGACAGCGTGTCGCTGACCTGGTCTGAGCTGCTCGGTCGCGTCGACGCGCTCGCCGGCGGGCTGGCCGGACTCGGTGTGGCCCGCGGCGACTGCGTGGCGATCATGCTCACCAACCGGCCCGAGTTCCACGTGGCCGACCTGGCGGCGGTGACTCTCGGCGCCACCCCCTTCTCGGTGTACACGACCTATCCCGCCTCTGAAATTGAATACCTGATCACCGACTCGCAGGCCCGCGTGGCGATCGTCGAGCAGGCGTTCCTGCCGGTGATGCTGGAGGCGAGGCAAAACCTGCCGGGCCTCGAGCACGTGATCGTGGTCGACGGCGAGGCTCCGCAGGGAGTGCTCGCACTGAACGAGGTGGAGGGGTCCGATCCCGAATTTGACGCAGCGGCGGCTGCCGCGGAGGTGGGTACCGAGGACGTGCTGACGCTGATCTACACCTCGGGCACGACCGGCCCGCCCAAGGGCGTGCAGCTCAGCCATCACGCGATCATGTCCGCGGCGCGCGACGCCGGCGAGGTGATCGCGCTTCCGCCCGGCGCCCGGGTGATCTCGTGGCTGCCGGCGGCGCACATCGCCGAGCGGATGGCCCATCACTACATCCCGGTGATCTTTGCCGGCAGCGTCACCTGCGCCCCCAACCCGCGGGAGGTCCTCTCCTATCTTCCCCAGGTCAGGCCCAACTGGTTCTTCGCCGTGCCGCGGATCTGGGAGAAGCTCAAGGCCGGCCTGGAGGCGATGCAGGCCGCTCAGCCCGAGGAGCAGCGCGCGCCCGTGCAGGCGGGGCTGGCGGCGGCGGTGCAGCGCGTGCGCCTGCGCCAGCGCGGAGAGCCGGTTCCGCCCGAGCTGGAGCGCCAGGTGGCCGCGGCCGACGAGCAGGTGTTCTCCAAGCTCCGCGAGATGCTCGGACTGGACCAGGTGATCGCGGTCAACGTCGGTGCCGCGCCCACGCCGGTGGACGTACTGGAGTTCTTTCACGCGCTCGGGATCGAGCTGGCCGAGCTGTGGGGCATGTCCGAGACGTCCGGCCTGGGGGCCGTCAACCGCCCGGGCGCTGTGCGGATCGGGACCGTGGGACCGGCCGCGCCGGGGGTGGAGTTGGCCCTCGCCGACGACGGTGAGGTGCTGTGCCGGGGCGAGTTCCTGATGTCCGGCTACCGCAACCAGCCCCAGTTGACCAGCGAGACGATCGACGCCGACGGCTGGCTGCACACCGGCGATATCGGGACGATCGACGCCGACGGCTTCCTCACGATCGTCGATCGCAAGAAGGAGCTGATCATCAACGCCGCCGGCAAGAACATGTCCCCGGCCAACATCGAGGCGGCGATCAAGTCCAGCTCTCCGTTGATCGGACAGGCCTGCTGCATCGGAGACCGCCGCCCGTACAACACGGCCCTGATCGTGCTCGACGCCGACTTCGCGCCCGTGTGGGCGGCTCGGCACGATCTCGGCGACAGATCGCTCGAGGAGCTGGCCACCGAGCCCCGGTTGATCGAGGCCGTGCAGGAGGGGGTCGGCGCCGCCAACGCGCACCTGGCGCGAGTGGAGCAGATCAAGAAGTTCATGATCATCCCCGGCGACTGGCTGCCCGGCGGCGACGAGCTCACGCCGACGATCAAGCTCAAGCGCAAGCCGATCGCCGCCAAGTACGAATCCGAGATCGAGGCGATGTACGCCTGAACCGGCCCTGAGGCGGCCGTCAACCAGCTCGCCCGCCCGCCGCCCGCGTCAGCCGCGCACGCGGAACACGAACACGCGCGAGAAGTCGGTCCCGTCGACCTGGTAGGCATAGCAGCCGGGACGTCGCACCCGGGTCAGCGACAGCCACGCCCGCGCGCCGCCGCTTGCGGTCGCCTCGCCCCGGCCCGAGTTCATCAGCTGCAGTTCGTCATAGGGCCGATGGCCCTCTCCGAAGCCCACCGCGCCCGCGCCGCCGAGCCGCCGGCCGCGGATCAACAGCGGCCCGTGGTAGCCGGCCGCGGCTCGCCAGGTGACGCGTGCCGCCAGCCAGCGGCTGCCGACGAACCGCTGCCCGGTCACCCGGGGCCCTCCGGAGACCGACACCGGCGTCTGGCCGGCAGATACCGGGCAGCCCGAGCCGTGTGAGCGCGGGAGGTGCAGCGTCCGGCGCAGGGAGGCCGGCACAGCGCCGGTGCAATGCCCGCGACAGAGCTCGTAGGTGTCATAGCCGCCCGTCTGGGCCAGCCCGGCGGGTGCCCGCGGCGTACCGGCGGGCAGCGGCGCCGGCGCGGTGCGCAGGACGGCGCCGGTGGAGCCCGTGCTCGCCCCGGACATGGGCGAGGAGGACGTCGAGGTCGAGGCCGAGCTACCGCAGCCGCTACCCGCGAGGGCGAGGGCGAGGGCGCCCACGGCGCTCAGCGCAAATCCGCGGAGCCTCACGGCGGGCTAACCGGTCCGGGCGGCCGTCAGCGACCGCGACAGCAGCTCGACCGGGTGGTGGATCGGCAAGGGGCAGCCGAGAGCTCGCAGGTGCATGTCGAGCTGGGCGGCGCACCCCGGGTTGCCGGCCGCGACCGCCTGCGCGCCGGTGTCGATCAGATGCCGGGCCTTGCGCACCCCCAGCTCGCCGGCGGCGTCCGGCTCGACGAGGTTGTAGATCCCCGCCGATCCGCAGCAGACGTCGCGCTCGGTGCCGACCTCCACCAGCTGAAGGTCGGGGATCGCCTGCAGCAGCGCCCGCGGCTGGGCGCGTATCCCCTGGGCGTGGGCCAGGTGGCAGGCGTCGTGATAGGCGACACGCAGCGGCACCGGCCCGCGCTGCGCCCGCGGCGCCACCGAGCCCAGCAGCTCGGAGACGTCGCGCACGCGGGAGGAGAAGTCCTGCGCTTGCGGCGTGTCGAGCAGCTCGCCGTAGTCCTTCATCGCCGAGCCGCAGCCCGCCGCGTTGATCACCACGTAGTCGAGTCCCTCGGCTCCGCCGGCCTCGGCGAAGGCGCGGATCGTCTCCTCGGCGCGCCGCAAGGCCGACGGCTCCTCGCCGCCGTGCAGCTCCAGGGCCCCGCAGCAGTCGGGCATGCGCGGCGCCAGCACCTCGAAGCCCTCGGCGGCCAGGACATGCGCTGTCGCGCGGTGCACCTCGGGATAGAAGACCCGCTGCACGCATCCGAGCAGCAGCCCCACGCGGCCGCGCGGGGGTCCCACAGCCGGCGTGCGCGCGGGGACCTGCGCCTTGGCGGCGCGGCCCGAGGGCGGGCGCGGCGCCACCTTGGCCAGCACCGACAGTCGCTCGGGCAGGCGGCGCTCGGCGCCCACGCGGCGGCTGGCCGCCAGCAGCGGCGCCAGCGCCCGCAGGCGCTTGGGATGGGGCAGCGTCTCGTAGAGCAGCCAGCGCACCGCCCGTTCGCCGGCGGTGCGCCGGTGATGGCGCTCCACCTGCGGGCGGACGCGCTCGATCAGGCGGTCGTACTGGACTCCCGAGGGGCATGCGGTCACGCACGCCATGCAGCCCAGGCAGCGATCGAAGTGGGTGACCATCTCGTCCGACATCGAGGAGTCCTCCTCGAGCCCGTCGTTGATCAGCACGATGCGCCCGCGCGGGGAGTCGGCCTCCGCGCCCCACAGGACGTACGTCGGGCAGGTGTCCAGGCAGAACCCGCAGTGCACGCAGTCGTCGACGACGTCCTGCTCAGGCGGGCGGTGGCTGTCGAACGCCGGCATCAGATACCTCCCACGAACAGGCCGGGATTGCAGGTGCCGGCCGGGTCGAAGCGCTGCTTGACGCGGCGCATCAGTCCCAGCGCGGGGCCGGGAACAGGTCCCCAGCGGTCGAGCTCCGCCCCGGCCGGAGCATCGAGGACAATCGCCACCGCGCCTGCCGGCAGGGTTTCACGCAAGCCGATCACCGCCTCCGGAGCGAGCTTCAGGAAGCTCTGACCCAGGGCGGCTCGCCCGACGACGGTGGCCTCGGCCCGATCAGCGGCCCGCAGCACCCCGGCCAGGGCGCTGGGGGCCGCGGCCACCCGCACCAGCGCCTGGTCGGTCGATCGCTGGCCCGCGCGCTGGCGCTCCCACAGCTGTCCGTCGGGATCGACCACGTCGACCTGCTGCAGGTCCAGTTCGGACAGCTGCCGGGCGGCGCGCTGGGCGCGGCGGCTGGACTCGGCGCCCGCGCAGCGTGCGAGGACTCCGCCGCGCCCCGAGCGCCAGGCGAAGTCCAGCGCCTCGAACTCAGCCGGGAACGACGCCAGCGCCACCGCGGTCCGGGCCAGCGCGTCGGCGTCGCCGGTCGCTCCCACGGCGGTGCAGCTGTCCTCGCGCAGCGGGTGCAGGCGGACGCTGATCGACAGGATCAGCCCCAGCGTGCCGAACGAGCCGCTGAACAGCTTGGCCAGGTCATAGCCGGCGACGTTCTTGATCACCTTGCCGCCGGACGCGGCGATCGTCCCGTCCGAGAGCGCCACCGTCGCCCCGATCACCAGATCGCGGGGGGCGCCGTAGCGGTGGCGCAGCGGCCCGCAGTCACCGGTCGCGACGACGCCGCCGATCGTGGGGGAGGGCGCGCCGCTGACTGCCAGCGGCGGGTCGAGGGCCAGCATCTGTCCGGCGCCCGCGAACGTCCGCTGGGCCACCGCCAGGGGCACGCCCGCCTGCAGGATCGCCGTCAGGTCGCCGGCGTTGTGCTCGACGATCTCGTCCAGGCCGGTGGTGTGAAGCTCGACCCCGCCCTCCCCGGGCGGCTCCGGGTTGCCCCAGCCGAGCTTTGAGCCCGCGCCGACGATCCGCACCGGCTGCCCATCGGCCGTGGCGCTGGCCAGTGCCGCTGCCGCCTCCTCGAAAGTGGCCGGTGGCTGCCGCGTGACCGTTGCCATCTAAAAGCGCTCCGCGATCCCCGCACGCTCCAGCGGGTGCTCTCGATAGGGGCCGGGGACCTCGCCGCACAGCCGCGGCGTGGGCATCACCTTGCCGGGGTTGGCGAGCCCATGGGGGTCGAACGCGCATCGGAGCCGCTGGAAGGTGTCCAGATCGGCTTCGGAGAACATCGACGGCATGTAGGCCTTCTTGTCGACGCCCACGCCGTGCTCACCGGTGATCGAACCGCCGGCATCGACGCACGTCTTCATGATCAGTCCCGACAGCTCCTCGGCTCGGGCTGCCTCGCCCTCGCGGCCGGAGTCGTAACAGACCAGCGGGTGCAGGTTGCCGTCGCCGGCGTGGAACACGTTGGCCACGCGCATGCCGTACTCCTCGGCGAGCGCGTCGATCCGGCGCAGCACCTCCGACAGCCGGGTGCGGGGGATCACGCCGTCCTGCACGTAGTAGGCGGGGGCGATCCGCCCCATCGAAGCGAACGCGGCCTTGCGGGTGCGCCAGATGAGGTCGCGTTCGGCGTCTGACTGGGCGATGCGCACGTCCAGCGATCCCGCCTCGGAGCACAGCGCGGTCAGCTGCTCCAGGCCGGCCACGCACTGCTCGCGAGGACCATCGAGCTCCACCAGCAGCGCGGCGCCGGCATCGAGCCGGTAGCCCGCGCCCGTCGCCTGCTCGGCGGCCTCGATCGAGAGCCGATCCATCATCTCGATCGCCCCCGGCACGAGGCCGGCGTCGACAATCGCCGAGACGGCGTCCCCGGCCGTGCTCGTGTCGGCGAAGAAGGCGAGCATCGTGCGCACGCTCTCGGGGGCGGGGACCACCCGCAGGGTGATCTCGGTCGCGACCCCGAGCGTGCCCTCGGAGCCGACGAACGCTCCCAGCAGGTCATAGCCGGGCGTGTCACGGTCGAGATGGACCACCGAGCCGTCGCTCAGCACGACCTCGAGGCCGATGACGTAGTTGGTGGTGAACCCGTACTTGAAGCAGTGCGCGCCGCCCGAGTTCTCGGCGATGTTGCCGCCGATCGAGCAGACGATCTGGCTGGAGGGATCGGGCGGATAGAAGTGGGTGGGTGCGACGGCTTTGGAAATCGCCAGGTTGGTCACCCCGGGCTGCACCACGACACGACCATCGTCGAGGTCGATCTCAAGGATCCGCCGCAGGCGCGAGAGCACGATCAGCACTCCGTCCTGCACGGGCAGCGCCCCGCCGGATAGACCGGTGCCCGACCCGCGGGCCACCCACGGCACCTGCGCCTCGAAGCAGGCGGCCACCACCTGCTGGACCTGCTCGCCGGTCTCGGGCAGCACCGCCGCGGCCGGCAACTGGCGATAGTGCAGTAGGCCGTCGGAGCGATACGTCGCAAGCTCGTCGTGCTGGGTGAGCACGAACTCGCGACCGCAGATCTCCCGCAGACGATCGAGCAACTGGGGCGATGGCAACGCCACCGCCCCAGTATTCCCGATGCGGTGGGTCTAATGCACGCTGATCTTGAAGCTGCGACTGGTGACCGTGGTGCCGAGGTCGCCGACCGGCAGGAGGCTGTCGCTCTTCGGGTAGGTGTAGGACAGCCGCACGGTCCCGCCCGCGTTGAACTTCACCTTGGTGTCGAAGTACCCGCCCGTGCCCGGCTGGACTGTCTGGACGGTCTGGCCGTTGACCTGGATAACGACGCTCTGGGCACCGTCACGGCTCAGGAAGGGAGCCGGTCGCGCCGCGCCCCAGACCTCGGCCGCCGTGCCCTTCGTTAGCGACGTCTTGGGCATGTACAGCGGCAGCCGGTAGGCGTCGTAGGTCGGCTTGTGCTTGCCGTTGTTGAACTCCAGTCCACTGGCAAAGCCGCGGTAGGCACCTGAGTTGTTCGGCGGGTCCAAGAGCAGGTACTGCATATAGCTGGCGATCCGGGGGCTCTTCCAGCTGAGGTACTCGGCCCAGTTGATGTAGCCGGCCGCCTTCGCGGGAGACACGTAACGCTGTTTGGGGTCGTTGTTAGGCGGGTTGGTGATGTAGCCGTACTCGTCGTTGTAGATCGCGAACTTCTTGGACGATCCGTACGCACGGTTGGCCTTATCCAGCTGTGACTCCAGGTTCCCCAGCTCGGGAAACGTCGCGTAGTCGGTTGTCTTGCCGTCGGTGAGCGGCGTGCCGTTCACCGGATACGGGTGGTCGCCGAAGCCCGAGGCCTTGAACAGGCCGGGGTGGGCGTTGCGGAAGCCCTTGCTGCTTGTCGGGCAGGTCACCGTCTTGGCGGCGTTGCCGCTCAGCGGCTTGCCGTTGGTGCCGATGCAGTACAGCGAGCGCAGGAAGTACAACGCCCGCGTCTGGCCGTAATTGCCGGGAAAGCCCTGAGGGGCAAAGCTGGAGTGCCTGCCGTTGCTCAGGTAGAAGCCACGCGCGGCGAGCTCGCCGATCAGGATCGTGTCGTGGGCATGGTGGGCCTGCAGGGCCTTCCAGCCGGCGTCGACGATGCCGCGATACAGGCTCGCACCCATCAGGGTCCGGGAGGTGTTGGTGGCCTGCGGTCCCAGGTCCTGGCCGAAGTTGGGCTCGTTGTAGATGACCCAGAAGGTCACTTTGGGCAACGCGTTGCTCTGGCCCGTGGGCTTGAAGCTCCCGTCATAGCGGGTGGCCACGGCCGACATGAACTGGCCGTAGGCGATGGGGTCGGGCTTCCAGGCGAAGCTCAGCTCCTTGATCCCCTCTGCAGGGATGTCCTTGCCTTCGGCCCAGCGCGGAGCACCGCCGGTGACCGTGAAGTCAACCTTCATGCCGTACTGCTTGGCTGCCGTGACGGCGTTGTCATACGGACCCCAGCCGGTGTACTGCTTGGCGTTGGGATCGCTGGCGTTGAAGCCGCCGGGCTTGGTCTTTGAGGCGCGGGCGCTGCCGGAGAGCACACTGTTCCAGTTGACGATGATCCGCACCGTGTTGGCTCCCAGGGCGCGGAACTCCTGGAAAGTCTGCTGCGGCGTGCTGAGGTCACCGCCGTCCTGGATGATCGCGAGCTGCGAGCTCTTGGCGACCGAGGCCGCGGGGAGGGCCGCCAGGCCGGTGATGACCGCGGCGGCACCGATTGCGCCGGCGGCGACGAGGCGGGGGATGAGTCTGATCGTGGGCATGGTTGGGATAACAGCTCCGGGCAGTTAGAGTTGCGCGCCGCGGTCTGAGAAGTACGCTCAGGACGGCACGGTCAGGGTTGGACGTGCGCCGAGGCTAGCGGAGCTCCGCGACGGCCGTCTCACCCATTACCGGAGCGTCACCCCTACCATGCGGCTGAAGACGCGTGGGCCGTGGGGATATCTCCAGCTTAGGCGCACCGTGCCGCTGCCAGGGAACGTCTGTGAGACCTCGAAGTAGCCGTGCGGCCCCGTCAGCGGCACCACCTGGACCGTCCTGAACGCGTCGCCGGAGCTCGGCTTGAACTGGATCTGGACGTGCTGGGGCCGGTGAGTGGTATGAGCGGCGTCGGCTGCCGGGCGCACGCATCCCCAGACGACCAGCGGATGCCGACGCAGCGTGGCAGTCGCCGGCAGATAGATCGGCATCCGGTAGGCGTCATAGCCGGGCTTGGGCTTGCCCGTGGCGGTCTTCAGTCCGGTGGCGAACACGCCGACCGGGGAGTCCACCAGTTGGTACTGGTCATATGAGCGCTGGCGCGGGTCCAGCCACGTCAGGTACTCCGACCAGTTCAGGAAGGCGGCGGCCTGCGTGGGGCTGACCGTGCCCGCCTCGGTGTCCGGCGGCGTCGTCTGGTAGCCGAACTCCGTCGACCAGATCGGAAAGCGGGTGTGCGAGCCGTACACCCGCTGCAGGGCGTCGAGAGTCTGCTCGAGCTTGTCGATCTTGGCCAGCTCGGCGTAGTCGGGCTCGTTCGGAGTGGGCTTGTTCGGAGGCAGACCCTGCGGATAGGGATGGTCGGCGAACCCCGAGGCGTGAAACAGCCCCGGATGGGCCGCGGCGAAGGCGGCGCTGCCGGCGGCGGTGGCGGGACAGTCCCTGAGCCGCGCGGCCGTAGCCCGCAGCGGTCGGTAGTTGGTCCCGACGCAATAGAGCGCGCGCAGGAAGCGCAGCGGCGCCATGTTGGCGAACAGGCCCGGCGCATCCCCGAAGGTGGCTCCGGCGGGAGCGATCTCGCCGATCAGGATCGTGTCGTGTCCGTGCCCGGTGGCGGCGAACGCGCTCCAGGCCGCATCGACGATCCCGCGGTACAGTCCCGGAGCGATCTCGACCCTGGAGTGGGGCTTGGCTTCGGGAGCCAGCTCGATGCCCAGGTTCGGCTCGTTCCAGATCGACCAGAAGTCGACGCGCGGCAGCGGCTTGGAGCTTGCCGAGGGCGTGTAGTGGCCGCTGTAGCGAGTCGCCACCGCGCGCACGAACTGTCCGAAGTCCGGCGCCGACGGCCGCCACTCGGGTTGGGTCTTGGGATCCGGGGCGCCCTTGCCCTCCGCCCAGCGCGGGGGCGGCGGCACGAGTGCCAGATCGACGCCCATCCCGCGGGCGCTGGCCTCACGGATGATCGTGTCGTAGACCGCCCAGCCGCCGGCCGGGTAGGCGGCCGGATCGTTCGCGGCGAAGGCGGCCCGACGGGGCAGGGTGGGGTCCGGGGCAAGGTCTGCCCAGTGCATGTAGATGTGGATCCGGTCGACGCCCAGGCGCTGGAGCTCATCCAGCGTGCTGGTGTTCAACGCCGCCTGGGACGCCGACGTGAAGATCGACTGCGGCCCGGCACGATGGGGGTGGACGGGCGGCAGCTGGGGCGGCTTGGGCTTGGAGGCACCGCAGCCGGTGAGGAGCGTCGAGACGACGCCCAGCGTGACCGCGATCGCGGCCACCCGTCGGCTCAGAGCCGCACGTGATGAGAGACCACGATCGGGCAAGCGGGTGACAATAACGGCGGCGCGGACGCAAGGTTGCGCCCTTGCGGGACCCCCGCGACGCCGCGGCGCCCGGATGTAGACTCCCGCCGCAATGCTCCTTCGGGCCCGTCCGGCCGTCGCGGAGCGGGTAGACGAGTACCGGCGGCGCTGGCGATTGCGCGTCGGTAGCGATGCGCAGTTGCTCGTCGGGCTCATGCTCGTGGCGGCGGTCCTGCGCTTCGCCACGATCACTGGCCAGAGCTACTGGCTCGACGAGTCTCAGGCGGTTCACGAGCTGCGCTTGCCGTTCGGAGCGATGCTGCACGCGTGGAGCACGACGGAGTGGAACCCACCGCTGTACCTCCTGATCGCCTGGCCATGGGCCAAGCTGCTGGGCACGGGTGAGCTCGCCCTGAGGGGGCTGTCGGCGCTGCTGGGCGTCGCCGTCGTGCCCCTGCTGTACCTGAGCGGCCGCGAGCTGGTCTCGCGCCCGGCTGGGCTGATGGCCGCCGCGCTGGCCGCCGTCAATCCGTTCATGATCTGGTACTCCCAGGAGGCGCGTGAGTACATGCTGCTGGTGGCGCTGTGCAGCGCCTCGCTGTGGTGCTTCGCTCGCGCCTGGCGGGCGCCCACGGGACGGGCGCTTCTCTGGTGGGCCGTGGTCTCCGCGCTCGCGCTGCTCACGCAGTACTTCGCGGGGTTCCTGGTCGCCGCCGAGGGCCTGCTCCTCGTCTACCGGGCGCGCAACCGCGCCAGCGTCGCCGCTCTGGCGGCGATGGCCGTGGTCCTGGCGCCGTTCGTGCCCCACGTGATCCCCCACGTGCGCAGGGCGACCGGCTTCATCGTCGGCGTCGCGCTGTCGGTGCGGCTGCAGCAGCTGCCCGTCAGTTTCGGGCTGTTCCCCGTCTATCAGAGCTCGGCGACCCACTACGGGCTCATCGCCGCCGCGGGCATCGCGGCGATGCTCATCCCGCTGGCGCTGGTGGGGCTGCCGGACGCGGAGTTGCGGGGGGTCGGGGTTGCCGCGCTCCTCGCCGCCGCCGTCATCGGGATCCCCCTCGTGCTCGCCCTCGCCGGGCACGACAACTTCATCGCGCGGGGCCTCATGCCGGCGTGGCCGCCGCTGGCGGTGGTGATCGGCGCCGCCTGTGCGGCGCCGCGCGCCCGAGTCCTCGGGATGGCTTTTGCGCTACTCCTGGGCGCGCTGTTCGTCTACGGCTACGTGCGCGTCACCTCCGATGCTCAGCTTCAGAAGCCAAACGTCCGGGCCGTCGCCACAGAACTCGGCCACTCGTCGCGTCCGCGCGCGATCGTCGCCTATGGCGATCAGTTCACGACGGGTCCGCTGTCGGTCTACATGCCTGAAATCGCCTGGGCCGGGCCCGGCGAGAAGGCGCTGCCCCAAACGCCGGTCGCCGTCGGCGAGCTGGACATCGTCGGCTCGGCGGGCGACACGCTGAGCAAAGTCCGGCACGGGTTCCGGCTGCTCAGTGCGCGAACGGTCGCCGGCTATCAGGTCGATCGACTGCTCGCTCCGGCGGGTTTCCGTGCCACGCCCGCCGCCATCTACGACCGAGCGATGGGGCTGCTCGGGCCGGCGCCGCCGGTGACAGGGGCGCCCCCGGTGATCTTACAGGGACGATCCGCCTAAGCTTGGCGGCGCCATGGCCCTCTCCCGACGCCTGCTCGCGCTCATCTGCGCCGCCGCCGCGCTCGGCGCCACCGCGGCCGCGACGCCGCCCGCGCTCGCCGCCGGTAACGCGATCATCAACGACTGCCAGGCGCACGGACAGCTCACCCACCCCTACACGGTGCGCCAGCTGCGCCACGCGCTGTCGGTAATGCCGGCGTCCGTCAAGCAGTACACGAGCTGCTTCGACGTCGTCCAGAACGCGCTCGTGTCGGCCCGCAGGCACAACGGCAAGCTGCCCGTCTCCGCGAACAACGGAGGCAGCTCGTTCCTGCCCACGCCGGTGATCATCATCCTCGTCGTGCTGATCCTGGGCGCGGTGACCTTCGGCGCGCTGGCGATCCGGCGCCGGCGATCCGGGCCCGCCGCAGCCGAGGACCTCGGTGAGCCCGAGGCACCCGCCGAGGGCACCCGGACCCGGGTGATGCCCTCGGTACCGCCTCCCGGCAGCGCCGGCGAGACCGCCGAGACGCGGGCGATGCCCTCGGTGCCGCCCGAGGGGGGCTCCGACGAGGCCCCGACGCGTGTCGACGAGCACGAGGACGACAACCGCGAGGGCGAGCGCCCGTAGCCCGCGTTCCGTACCCGGTCGGCCGGGCGGGGGGCGCGGGCGCGGGCTTCTACACTGAGGGCCATGTCCTCTGAGCGGCAGGTCCGGGTCGGCACGGTGCCGATCGGCGGTGGAGCGCCGGTCGCGGTGCAGACGATGACCAAGACCGAGACCGCCGATCTGGCGGCCACGATGGCCCAGATCCGCCGCGTCGCCGAAGCCGGCGCCGACATCGTGCGCGTCGCCGTCCCGCGTGACAAGGACGTGGAGGCCCTGCAGACGATCGTCCGCGAGTCGCCGATCCCGGTGATCGCCGACATCCACTTCAACCACACGCTGGCGCTCAAGGCGCTGGACGCCGGCGCCCACTGCGTGCGCCTGAACCCCGGCAACATCGGCGGGCCCGAGAAGGTGGCCGAGGTGATCGCCAGGGCCAAGACGCTCGGCACCCCGCTGCGGGTGGGAGTCAACTCCGGCTCGCTGCCGGCCCACCTGCGCGAGTTGGAATACGCGAACCCGGTCGAGGCGCTGGTCACGGCAGCGGTGGAGACCGTGGAGCTGATGGAGCGCTTGGACTTCCGGGACTTCAAGGTGTCGATGAAGTCGACCTCGGTCCCCAACACGATCGTCTCCAACCGGCTGCTGGCGCAGCGGATCCCCTATCCGCTGCACCTCGGGGTCACCGAGGCGGGGACCAAGTGGTCGGGCTCGCTGAAGTCGGCCGTGGGGCTCGGCACGCTGCTGGCCGACGGAATCGGCGACACGATCCGCATCTCGCTCTCCACCATTCACGCCGAAGAGGAGGTCAAGGTGGCCTGGGAGATCCTCAAGGCGCTCAAGCTGCGCGAGCGCGGTCCGGTGCTGATCGCCTGCCCCACCTGCGGGCGCCTGCAGTTCGACATGGACTCCGTGGTCGCCGAGGTCGAGCGTCGCCTGGAGGACTACGAGGACCCGATCGAGGTCTCGGTGCTGGGCTGCGCGGTCAACGGGATCGGCGAGGCGCGCCACGCCGACTTCGGGATCACCGGCGCCAAGGACAAGGGGATGATCTACTCCAAGGGCGAGCCGCTCAAGATCTTTCCCACCGAGCAGCTGGTCGACGAGCTCTTCAAGGAGATCGACCGCTACTACGACGCCGGCAAGGTCGTCCGCCGCGACGAGCACGCCGCCGCCGAGGCCCGCGCCTGGCTGGCCGCCAACGAGGACGCCTCCGCGATGACCCCCGAGCGCCTGGCGGCCATGGAGGCAGCCGCGGCGCAGGACCCGGCGAACGATCCCGTCGGGGACCCGGGACGGCTTGACGAGACCGACTCGCCGGTGGCGGGTCGTCGCTTCACCCGCGTCTGAGACGACGCGGCGCCTGCGTGGCGCCGCGTCCGCGTTGCCGAGGCGGCTACGTGCGCGATCCTGGCAACTATTTGTCCTCTATTCAGCGCGGCTAGCTGGGGGACGGCTAGGTGCTAGGGGCGGGGCCGTCGCGCAGGAATGCGCCGGCCCCGCCGCGCGTGCAGCGCTTCGCTAGCTGGCCTTCGCGAACAGCTCGGCGACCTTGTCCCAGTTGACGACGTTCCAGAACGCGTCGATGTAGTCCGGGCGCTTGTTCTGGTACTTGAGGTAGTAGGCGTGCTCCCAGACGTCGACGCCCAGCAGCGGGGCCTTGCCGTCGCTGATGGGGCTGTCCTGGTTGGCAGTGGAGACCACGGCCAGGCCCGAGCCGTCGTGCACCAGCCACGACCAGCCGGAGCCGAACTGATTGACGCCGCCGGCCTTGAGCTTCGACTTGAAGTCGTCGAAGGAGCCGAAGGCCGACTCGATCGCCTGCGCCAGGTCGCCGCTGGGCTGGCCGCCGCCGTCGGGGGACAGCCACTCCCAGAACAGCGAGTGGTTGTAGTGGCCACCGCCGTTGTTGCGGACCGGGGTCTGCTTGTCGGACGGAAGCGAGCCGAGGTTCTTCAGCACGTCCTCGATCGGCTTCTCGGCCCACTCGGTGCCCTCGAGCGCGGCGTTGGCCTTGTCCACGTAGGCCTGATGGTGCTTGTCGTGGTGCACGCGCATCGTCGCCTCGTCGATGTGCGGCTCGAGCGCGTTGTAGTCATAGGGCAGATCCGGAACGGAATACGCCATACGGGCTCCTTGTCGTCGCTTGTTTTAAGGCTGCAGAAGAGAACATACCCCGCCGGCTGGGTGCTCCACCGCCGAGTAGGCTTGGCGTCGTGACCAGGCTTTCCACCTACTTCCTGCCCACCGAGCGCGAGCCGCCCGCCGACGCCGAGGCGAAAAGCCATGTGTTGATGGTGCGGGCCGGTTTGATCCGCCAGATCGGCTCCGGCCTGTGGTCGTGGCTGCCCGCCGGATGGCGCGTGCATCAGCGAATCGTGCAGATCGTCCGCGAGGAGATGAACGCCATCGGCGGCCACGAGATGCTGATGCCGGTGCTGCATCCCGCGGAGCCCTGGCGGCGGACCGGCCGGTATGAGATCGACGAGCTGTTCAAGCTCCAGGACCGGCGCGGCGCCGACATGGTGCTGGCGATGACCCACGAGGAGATCGTCACCGGCCACGTCGCGGCGGCCGTCCGGTCCTATCGGGACCTGCCGCTGATCCTCTACCACTTCCAGGTCAAGGAGCGCGACGAGCCGCGGCCGCGGGCGGGCGTGCTGCGTACCCGCGAATTCATCATGAAGGACTCCTACACCTTCGATCGCGACGCCGAGGGACTGGACGCCCGGTACGGCCTGCACGCCGCCGCCTATGACCGGATCTGCGACCGCATCGGCCTGGAGTGGTACCGCGTGAAGTCCGACGTGGGGATGATGGGCGGCCACGGCGCCGATGAGTACATGGCGCCCTGCGCGGCGGGGGAGAACGACGTCGCGCTGGCACCCGGGTACGCCGCCAACGTCGAGGTCGCCTCGGCTGACGCTCAGCCGGTGAGCCTGCCGGCGCCGCAGGACGCGCCGGAGCTGGTGCAGACGCGGGGGGCGACCACGATCGATGCGCTGGTGTCCGAGCTCGGCGTCGCCGCCGGCGCCACCTTGAAGGCGTTCCCGATCGTGCTCGACAATGACATGCAGCTGGTGGTCGTGCGCGGCGACCATCGCGTCAACGAGATCAAGCTCCAGAACGCCCTGGGGCGGCCGTTTCGGGCCGCCAAGGCCGAGGAGATCGCCGATCGCCTCGGACCGCCCGGCTACATCGGCCCGGTCGGCGCCCAGATGCGGGTCCTGCTCGATGCGGCGATCGACTCCAAAGCCGGTGGGGTGTACGTCGTCGGCGCCAACCGGCCCGACGCCCACTTGCGCGGCGTGCAGCCGGGGCGCGACTTCAGCTTCGAGACAGTCGATGTGCGCACGGTGGTCGCGGGCGACATCGTCAACGGGGCGGCCATCCGGATCGAACCGGCGATCGAGATCGGCAACATCTTCAAGCTGGGCACGCGGTACTCAGAGCCACTGGGCGCCACCTACCTGGACGAGTCGGGTCAGGCCCAGCTGGTGTGGATGGGCTCCTACGGCTTCGGTCCGGCGCGGGCCGCCGCGGCGGCGGTCGAGCAGTACGCCGACGAGCAGGGCATCTCCTGGCCGCGCTCGATCGCGCCCTTCGACGTCGAGCTGGTGGTGCTCGGCAAGCCGCGCAGTCCCGAGCGCGAGTTCGCCAACGGTCTGTACGGGGAGCTTCAGTCGAGCGGGCTGGCGGTGCTCTACGACGAGCGCGATGCCGGACCGGGGGAGAAGTTCGCCGACGCGGAGCTGCTCGGCTGCCCGCTGCGGCTGACGGTCGGGCGCCGGACGCTGGCCGCCGGCGAGATCGAGGTCCAGGTCCGGCGCGGCCAGGAGTCGCGCAGCGTCCCGGTCGACCGGGCTGCGACGGCGGTCGCCGAGCTCTGGCGAACGTTGCCCTGAATACGAGCTCGGCCGCCTTGCGAAACGGCCCACCGTCCGCGCAGTCGTGAGCCCTGAGACCTCAAAGCGCCGGCTGTTCGGGATCGACCGGTCCGGACCGCCGCCGGCCGCCACGGCATCCGATCAGCCGCTGAACCCGTGGACGATCCCAAACGCGATCGGCTTTGCGCGGCTGGCCGCGATCCCCGTGTTCCTCGCGCTCGCCCTCTCCAGCCGCGACGGCCAGGACACGGTGGCGACGATTCTGTTCGCGGTGATCGCCTGGGCCGACTACGCAGACGGGTTCGCCGCCCGCGCGACCGGCCAGTACAGCCGGCTGGGGGCCCTGCTGGACCCGATCGTCGACCGGCTGCTGGTGATCTCGGGGATGATCGTGGCGTTTGACTTCTCGCTGCTGCCGCGGTGGGCGATATGTGTCGTGGTGGCGCGCGAGCTGTTCATGCTCGGGCTGAGCCGCTACGGGCTCTCGCGCGGCGTGGAGCTGAAGATCAACTGGCCGGGGCGCATCGGCGTGGCGCCGACGATGGCGGCCCCCTTCCTCGCGATGGCGGGCGTACACTGGCTAGCGCTCGTGATGCTGTACGCCGGGCTCGGCCTGGCGCTGCTGGCCACCGTGCTGTACGTGCGGCGCGGTGTCGCCGAGGCGCGCAGGCTCGCCCGGGAGGACGGGTAGCCCGTGGCGGGCTGGGCGGGACGGATAGTCTCAAGCTCAACTTGACCCTACGGGCCGTCCGGATATACTGCGCGAGCCCACGCCAACGAACCCCCAGGCGGAGGAACAATCAGCATGGACACCTTTCCAGACCTCGGATCGCTCACCGATCAGGAGCTGAAGGACCTCATCAAGCAGCTCACCGAGGACGAGATGGAGATCTCCTACCGGCGGCGGATCCTGCACGGCAAGATCGACATCCTCCGGGCCGAGCTGGTCAACCGCCTGCGCAAGAAGGACGAGACCGGGGAGCTGGTCATCTCGGGCGCCGATGTCCAGCAGCTGACCGACATCCTGGCCGGGCGGGTGCCGGCCAACGAGCCCGAATAGGCCCGAATCGGCCTGATGGCCCAGCACTGTCCAGAGTGCGGCTTCGCCAACGACGACGGTGCCAGCTACTGCCAGCGCTGCGGTGCGTTTCTGGCAGCGAGCGATCAGCCCGCGGGGCCCACGACGGCCACCTACAAGGTGGGGGAGACGGGCGAGGTGGAGGTCGTGGAGCTGGAGGACGTAGTCGCCCGTGGTGCCGCCCTGGTGATCCGCGCCGGGGGCGGGCGAGCCGGCGAGAGCTTCCCCCTCGGGCGTGACCGCATGTCGGTAGGCCGCCGCCCCGAGTCAGACGTGTTCCTCGACGACGTCACCGTGTCACGCGATCACGCGCTGATCGTCCGCCGCGGCAGCGATTACTACCTGGACGACTGCGGGTCGCTGAACGGGACCTACGTCAACCGTCACCGGATCGACTCGCACCGGCTGTCCGATGGCGACGAGCTGCAGATCGGCAAGTACAAGCTGGCGTTCCTGCACCGCTGATGGCCTCAACCAACATCGAGAACCCCGAGCTGGAGCTGCCCGAGCCCATGGAGCCCGAAGCCGAGCGCCCGCGCCAGAAGGCCGTCACGATCGGCGCCGTCTGCAAGGCGCTGCACCAGGAGTTCCCGGACATCTCGATCTCCAAGATCCGCTACCTGGAGGACCAGAAGCTGCTCACCCCGCGACGCACGCAGGGCGGCTACCGGCTCTACGCCCAGTCCGACATCGACCGCCTGCGCACGATCCTGCGCCTCCAGCGCGACGAGTTCCTGCCGCTGCGGGTGATCCGCCAGGAGCTGGCCGGCGGACGCGCCGACCGCGACGTGACCCCTTCCGGCGGCGATCGCCTGGGCCTGCGCCGCTCCGCAGTGGCGGTGCGCGACCCGGGCGCCCTGTACCCGCAGGAGGACGTCCTCGAGGACACGGGTGCCGACGCCGCGCTGGTGCGCGAGCTGGTCGACTTCGGCGTGATCAAGGGGGAGACCCGCGCGGGCGCTCGCTTCTACGACGAGACCGAGCGCGAGATCATCCGAGCGGTCTCCGAGCTGGCGCGCTACGGCGTCGGCGGGCGCAACCTGCGCGTGTTTCGCAGCTCGGCCGACCGCGAGGCGCAGCTGCTGCAGAGCATCCTCGCCCCCGCGCTGCGCTCGCGCAATCCGGAACGGCGCAAGGAGGCGATCGAGGCGCTGGAGAACCTCGCCTCGGTCACCACCCACCTCAAGCACCTGCTGCTGATCCGCGATCTGCGCAAGATCGCCACCTAGTGGCCATCCACTAGTGGATCTGCGTCAGTACGTTCGCGCCATCCCGGACTTTCCTCGGGAGGGCATCCTGTTTCGCGATATCACCCCGCTGCTGCTCGACTCCGCGGCTCTCGACGCGGCCGTGATCGCGCTCGCCGAGCTCGTCGAAGCCGTTAAGGTCGATTTCGTCGTCGCCGCCGAAGCCCGCGGCTTCATCCTGGGGGCGGCGCTGGCCCGCGAACTGGGGGCGGGCTTCGTCCCGGCGCGCAAGCCCGGAAAGCTGCCGGCGGAGACGATCAGCGCCGGGTACACGTTGGAGTACGGGCTGGATGCGCTCGAGGTGCATGCCGATGCCCTGGCCCACGGCGCCCGGGTGCTGCTGCACGACGACCTGCTGGCCACGGGCGGGACGGCCGGCGCTCTGTGCGAGCTGGTCTCCGGCCTCGGCGCTAAGATCGTGGGCTCCGCCTTCCTGGTCGAGCTGAGCTCGCTGGGAGGGCGGGAGCGGCTGGCGCCCTGCCCAGTGCACGCCCTGATCCAGTACGACGCGTAATGGCCACCGCGCAGCGCAGCCGCCAGCTCACCGCCTCGCAGCAGGAGCTGTGGGAGCTGATCTGCGATCCGCACCACCTGCCGCGCTGGTGGCCGGGGATCGAGCGGGTGGAGGGGGTTCAGGAGGGCCGCTTCACGCAGGTGTTTCGCACCAAGCGCGGCCGGCCGGTGCGGGCCGACTTCCACGTGGTGGCCTCACAGCCGCCGTGGCTGTGCTCCTGGGAGCAGGAGCTCCCGGGCACCCCGTTCGCCCGGGTGCTCTCCGAGTCGGTCCTCGAAGTTCACCTGGAGCCGGCCGGACAGGGCACGGAGGTGACGATCGCCCAGCGCCAGAAGCTACGCGGCTATTCGCGCACCGGCGGGCTGCTGCTGCGCCGGGCGACCAGCGCCAAGCTCGACGAGGCGCTGGACGGGCTGGCGCGGATCACCGGCTGAACCGGCGCTCAGCGGCCGGCGATCAGACTCCGGTCAGCGTGCCCTGGAGGATGATCGTGCCCGGCGACTTGGGGTTGGCCGAGGTCTCGACGGTGACCACCAGCTGCTTGTAGTGCGTCGCGTTGGCGGGCAGTCCACCGGCCGTCGAGAGCTTGCCGGTGTTGGGCACGCCCGGATTGACGAAGCCCAGGATCTTGGCGTCGGTGGGGGAGTTGTAGAGCCAGACGGCGTAGGCGTTGGGGGGCTTGGTCGTGTTGGGCGGGACGTTCTGGGCGACGATCGCGATCCCGTTGGTGGTGCCCTCGCGCAGGACCTCGGCGATCCCGGCGGCCTTGCTGCCCGCGGCGGGCGGCGTCAGGTTGATCTGGGCAACCACCTTGGCGGACGTGGACGTGCCGGTGGTGGTGGTCGACGCGGTGGTGGCGCTCGCGGCCGGCGTGGTCGATGACAGCGAGGTGGGGGTGGAGGCGATCGTGTTGCTCTTCTTCTTGGAGCCGCCGCCGACCAGGACGATGATCCCCACGATGATGACGGCGACCACCAGCCCGATCACGATCAGGCCGCCCAGGCGGGAGCTGCGGGGCCCCGAGCCCGAGTCGCCTGCCGGCTTGGGCTCGCGCGGCGGCTTGGGCGGACGCGGCGGCTTGGGCTCCTTCGGGGGCTTGGGCTCGCGCCGGCGGCGGCCAAAGCGCGCCCCGGACTCGGCGGGAGGCGGGGGCGCCGGCTGCTCGGCGGTGGCCGCGGCGCTCGACGACATCGCGGCATCCGCGCCGAGGGCGAGCGCGGGTGTCGCGCCCGGCTCCCGCGGCTGCTGGGCCGCCCGCGCGGCTGACGTCTCCAGGGGAATCTCCGGGAGCGGTCCGGGGGCCAGCGAGGCCAGCTCGGAGGAGACCACCCGAGCCCAGGCGCGCGGGGCGGCCGACTCGGCGAGCAGGTCGCGAACCCCGTCGATCTCGGCCTCGGGCAGCTGGCCCAGCAGGTAGTCGCAGATCTGCGCGCGCGAATGCCGGTCGACCTTGGTCTGCGGCCCGAGCGTGTCGAGCGCCGTCAGCGCCCGCTCACGCACGGCGTCGGGATTGATCGACAGCAGGCGCGCGATCTCGTCGTAGCTGCGGCCCCGGCCGAGCACGAGCTGCAGCACCGCGCGCTGATCGCCTGGAAGGCTGTCCACCACTGACATCGCGCTCTAGCGTAGATGAGCGTCGCTGGTTGCGCGCCCTCGCGCGAGCCCGCCGGAGGCCCTCCGGTCCGCGGCACTATCGTGGCGCGCGATGGCCTCCGTCCCGCCATTGATCCCGGCCCTGGGCTTCGAGCACCGCTACGGGCTGGTGATCACCGAGCTGACCGATGGCGTGGCGAGCGGCCGGGTGGAGGTTCGCGATGAGCTCAAGCAGCCCGCAGGCCTGGTCCACGGTGGCGTGTACGCGGCGATCGCCGAGTCGCTGGCGACCGCCGGAACCGCCCGGACGGTGGCCGCCGACGGCAAGCTCGCCGATGGGTTCTCCACCCAGACGAGCTTCCTGCGGCCGATCACCGAGGGCACGATCCACGCCGCGGCGCGCGCCCGCCATCGGGGGCGGACCACATGGGTGTGGGAGGTCGAGATCTCCGACGACGCCGGCCGCGTGTGCGTCCTCACGCGGGTCACGGTGGCGGTCCGCCGGGCTGGCTAGCGCTGCGAAGCAGCGCCCGCGGCGCCTCGGCCCAGCCAGAGCTGCGCGAAGCCGCGCAGGTCCGGGCCCGACAGGCTGCGCAGCATGCGCGTCCAGGCCAATGCGATCACGCCGGGCGTGCCGGGACGGCGGGCCAGGATCACCGCCTGACCGGAGAGGGCCAGCGCGGGAGTGAAGCGTCCGCCCACCGCCTGGGCGATCTGCGCGAGTCCCCCCGGCGGCTGGCGCGTGCCGTACATCAGGACCACGTCGCCGACCTCCAGCGCCTGCAGCAGCTGGTTGTCGGAGAGCTCGGAGCGGTCTCTGAGCACGGCCTGAGGAATGTGCGGACCGCTGGTCGGCGGGTTGGAGTCGTAGACCGGGCGCAGCTCTCCGGTGCGCAGGTGCAGATCGCCCTGGTCGCGAACACGCGTTCCCGGGCCGGCCTGTCCGGCCGAGACGCCGGGATTGTCGCGACCCGCCAGCAGGCCGCCGGACAGCAGCGCGATCACGCTGATGGAGATCGCCAGCGACACGACGACGATCAGGAACCGCTCGAGCCCGCGCCTCATCTGCGGTACGCCGTTGCGCGCCGCCCGTCGCCGGCGGATCACTCGGCGGCGGCCACCGAGCGTGTGCCGGCGGACGCCGCGTCGCGCGGTGCCTCGCCGGCCGCGGCCACCAGCTCGTCGATCGAGGCGCGCAGCTCATCGGCCAGCGCCTCCAGGTCGGCCAGCGCGTCGTAGTCGGCGTTGAGCCCGAAGTCCAGCTGTCCGTTGTAGCTCATGATCGCGATCCCCAGTGCCTGGTTGGCGGCCAGCGGCACCATCGGGAACATGCCTTGCAGCTGACGGCCGAGCATGTACAGCGGCATCTGCGGGCCGGGCACGTTGGTGACCACCAGGTTGAACATCCGCTGGCGCGCCTGCAGCCGGGCGGCCTGGGCCAAGATCGTGGGCGGCGCGAAGCCCGCGAGCTCGGTCAGGACCTGGGCGCCGACGGCCTGGCCGGAGTCCTTGATCCCGTCCATCTCGCGCGAGATCGTCAGCAGCCGCTGGACGGGGTCCTTGAGCCCGACCGGCAGCGGCACCCACATCGCGGCGACCCGGTTGCCCAGGGCGCCGCGCTCGCCATCGGCGCGCACCGAGACCGGGACCATGGCGCGCAGGACCGTGTCGTCGGTGGCCTCTCCGTGGACGCGCAGGTAGCGGCCCAGCGCCCCGGCGACCGCGGCCAGCACGACGTCGTTGACGGTCCCGCCGAGCGCGTTCTTGATCGCCTTGAACTGCGCCAGGTCTCCGCGCACCCAGGTGAAGCGGCGGTGCGGTCCGATGCGCACGTTCAGCGGGCTGCCGGGCGCGGTCGCCGTCGCCAGGCGCGCCACCGCTCCCACGCCCCCCACCGCCCGTCCCAGGCGGGCGGCGACATGACGGGGACCGCGCAGCGTCGCCCTCACCCCGCGCACGATCTCGGCCGGCACGGTGGCGCGCTCCAGCAGCGCGTCGGCCAGCAACTGCGCGCCGGTCGGCAGCGGACGGGGGATCCATTTGTGCTCGGGTGCGGCCACCGGAACGGGATCGGGTGAGGCGTCGAACAGCACGGTTGCGATGTCGACGCCGGAGACCCCGTCGACCAGCGCGTGGTGGGTCTTTGACAGCAGCGCGAAGCGATTGTCGGACAGGCCCTCCACCAGCCAGATCTCCCACAGCGGGCGCGAGCGATCGAGCGCCTGCGAGAACACCCTCCCGCAGAGCTGCTTGAGCTGCTCCTCGCCGCCGGGGCTGGGCAGCGCCGTATGGCGGACGTGGAAGGCGACGTTGAAATGGGGGTCGTCGACCCACACGGGCCGTCCCTGGCCGAACGGAACGAAGGCCAGCCGCTGGCGGTAGCGAGGCACCAGGTGCAGGCGCGAGACGATCTGGTCGACCAGCTCGTCGTAGCCGGGCGGCGGTCCGTCGAACACCATGCAGCCCGCGACATGCATGTGCGTCGCGTCGTGCTCGAGGTGCAGGAACGAGCTGTCGAGCCCGGTGAGACGATCCGGATTGGCCATCGCCGGATTCTTGCAGGCGAAAGTCTGTGTGATGAGTATCACATAAGGGCGTCGTCGTGGCTGTCAGCCTCAACCGGTCAGAAACACGACCTGCCTAATCGCCTCCGCCCGGTGCGGGGGTGAGCGGGGGACCCACTGCCGGGTAGCTTTAGTTCACGCACTCGGCCGGGGCGAATCGGCCGCCTGGCGCCCAACCAGCGCGCGGCCGTAGCGAAAGACCACATCTCGTGCCTCTCAAGCACGCTTGTGCGCTCGCGAGCCCGTCAGCTAACCACGTAGGCACCCGGTCGACGATTCAGGAGGTCCTCGGTTTGAGGTCCAAGTGCAACGTGCGCCGGATGCGCACAGTACATGTGATCATTGTCACGACGATGTTGGTGGTGCCGGCCTCGGCGTTCGCGCTGACCAGCGCCACCGTCGCCGGCGGCGCCGCCCCGACTGCAAGCACCGCCCCGCTGCCTGTGCGGGTCAGCCCGAAGCACGTCCCGCTGGGCGATGCGATCGAGGTCGCCGGCGAAGCGCCGGCGGTCGGAGCGGGCAGAAAGGTCGTGCTGGAGGCCCGCTACAGGCGTCGCAGCGCGTGGCAGCGCCTTTCCACCGCCGTCATCAGCCGTCACGGGAAGTTCGCCTTCCATGCCCATCCCCGGCACTCCGCGCTGCTGCGGGCGGTGCCCGCGGGCGTACAGATGGCTTCTCAGGCCCCTGCGCGGGCGCTCCCGGCCGCCAGCGGCGCCGTCAACGGCGTCTCGGCCCAGCGCGTGACGACGGTGAAGGTGGCGGCGCAGTTGCGGGCCATCGGCCGCCAGCATGATGTGCTGGCCGGCGATTCGGTCCAGGTGGCCGGCCGGCTGCTGCCCGAGCGCGCGGGGCGCGTGGTTGCTCTGCAGGGCCATTCGGCCGCCGGTTGGCGCACGCTGGCCCACGCTCGGACGGGTGGCCGCGGCGGCTTCGCCGTCCGCTACACGCCGGATGTAACCGGCATCGCACGGCGTCTGCGCGTGCTGTTCAAGGGCGACCACGGCAACGCGCGCTCGGTCGGCTCGGCGGGCGCGACGAGCGTCTACCAGGCCAGCGTCGCCTCCTGGTACGACGACGGTGGCTCCACGGCGTGCGGATTCCATGCGGGATTGGGCGTCGCCAACCGGACGCTGCCGTGCGGGACCAAGGTGCGCTTCCGCCACGCCGGACACACCGTCACCGCAACGATCGACGACCGCGGCCCGTATGTCGGCGGGCGCGACTGGGACCTCAACCAGAACACGGCCGCAGCGCTCGGCTTCGACGGCGTCGGAACCGTCTGGTCGACCAGCTGACCGCCGGCCGGGCATAGCCCATGGCAAGCCCCGCGGCCCTGTCGCCGCGGGGCTTCTTCTCGTCTGGGGGCTGGCGTAACGTCCGCGCTGGTGTCCGAGCGCTGCATCGCCCATCTCGACATGGACGCGTTCTACGTGTCGGTCGAGCTGCGCCGGTGCCCGGAGCTGCGGGGCCGCCCCGTGATCGTCGCCGGCACCGGACCCCGCGCCGTGGTCACCACGGCGTCCTACGAGGCCCGCCGCTTCGGGGTGGGTTCGGCGATGCCGGCCGCCCGCGCCCGGCGGCTGTGCCCGGACGGCGTTTACCTGCCGCCGGACTTTGCCTACTACCGCCAGGCCTCGGCCCAGGTCATGGACCTGGTGCGCTGCAGCGCGCCGTCAATCGAGGTGATCGGACTGGACGAGGCCTACCTGGATTTGTCAGCACTGCCGGCCCCCAAGGCGCAGATGCGCGCGCTGGCGCTGGCGATCGAGCGCCAGACCGAGCTGGGCTGCTCGATCGGCATCGGACCCTCCAAGCTGGTGGCCAAGGTTGCCTCGGACGCCGAGAAGCCCCGCGGGTTCGTGGTGCTGACCCGCGAGCAGGCCTGCGCCCGCTTTTGCGACGCTCGCTGCGGGCTGATTCCCGGGATCGGGCCCAAGACGGCCGAGCGCCTGCGCGCGGGGGGGTTGGACACTTTGGGCAAGCTGGCGGCGGCGCCGCCCGAGCGGCTCGCGGTGGCGTTCGGTCCGCGGCTGGGAGCCGAGTTGCAGCGCCGCGCCCGGTTTGAGGACGACGCTCCAGTCACCCAGGTGCGCAAGGTCATCTCCGAGTCACGCGAGACGACGTTCGACTCGGACATCGCGTCCCTGGAGCAGCTGGAGGCGGTGCTCGGCGAGCTGGTGACCAAGCTGTGCGACGGGCTGGCCCGTCAGCAGCGGCGGGGGCGGACGATCGGGATCAAGGTCCGCCTCGACGACTTCTCCACCCACACGCGCGCCCGGACCCTGCCCGAGCCGGTCAGCGGCGTCGAGCGCGTCGGTCCGGTTGCGGTGGACCTGCTGCGCCGGTTCGCCCCGCCGCGGCCGGTGAGGCTGCTGGGCGTTCGGGTGGCAGGGCTGGAGACCGCGCACGCCGACGCGGCCCAGCAGCTCAGCCTCGCCTTCTGAGGAAGAGCTAGTACAGGGCGGTGGCCAGCCGCCGACGGGCGTCGCGCGCCAGCGGGCTGTCGACGCCGAGCTCGTCGAGGACCCCCACGACCACGCGGCGAATGTCGTCGCGAGCCCCGTCGGCGGAGGGCAGCGCGCCGATCAGCAGGTCCAGCGCGCGCTCGTGGTCGCCCTCGTCCAGGGCGTCGAAGGCGTCGCTGACGTCAGGGGCGGGGTTCCCGCGGGCGAGCGTGATGCGCGCCGCGATGCCGTCAGCGGCGAAGTTGCCAGGCACGTCCTTAACCAGCGCCAGAGCGCCGTCGTCGTCTCCTCGCGACAGCAGCAGCCGCGCCAGCGGCACGGCCGCCTCGGCGCGCGAGGGCTCCAGCTCGGCGGCGCGGCGCAGCGATTCCTCGTCGCCGCGGGCGATGAGCTCGTCGGTCTCGGAGGGGACGAGCGAGTCGAGGAAGCTGTTGACGGCGGCCGGCGGCTGCGCGCCCACGAACTCGGCGACCACCTGACCATCCCGAAACGCCTTGACCGCCGGGATGCTCTGGATCTGGGAGGTCCGAGCGATGTTGGGGTTGGCGTCGACGTCGACCTTGGCGAGCTCCACCTTGCCCTCGCGAGCGGCCACGGCGCGCTCGATCACCGGCCCGAGCTGCCGGCAGGGACCGCACCACTCGGCCCAGAAATCCACGATGACGGGCACCGTCCGGGAGCGCTCGATGACGGCGGTCTGGAAGGTGTCGTCGGTGACGTCCATGGTCTCCTTTAGATGGTAGCTGCGGCGATCGTGTAGACAACCGAGCGTGATCGAACGAGGCGGCGTCACGCTGGCGCTGGACGACAGCGGCGAGGGCACGCCGGTGGTGCTGGCCCACGGGCTGACCGCCACCCGCCGCTACGTGGTGATGGGCTCGACGGCGCTGCAGCGCTCGGGCCACCGGGTGATCGCCTACGACGCTCGCGGTCACGGCGCCTCCTCGCCGGCGCCAGCGCCGGATCAATACGGCTATGAGGAGCTGGGCCGCGACCTGGAGGGCGTGCTCGACGGGCTCGGGATCGAGCGGGCGGTGCTGGCCGGCGCGTCGATGGGTGCCCACACGCTGTTGTGGCTGGCCCTGCAGCGCCCCGAGCGGGTGGCCGGTCTGGTGCTCATAACCCCCTCCTACACGGGATCGGAGCCCGACGATCCGGCGCGGCTGGCTCGCTGGGACGCCCTGTCGGAGGGGCTCCGCGATGGCGGTATCGAGGGCTTTCTCGCCGCCCAGGGCGGGGCGGGTGGGATCCGAGTCCCGGAGCGCTGGCGCGAGACGGTCGTCAAGGTGATCCGTCAGCGCCTGGCGGCGCACGAGCATCCGGAGGCGGTCGGCGACGCGCTGCGCGTCGTGCCCCGCTCGCACCCCTTCGGCGGGGTGCAGGAGTTGGCCCGGATCACCGTGCCCACGGTGATCGTCGCCTCCAACGACGAGGCCGATCCCGAGCATCCGCAGGCGGTGGGGGAGGCCTACGCGGCGGCGATTCCCGGCGCTCGCCTGAAGACCGACGAGCCCGGCCGCTCGCCGATCGCCTGGCAGGGCAGCCAGCTCTCCAGGCTGATCGCCGACGTGGCCGAGCGGGCTGATTACTGAAGGCCGATGGGCGACCAGGGGACCGGTTACTCGGGGACCCCGCTGCCCCGCAAGCTCGGCATCAAGCCGGAGGCCCGGCTGGTGCTCGTCAACGCACCGGCCGGCTTGCACCAGGCCCTGGGCGAGCTGCCGCCGGGCGTGGTCGTGCGCCGGCGCCTCCAGGGCAGCTTCGACGTGATCGTGGCCTTCTGCGGGCGCCGGGCCCAGCTGGAGCGCGGCCTGCCGCGGTGGCGCGAGGCGCTCGATCAGGCGGGCGGACTGTGGATCGCCTGGCCCAAGCAGGCCTCGGGAATCGACACTGACCTGGGGGAGGGGGCCGTGCGCGAGCTGGGGCTGGCGTCCGGGCTGGTGGACAACAAGGTGTGCGCGATCGACGCGACCTGGTCGGGCCTGCGGTTCGTCTATCGGTTGGCCGACCGGCGCTGAGCGGTACGCAGGACGTACACCCGGGCGCAGCCGAAGCGGTGCACCGCGCCGATCAGCGGGCCCAGAGGCCGCGTCAGGTCGGCGTGGTGGCGGCAGTCGGCGACCAGCAGCGCCGCGCCCGTGGAGGTCACGAACGCCCGCGCCGAGGCCGCACGCATCCGTCCCGTGAACAGCCGGTCGGCTCGGCGGGCACGCGCGAAGTAATCCCGGCTCCAGTAGCCGTGACCGACCCATACCGCGCGTCCCGTCTGCGACGGGACGACGAGCGCGACTGGCGTGGGGGCCAGGACGCCGCCCGGCGGCGCGTGGCCGGAGACCCAATCCAGCGCCCGGGTGTCATCGCGGGGGAGGTAGTACTGCACGAGCTTCTGGTTGCGCGCGGTGTTGACGAACTTGCGGGCGTCGTAAGCGAGGCCGGGGATCGTCAGCACGCCGACGGCGAGCAGCCCGAGCGGCCACGGGACGCGGAGCCGCTGGCCGCCGCGCACGATCAGGACGGCTAGAGGGAGGCTGAGGCCCTGCAGGGCATGGGGCGCGAACGAGTCGTTGACGAAGTACGTGATCAGGCAGCCGGCGATCCACAGCAGCAGCGCCTGCTCGATCACGTCGCCGCGTGGCCGGCGCACTCCCAGCGCGGCGATCAGCGCCAGCGGCCCCAGCCCGGCCAGCAGCACCAGCGCCGGCAGCCGGGGGATGACCTCATAGTGGGAGGCGAGCTTCCACGCGGGGTCGGAGTGCGACAGCAGGTAGTAGTAGCCGAGCGGCAGCGCGGCGCCCACCGCGGCCACCGCCAGCGCGAGCCAGTGGCGCCCGCGCTGCAGCACGGCCAGTCCGGCGAAGATGATGATCAGCGTGATCCCCTGCCAGGGGTGAAGCCAGGACGCCACCAGGGAGGCGAGGGCCGCGATCATGGGCGGCCGCCGGGCGCTGTGCGTGGCCATTGCGGTCGGGTCGCCCGCTCCTGTGGGCGTCAGCGCCCGCTCGATCGCCAGCAGCGCCACGGGCACCAGCGCCAGCGCCAGCGCGCTGGGCACGTAGCCCCACAGCTTGTTGGCCGCCAGCAGCTCGTAGGCGAGCAGGTACAGCGAGAAGCGAAACGAGCCGCCGCCCATCTGCGTCCAGCTGAACAGTGCCGCCAGGGGCGTGTACAGGAACAGCGACAGCGTGACGACGGCACCACGCGCAGCCAGCTGGTCGGCGAACGTCCGGCGCGCCCAGGCGACGGCGCCCAGCAGCAGGGCGACGATCGCCAGCGGCTTGAACAGCAGGTAGGCGAGCGTCAGCGACAGGCCGATCCGGTGAAGGACGCCGACGATCGTGAAGATCGGCTCCAGGTAGACGTGCCCGCTGGGGGCCAGGCTGAAAAGGTCCGAGGCCAGCCCGTGAGCGGCCGCGTCCCTCGCCCAGGCGAGGTACTGCAGCTGGTCGGCGCCGAGCACGCCGTCGGCGCCGATCAGGCCGTCGGCGCCCGTGAAGCGCGCGTGCGCCTGGCCGGCGTGGATGAGCAGCGGGGCGAGCGGAAACAGGCCCCATGCGGCCAGCGCCGCCAGGAGGGCCTTCTCGATACCCGATACCCGCCGGACGCTCTGCGCCATCGCGAGCCCGAGCCCCGGCGCGGACGGCTGCCGTCCGCGCCGGGGCGCCCGGCGATTTCTAGCCCGCGCTCACGTGGTTGACGCGGTTGACGGGGGCGATGTAGCCGTTGCCGCGGAAGCTGACGGTGACCCGCAGCCTGACCGGGCCCTTGTGGTGGGTGCGCTTGAACGAGGCCTGCGCGTTGAACTTGCAGTCCCCGCCGACCGGGGCGACCACGACGGCCAGCTGGTGCTTGCCGTTGTAGTAACGCACGCCGACGTTGCCGGTGCACCGGTCGATCGCCGGGATGAAGCTCGCGCCCGACAGCGTGCCGGTGGTGGTGAACGCGTACGGTGACCTCTTGTTCGAGCCCGGCGAGGTGTGCGGCGAGAACCGCGGCACCGGCCGGTGATCTGGCTCGGTGAAGAACGTGGCGTCGGCGCCGTAGGAGATCGCTCCGGTGGCGTGTTGGACGGCCACGGTGCGGTAGTGGAACAGGGTTGCGGGCGCGAGGCCGGTGAGCTGAGCCGACACGGGCAGCGCCGCGGCCACGACCGGGTTCAGGGCCAGGAGAGGCGTCTGCAGGCCATAGCTGGTGGTCAGCCCGTACTGGATCTGCCAGTCGGTAGGGGCGCCATTGCCGTTGACCAGCCCCGTGGGAGTGGACACGGTCTTGCGCACGTTGACCGCCACGCCGGTGACAACCGCGGGCGGCGGGTGCCCACCGGTGGTGAAGTGGCGGATCGCTCCGAACGCCGTGCCCGCCGTGCTGGTGGCGGCGATCCGGTAGTAGTAGACCGTCCCGGGCGTCAGCCCGCCGAGCGGCCGCGCGACGTCGACGGTCTTGGTGCCGGCACCGATCGAGTGCGAGGAGCTGTCGATCCCCAGGTTGGGCGTGGGGCCGTACTGGAACACACAACCGGTGGCCACGCCGTTGGGATTCACGCTGCCGTGCAGGACGGCGCCGGTCTGGCTGACCGTGGTGGCCGCTCCGGTCGTCGCCGTCGGAGACGCGGCCAGCGCCGCGGCGGGGAGGCACCCCGCGATCACGAACGCCACCGCCAGGACCTTCGAGATGCGTCTCACTGCGACCTCCTCCGCCAGGATTTACATCGTTCTTATACCGGTTGACGGGCGTTAGTTGCGCGAGCGCAGGGGGAGCCGATCGGCCGGGGCAGTAGGTTGTTCGCCGTGATCTTCTACCAACCTGCCGAGCGCGACCACGAGCTGCTCCCGCACGATCCGTTCAAGTCGCTGGTGGCGCCCCGGCCGATCGGCTGGGTCTCGACGATGGCGCAGGACGGCTCGGTCAACCTCGCCCCCTACAGCTTCTTCAACGCGATCGGGGAGGGGCCGCCGATGCTGGCCTTCTCCAGCCACGGGGCCAAGGACTCCTCCACGTTCGCCGGCGAGCTGCGCGAGTTCGTGTGGAACCTGGTGACGTTCGAGCTGCGCGAGGCGATGAACGAGACCTCGGCGCCGCTGCCGCGGGG
Source organism: Solirubrobacteraceae bacterium (assembly GCA_017882405.1). Next base: position 14,727 of record JADGPO010000058.1, on the reverse strand, counting down.
GGCCAGCGAATTCGAGCGGGCGGGCCTGGAGATGGCCCCCTCCCGTCTGGTCGCGCCTCCGCGAGTGGCCGCCGCCCGATGCGCGATGGAGTGCCGCGTGGTCCACCACCTGCGGTTGCAGGGCATCGACGGCCGGGAGACCGACCAGCACCTGGTGATCGGCCAGGTGATCGGCGTGCACCTGGACGAGTCCGCGATCGTCGACGGCGTGGTCGAGACCGCTCGGCTCAACCCGGTGGCGCGCCTCGGCGGCCCGGCCGACTACTCGGCGTTGGGCGAGGTCTTCAAGATGACGCGCCCCACCTCCTAGGGGACTCCCGGGTAATCTGGACTCTCTGATGATCAACGTCGAGCACATCGAGGGATGGCGTGGGCAGCCGGTGCTCGATCCCGCGGGCGAGCAGCTGGGCAGGCTCGAGGAGGTCTACTTCGACAAGTCCAGCGGCACGCCGATGCTGGCCGCGGTCAAGAGCGGACTGCTGGGGCGCCATTCCAAGCTCGTCCCGATCGACGGCGCCAGCGTCGGGCGCGACTATGTGCGGGTCGTCCATGACAAGGCGACGGTCGACGCCGCCCCCGAGGCCGCCGGTGACACGGCGCCCGACGCGGGAACACTCGACGCGCTAGGCGCCGCCTACGGGCTGAAGTTCTCCGAGCGGGTGGAGCTGGAGAGCTCGGGAGAGGCCGAGACCCGTCGCGCCGAGGCCGACACGGCGCGAGCCCGCGCCGACCAGCTGGACTCCGAAGCGCGCGACAAGATCGAGGCCCGCGACGTGGCCCACGAGCGCGCGCACGGCGCCAGTGAGGCCGCCACCCAGGCCGAGCGAGAGGCCGAGGAGGCCCGCCGGGCGGCGCGCCAGGCGCGCGAGAAGGTACAGCGCTACGACGATGAGTGAGGTCCCGCGTCGCCGGCTCGGCGACAGCGACCTGGAGGTCTCGGAGATCTCGCTGGGCTCATGGCTCACCTACTCCGGGGGCGTGGAGCGCGATCAGACCGAGGCCTGCACGCGGGCCGCCTTCGACGCCGGCGTCAATTTCTTCGACACCGCCAACGTCTACGGCCGCGGCGCGGCCGAGTCGGCCTGGGGCGAGATCCTGTCCGACTACCCGCGTGACTCCTACATCCTGGCCACCAAGGTCTTCTTCCCGATGTCCGACGAGGATCGCGGACTCTCGGGCCCGCAGATCGCCAAGCAGCTGGATGCCTCGCTGAAGCGGCTGCAGACCGACTACATCGACCTCTACCAATGCCATCGCTTCGACGTCGAGACACCGATCGACGAGACGATGGAGGCGCTCACCGAGGCGGTGCGCTCGGGCAAGGTGCGCTACGTGGGCTTCAGCGAGTGGACGCCGCGCCAGATCAAGGCGGCGCTGGCGGTCCCCGACGCCGTCAAGCCCGTGTCGTCGCAGCCCCAGTACTCGATGCTGTGGCGAGCGCCGGAGGCCGAGCTGATCTCGCTGTGTGAGACCCACTCGATCTCCCAGGTGTGCTGGTCGCCGCTGGCCGAGGGCGTGCTCACCGGCAAGTACCGCCCCGGCGAGGCGCCGCCCGGCGACTCCCGCGCCGCCAGCGAGGCGATGAGCACGTTCATCTCGCGCTTCCTCGATGACGAGACGCTGACGGCCGTGCAGCGCCTGGCTCGGATCGCCGAGCAGGCGGATTTGGGCATGGCCCAGCTGGCGGTCGCCTGGGTGCTGCGCCAGCCCAACGTCGCCTCGGCGATCGTCGGTGCCTCGCGGCCCGAGCAGGTTCACGACAACGCCGCCGCCGCCGGTGCCAAGCTCAGCCCCGACACGCTGGCGGCGATCGACGAGGCTCTCGGCGATATCCCGGTGACGGAGCCGACGCTCGCTCCGGGCGCCTCCGAGGGCGTCCGCCACCGCGGCTGAACCGCGCGCCGGCGACTCGGGCCGCGCGCGACGCGCATCGGTCGGCACGCTATGTTTGCCCCCCTCAGATGGTGCCCTGAGGTGAGCGTTCCATCGCTCCGAACCGCCCGGACTGGCAAGGGCTAATGGCTCCTTTCGTGTGACGACGGGTCGTCGGCCGAAAGGAGCCGCGCAATGGATGGACGGGAGCTGGGAGCGATCTTCGCGGGGGGTGCGGCGGGCGCTCTGCTGCGGGTCTGGCTGGGTACACGGTTCACCGGCGGGGCGCCGGGCTGGCCGTGGCTGACGTTCGCCATCAACCTCAGCGGCTCGGTCGCGCTGGCCTACTTCGCTACCCGCCTGCAGGAGCGTCTGCCGCAGTCGACCTACCGCCGGCCACTGCTCGGCACCGGATTATGCGGCGCCTACACCACCTTCTCCACGATGCAGGTGGAGATCCTGAAAATGCTCGATCACGACCGCTACGGGCAAGCGGTCGGCTACGCCACGGCCAGCCTGGTCGGCGGCTATCTGGCGATCTGGCTGACCACGGCCGCCGTCCGCCGCGCGCGGCTGGTGGTATGAGCACCTGGGCGTGGGCGGCCGTCGCCGTGCTCGGCGGGGTGGGGGCGATCGCGCGCTTCTTGATCGACGGGCAGATCTCCCAGCGGCTCAGTGGTGACTGACTTCCCGTTCGGCACGCTGACCATCAACCTGACCGGCGCCCTGCTGCTCGGTCTGCTGGGCGGTCTGGCGCTGAGTGGAGAGGCCCTGGTCCTCGCCGGCACCGCCACGCTGGGGTCGTACACGACGTTCTCCACCTGGATGCTCGAGACGCAGCGGCTGGCCGAGGACGGAGAGGTTCGCGCAGCGATGGTCAACGCCTGGCTCAGCGTGATCGTGGGGGTCGCGACCGCGGCCCTCGGCCGCGCGATCGGAGCGCAGGTATGAACGAGGACTGCCTCAAGCTGACCACCTACTTCGGCGAGCGCGACCGCTCCTCCGGGCGCCTGCTGGCCGACGAGCTGCTGGACATCTACGGCCGCCATCAGCTGCAGGCGAGCGTCCTGCTGCGCGGCGCGGAGGGCTTCGGCCGCCTGCACCACCGCCACACCGACCGGCTGCTGACGCTGTCGGAGGACCTCCCGGTGGTCTCGATCGCCGTCGACAGCGCAGCGCGGATCGAGTCGCTGCTCGAGCGGGTGCTGGCGGTCAAGCGCCGCGGCCTGATCACGCTGGAGCGGGCGCGCATGCTGACCGGCGAGCTGGGCGAGATCCGCCTGCCCGACCAGCTGGGCGAGGCGACCAAGCTGACCGTGTACCTCGGTCGCTACGAGCGTGCCGCCGGCCGATCGGCGTTCGTGGCCGTGTGCGAGCTGCTGCATCGTCGGGGAATCGCCGGCGCCACCGTGCTGCTCGGCGTCGACGGCACGCGGCGGGGACGCCGCACCCGCGCGAAGTTCTTCGGGCGCAACGCCGATGTCCCCACGATGGTCATCGCGGTGGGAGCCGGCGACAGGCTCGCCGCGGTCCTGTCCGAGCTGGACGGGCTGCTGCGCGATCCGCTGATCACGCTGGAGCGCGTGCGGGTTTGCAAGCGCGACGGCGTGCTCCTCGCTCGGCCACACACCCTGCCCGGGCGCGACGAGCGGGGGCTGGCGATCTGGCAGAAGCTGATGGTCTACACATCGCAGGCCGCCACCCATCAGGGGCGGTCGCTGAGCCTGGAGATCGTGCGGCGCCTGCGCCAGTCCGACCTGGCCGGCGCCACCAGCCTGCGGGGCGTATGGGGCTTTCACGGCGATCATCCGCCGCACGGCGACAAGCTCCTGCAGCTGCGCCGCCACGTGCCGGTGGTGACGATTGCCGTCGACACCCCGCCGCGCACCGCCCGCGCCTTCGCGATCATCGACGAGCTGACGACGGAGCACGGTCTGGTGACCAGCGAGATGGTGCCGGCGGTGGCAGCGCTGAGCGAGTCCGAGCGCTGGGGAGGCCTCCGGCTCGCCCGCCACAAGTTCTGAATCGGGGCACCGGCTGGCGCCGTTGTAGCGTGAAGGCGATGGCTGGAAACGAGCGCGAGACGCCCCTGGAGCCGTTCTTCACGACGCTGTTCAAGCAGGACGCGGCGGGTGGTTCCTGGCTGTCGGCTCTGCTCGCGGCAACCCCGCATGGAGTGCAGCGGCTCGCAGAGTACGTGCAGGCTCCCGGCTGGCTGCAGACGCAGCTGGCGGTGCGCACCGCCAGCGGCCGACTCGGGTGCCTCGAGTACCCGGCCGTCGCGCCCCGGAGACTGCTCGGGTGGTTCATCGACCATCCCGACCGGCTCGTGTGGCCGGCCGACGCCGACGAGGGCGCCTCTGCCGGGACGATGCTGCTGCGCCGTGCGCTCGTCAACGACGACCCGCCGGGCGTCCAGGCTCGGGCCCAGGACCGGGCCCGCGACCTGCTGCCCCGCAGCTCGGGCCTGACGCCCGCCTGGTGGCGTTTCGAGGACATGAGCACGCTGGACTGCGTGCTCATCACCGAGCGGCTGGTGGTGACCGTCGCCGCGGGGAGTCCAGAGGGACTGCCGCCCGCGACTCCCTGGTATCCGAAGCGCTCGCAGCTGGTGCGCAACCTGGAGGCGGCCCGCCATCTGGCCGATGGCAAGCGCTTCGCCTCGCTGGTGCTGTCCGAACGACCGCTGGCACAAGCCAGCGACGAGCATCTGCAGCGCACGCTGCCCGAGGCGGCTCCGCATCTGGATCAGCAGGAGCGCCGGGAGCTGCACGACGCCTACCTGGGCAATCTGACGTGGGATGAAGCCCACGACGCGGTGGGGATCCCGCGCGGCTCACTGCCCGACTCCGTGGCCGACCCCGAGGCAACCGAACAGAGCGCGAAATCGCCATAGCCCGGCAGCGGCCTGGCCAGGCCCGGCGGCCCTCGCTACGATCCCCGCCGGTCTGCATGAGGACGCGCGAGAGAGGATTTCGATGAGCGATTACAAAGTTGTCAATCCGGCGACGGGGGAGACCCTCGCCGAGTACCCGACCCTCAGCGACGAGCAGCTGCAGGACGCGATCGGCCGCGCCGACAAGGCTCATCGCGACTGGGCCGCCTCGTCCAAGGTCGACGCACGCGCCGCGCTGATTCGCCGCGCGGGGGAGCTGCACGTCGAGCAGCGTCAGCGGCTGGCCGAGATCATCGTGCGCGAGATGGGCAAGCCGATCGAGCAGGCGCTCGGCGAGGTCGACTTCGCCGCCGCCATCTACGAGTACTACGCCGACAACGCCGCCGAGCTGCTGGCCGACGAGCCGATCAAGCTGCTGGAGGGCGACGGTTCGGCGTTCATCCGCCGCAGCTCCTACGGGCCGCTGCTCGGCATCATGCCGTGGAACTACCCCTACTACCAGGTGGCGCGGTTCGCGGGTCCGAACCTGGCGCTCGGCAACACGATCCTGCTCAAGCACGCTCCCCAGTGCCCGGAGTCCGCGGAGGCGATGGAGCAGATCTTCCACGAGGCCGGATTCCCGGCCGATGCCTACATCAACATCTTCGCCACCAACCAGCAGATCGAGACGGTGATCGCCGATCCGCGCGTGCGCGGGGTCTCGCTGACCGGCTCCGAGCGCGCCGGCGCCGCGGTGGCCGAGATCGCCGGGCGCAACCTCAAGAAGGTGGTGCTGGAGCTGGGAGGCTCTGACCCGTTCATCCTGCTGAGCACCGATGACATGGGCGCGGCCGTCGAGGCGGCCGTGGGCGCGCGCTTGGAGAACTCCGGGCAGGCCTGCAACGCCGCCAAGCGCTTCATCGTGGTCGACGACCTGTATGACTCGTTCATGGAGAAGTTCACGAGCGCGCTGACCGCGGTCAAGCCGTCGGATCCCAACTCCGCCGACACGACCGTGGGTCCCCTGTCCTCGGCGACGGCGACCGACCGCCTCGCCGACCAGGTCAAGCGTGCCGTGGACCAGGGCGCGACCCTGGTGACCGGCGGCGACCACGACGGCAACTTCTTCGACACGACGATCCTCACCGACATCACGCCCGACAACGATGCCTACCGCGAGGAGTTCTTCGGGCCCGTGGCCTCCGTCTACCGGGTCGGCTCAGAGGACGAGGCCGTCCAGCTGGCCAACGACACTCCCTTCGGACTCGGTTCCTATGTGATGACCAACGACTCCGAGCAGGCGCTGCGGGTCGCGGACCAGATCGACGCCGGGATGGTGTTCGTCAACGCCGTTGGATTGGAGGGTGCGGAGCTGCCCTTCGGCGGCGTGAAGCGCTCGGGCTTCGGCCGCGAGCTCGGTCGCTTCGGCGCCGACGAGTTCGTAAACAAGAAGATGATCCGGGTCGCCAGCTGAAGGTGGCCTACGCACTAAGCCGAAGTTCCCCCTGGTGACCGCGCGGACCGCGCGGACCGCGCGGACCCGAGAATGAAACCCGCCAAGGCGACCGGCGGGGCTTGGCGCCCAGCGCCTTGCCAACCGCGATCTACGAAATCCGCAGCCGCCGGGGAAGTAATCGCCGCCATCGGGGTCTTGGGGAGAAAGAGACCCGACGTGCGGGTTGGCGCGCGATCGCTCGGTGGCGGGCGTGCGCTCCGCAAACCGATGGGAGTCAGCCGTGAACGCACGATCCTCAGACGCATCCGTCAAACCGATGTCGCCGCCGTCACAAACCAGCAGCCGTCGCGCCTTCATCGGCGGGGCGGGCGCCATCGCGCTCGGCGCGGGAATGCTGGGAGGTGTCTCCGAAGCCTTCGGCAAGGGTGATCTGACCCGCGGTGACGCCGCCATCCTGCGGTTCTTGTCGGCCGCCGAGATCCTCGAGACCGACCTCTGGCAGCAGTACAACGAGCTGTGCGGGATTCAGGACAGCGCCGTCCCCGGCGGCAGCGGCAACAAGGAGTTCTCCGCCGCGCTCAGCGTGTTGGACGCCGACATGGCCCAGTACGTGCATGACAACACGCACGACGAGATGACGCACTTCACGTTCCTCAACGCCTACCTGAAGTCCCGGGGCGCCGAGCCGGTCAATCTCGACCCATTCCGCAAACTGCCCAGCAGCACGGCCAAGGGAGCCCAGCAGATCGGCCGGCTCACCAACCTGATGGCGCTCAAGGTCGACACGTCGTGGTGGACGCGGTACCGGGCGAGCCGCAAGAACCCCGACCTGGGCGCCAGCTTCCCGCCCGCGGTGCCGGGATTGCTGAAGGGCGAGTTCCCCGCCATACCGAGATCGAACGCCGACCTCAAGCCGGCCAAGCACCTGCAGGCGATCGCCAACACGGCCGGCTTTCACTTCGCGACGATCGAGCAGGGGGGCACGAGCCTCTACCCGTCGCTGGCCCAGCGCGTCAAGGATCCCGAGGTCCTGCAGGTGGTGCTGAGCATCGGCCCGACGGAGACGATGCACTTTCAGACCTGGAGCGACAAGGCCGGCAACGCCCCGCCGCTCACCGACCCCACCAACGGCCTGGTGTTCCCGGACCTCAACAAGCCCCCCTTCGGCGGCCCGAACTTCCAGACAAATCTGATCATGCCCCATCCGACCAAGTTCCTCCGGTCCGATCTGCCGGTCTGCTCGATCATCCGCCCGACGAACACCAAGGGAGCCGCCATGGGCGCGGCCAAGTTCCTGACCGCCATGAACCTGTTCAAAGGGCAGCCGCCGGCGTTCTTCACCGCTCTGACCACGCTCGCGAGCCAGGCGGACGCCGCCAGGCGCTAACAGGCGTCTATGGTCGAGCCAGCTCGACTAAAGGGGCTGGGCCACACGGTCGATGAATACCGATGGGTGTGACCGAGGCGACTGACCGTTGGGCGATTCTCGGCCCAGGGCCGTGGTCGTTGCTGGACGACGCCATAGGTGCGTTCGTCCTGCTCGACGCCGTGGGCCGGATCGTCGACTGGAACCGAGCCGCTGAGGCAACGTTCGGCTGGGCCCGCGAGGAGGCCGTCGGCGCCGAAGCCGTGGAGCTGCTGGTCGCGCCCGATCTCCAGGGCGAGTTCCACGCGGCGTTTGACCGGCTGGCGACCAGATACCGCGAACGTCCGAGCCGGCAGCCGATTGAGCTGCGCGCGATGCATCGCAGCGGCCGGGAGCTGCCGATCGAGCTCGTCCTATCGAAGGTTGACGCCGGGGGTCGTTGGTTGACGGCGGTGTTCCTGCATGACGTCACCGAGCGCAACCGGACGATGGCCGGGTTGGAGCTGGCGAACTCCCGCTTTGGGGGCGCGTTCCAGGCAGCCTCGATCGGCATGGCGCTGACCGGGCTCGACGGGCGCTTCCTGGAGGTCAATCCGGCCCTGTGCAAGCTCCTGGCGCGTGACGCCGACACGCTCCTCGCGAGCTCGTTTCAGGAGGTGACCCACCCCGACGACCTCGCGACGAGTCTCGAAGAGCTCAAGCTGGCGCGCCGGGGGGAGATCGACACCTTCCAGCAGTCAAAGCGATACCTGCTCCCGGACGGCGGGATCGTGTGGGGACTGCTGACCCTCACCATCGTCCGAGACGCCGGCGGCTCTCCGCTGCATTTCGTCGCGCAGATCCAGGACATCACGGCTCGCAAGACATCGGAAGGGGAGTTGCGGCGCTACGCCGCTCAGCTCGAGTCGCTCTCCGAGCACGATCCGCTCACCGGACTGAGCAACCAGCGGGCGTTCGACGCAGCGCTTGCGGCAGAGCTGTCCCTGGTGGAGGCGGGCTCCGGCGCTTGCAGCATCCTGCTCTTCGGTGTCCCGGGGGGCGACTCGGCGGTGATAGCGGTTGCCGAGGCCCTCAGGCGGGTGAGCCGGGACACCGATCTGGTCGCCCGCCTGGGCCAGGAAGGCGAGCTCGCCGTGCTGCTGCACGGCATCGACACCCACACCGTCGTGGCGATCGCCCAGCGGGCTCGCGATGCCCTCGATGTGTGTCCCGACGTGCGCTTCTCCCATGCCACCGCTGGGCGCGGCGATAGTGCGGGACGTCTGATGAACACCCTGCGCGAGGGACTCAGCGGTCCGGAGCCGGCGTCGGCCATCCGCCCGGCCGACCAGCTTCCGGCCGGTATCAGGCGGCTGTTGGAGCTTGCGCGCCGTCAGCTCGGGATGCCGGTCTCGTTTCTCACCCGCCTGCAGGGGGATGGCTACGTCTTCGCGCGCTTCGCCGGTGACTCCGAGCAGTTCGGAGTCGGCGAGGGCGACGCGATTCCGCTGGCGGGCACACACTGCAAGCGGATGCTCGACGGGCGCTGCGGCTCGATCATCGCCGACGCAGAGGCCGACGCAGAGACGCGAGACCTGGCCGTCACCACCGCGCTCGGAGTGCGGGCGTACGCCGGAGTTCCCGTCCGCCTGCGCGCCGGTGAGATCTACGGGACGCTGTGCGCCGTCGACACCCGGCCTCACCCGGAGCTCGGAGATCGCCACATCGAGCTGATGACCTTCCTGAGCGAACTGGCGGCTGAACTGATCGAGGACGATGCCGAGCAGCGGGCCGCACGACGCGCCGAGGCGGGGGTCGCCGGAGTGCGCACACTGCTCGCCGCGCTCGAGGCACGCGACTTCTACACCGGAGAGCACTCAAAGTGGGTGGTCTCGCTCGCGTCGTCGGTCGCCCGCAACCTCGGCCTCGACCGGGACTCCGTACGCGACGTCGAGCAGGTTGCGCTGCTGCACGACATCGGCAAGGTCGGCATCCCCGACGCGATCCTGCAAAAGCAGGGTCCGCTCGATGATCAGGAATGGCAGCTGATGCGCCAGCATCCGGTCGTCGGAGAGCGCATCATCGCGGGCACCTCCGGGCTCTCGCACCTCGCACCGGCAATGCGCGCGGAGCACGAGCGCTGGGACGGCGGCGGCTACCCCGACGGGCTGGCCTGCGAGCAGATTCCCCTGGCCAGCCGGATCACGCTCGCCTGCGACGCCCTGCACGCCATGACCAGCGACCGGCCCTACCGCCCCGCGATGACCCAGCAGCGCGCCCGCGCGGAACTTCGGAACGGCGCCGGCAGCCAGTTCGATCCGCGCGTGATCCAGGCGCTGCTTGACGAGATCGACGCATCGTCGCCACCGCCCGCCGGCTGAACGTCGCGCCCACGCAACGCGATTGTCTCACCGGCGGTGGGCGCGCCGACGGCTTCGCGTCAGCCGCCTCCATAGCTGACGACGAGGTCGGTGGCGACGCCGACGAGGAAGCCCAGGGCGAGCAGGTTGAGCCCGAGGATCGGGTGACCGTAACGTCGGATCCCGGCCCAGATCTCGCCGATGACGTAGATGATCGCTCCGCCGGCGACCGCGTAGAAGCAGAGCTCGAGCGGTTGGGAGTGGACCTGATAGCCGACGACCGTGCCCACGAACGTCGGGCCGCCGCCGATCAGGCCGGCGAGCGCCAGCCATCGCCAGGATGGTCGGATACCGCCCAGGGGACCGACGATGCCGAACCCCTCGGTGGCGTTGTGCAGGCCGAATCCGATGATCAGCACGGTGGCCAAGCCGATCGCGCCGGCTCTGGCCGAGACACCGATCGCCAGGCCCTCGGCGAAGTTGTGCAGGCCGATGGCCGCCGCGATCGCGATACCGGTTCGCAGCGCCTTCTGTCGTGCCTGGTCGACGGCGGTTTGGTAATCGCCAAGTGAGACGGCGTCGAGCTCGGAGGAGGAGGCACCGCCGGCGATCGGCGGGCGCACGGCCCGGGGCGGGCGCAGACGCCGCTCGGCGACGGAGATGCCCGCCGTTCCCAGGGTGAACCCGGCCGCCAGCAGCGCGAACAGGCCGAGCACGTGCAGGAAGCCGGTGCGATGGTCCTTGAAGTCGCCCAGCGCCGTCCCGACGATCTCCTGAGCATGGGACGTGACGTCCATGAAGATGAACGCCAGGATGCCCAGTGACAGCATCGCCAGGGCGACGCGCAGACGGTCGCTCATGCTCGCCAGCCGGCCGACCGGCAGGCCGATATAGATCGTGAAGCCGGCGATCGCGCCCAGCAGGACCGTCTCGGCGAAGCTCAACTTGCCTCCGTGTTAGGGCACCCTAATCGAAAGGGACCCTAGCCGAGCGCCTGGCAACCTGCAACACCCAACGCGACCGGCCTCCCGGCCGGTCGCGTTGCAGCCAGCCGGGCAGCGCCCGGTCGTTGCGCTCTGTCAACGCTCGATAATCGGGCTTATGTAGACCACTTGGGATTTCTCGACCGCCTCGCCGAAGTTCTCGGTGTGGATTCCCAGTCAGATGTCAGTGGGATTCCCGCGAGATGTCAGTAGATCGTCCCGCTCGTTTGTCAGTGCCCGGATCGGCGGTGCTGTCGACGCGAAAGCTGCTGTAGAGCGTGATGTGGCTGGCCCGGTAGACGCGGCAGCGCCGGTCGAGCATCCCGTCCGCTCGGAGCGCCTCGAACCGCGCGCGGACCGTCCGCGACAGGTCGCGGGACGGGATTCGCACGCTGCGGCCGTGCAGCAGCGATCCGAGCGCCGTCGCGAAGTCCCGGAACCAAGCGCCCTCGCGGCTTCCGATAACGCTCATTACCAGAACCAAGAAGGGGTCCCACTGCCGCGACGCCCCGGGCGTAACCGAGAGCCTGCGTGACGCCGCTGCGGACAAATCGGATCTCGCCCGATCCAGGAGCCGATGCGTGCGTCTGGCTCCACTTCCTCTTCGAGCAGATCGCTTGCAGAGTTCCGAGTCCGATCAGAGACGGAACGAACCGCCCAATCCAAGACCCCAGAAACGCCCATCTCCGACCCGGCCCATGATCCGCCAAGATACGAAGTTCCCGTTCCGCACGCCGATCCGAAACCGAGCGTCGGCTTACCCACTCTCCTTGGGTAGCTGTCCCCAGCCGCAAAGTAGCCCGGGCCGACTCTTCCGCTCCGCGATGGACAAGCAGCAGCGGTGATGAGGGGCTCTCGCTCCTGGCGCAAAGGAACACAGTCGCTGGGAGCACCCTTTCCCACGTTTGCAGGCAGCGTGGCATCGACTGCGAGCGCTGGGCGGGTCTCGGGTGGTGGCGGCGGATCACGCAGATGCTCGTCCGAGCCGCCGGAAATCTCAGGCTGCGAGCGGTCTGGGACGCTACGTCGGTGACTTCGTTTCAAACGGCTGTTGGTGTGTTTGGCGCTCTGCTGGTGGCCGGCGCGCTGCTGTCTGGCCTGGCGCGACGGAGCGTCCTGTCGCTTGCGGCGTTGTTCGTGATGACCGGGTTCATCCTCGGCGAGGGCGCAACCGGCGTGCTCCACTTCACTGCCGGCTCCGGCTTCGTCTCGGACCTGACGACGGTTGCCCTGATCGTGATCCTTTTCCGTGACGGCCTCGAAGTCGAGGGCGAGCTACTTCAGGCGCATTGGCATCTGCCGGTGCGCAAGCTCGTGATCGGAATGCCGATCACCGCTGCGATCGTTGCGCTCGTCGCGCATCTCGCTGTCGGCCTCTCCTGGGTCGAAGCGTTTCTGCTCGGTGCGCTGCTCTCGCCGACCGATCCGGTCCTGTCGTCCGCGGTCGTGACTGACCCGCGCGTACCCCCTGTCATTCGACACTCGCTCAACCTTGAGTCGGGGCTCAATGACGGCTTGGCGCTGCCGGCTGTGCTGGCTCTCGCTGCGGCGCTCGATGCCACCAGCGATCACTTCGTCTGGTGGCACTTCGTCCTGCAGGATCTCAGCCTTGGGTTCGCGTTCGGGGTCGCGTGCGGGCTGATCGGTTCGGTGCTGATGCCGCGCGCGGGTCGGGGTCGACTCGACTACCCGATCCCTAGCTATCAAAAGGCGCTCTACGGTCTTGGGATCGCATTTGCGACATATAGCGTGACCGTCCTGTCTCCCCGAGGGAACGGGCTCATCGCCGTGTTCGTCGCGGCGATCGTGCTCGGAACTCGCCGGCCCGACCTGCGCCACCATTTCGCTGAGGGCGTCCAGGAAATCGCAGAAATCGTCAAGCTCGGAGTGTTCGTCGTCTTTGGTTCTCTGCTGACGATCCACGGACTGTTCGCTGACGGCTGGGCGGCGATCGCCGTTGTCGCCGCAACGCTGTTCCTCGCGCGCCCGGTCGCGATCTGCGTCGCTCTCGCCGGCACGAAATTGGGCGCGGCAGCGACGACGTTCATGGCGTGGTTCGGGCCCAAAGGCGTCGCCACCATGACCTTCTCACTACTGGTGCTCGGGCGGCACATCGCGGCAGCCCCACGGATCTTCAACATCGCGGCACTCGCGGTCTTCTGTTCCATCATCCTGCACGGCATCACCGACACGCCGGGGACGAACTGGATAGCCCGCCGCCAACCACCCAACCGGGCGGAAGCGTGACCCGGGCGACGCCGGGCGCACAAACCCGGCCCGGCTACCGGATAGCACCGAATCGACCCCCCCAGTCAGGACCTGTCGCCTCGCGTTCAATCTTGCACCGATCCTCGCCAGACCCCTGAACGTCGGGACGAACTCGGGGTGGAGCGAGGCGGATATGAGCTCATGCGTTCGCGCGTCGGGGCTGGTAGGGCGGTGAGGAGCAACCCGACCAGAGCGAGCAGTGCCCAGGCGGCGAGTCTCCCGGCGCGATGGCGTGTCGGGGGGTGAAATTGAGGTCGGGGAGGAGTAGCCTTGAACGCAGGTGTGCCGGGAAGTCTGGTCGGCGATGTCATTGTCGACCCCTTTGACAGGAGGCCTGATGGCCGAGACGCACACCTTTCCCGCGGCGTCGCACGAGGTGCCTTGTGGTGGCGTGGTCGTTGATCGTCGCATCGTTGCTGGCCAGACTCGGGGCGGGAGCGCTGGGTCATGACCGGAGTGTTGATCGTCGCGGTGCTCGTCGCGTTCGGCGCCGCGCTGTGGCGCTCTCGCCGCGGGCGTGTGGCGCGGCCGCGGCCGGCCGCGCGCCGGCGGATCCTGTTTCCGTTTGTCGCCGAAGCCTTATCAGCGGACGCGCTGGACTGCGCGTTGCGGCTGGCCAGCGCCGAGCACGCTGTGCTGGTGCCGGTGTGTCTCGCGCGCGTGTCGCTGATCGTCCCGCTGCAGGCGGCGCTGCCGCGGCAGGGCAGCGTCGGCCTGCGTCTGCAGGAAGCGATCGAGCAGCGCGCCTTGCGGTTCGGTGTCGGGGTCGACGCGCGGTTCGCGCGTGGTCGCAGCTACCGCCACGCGTTGCGTGAGGCGATCGCGAGCGAGCGTTTTGACCGGATCGTGATCGCCGCCGCGCACGCCAGCGGGCCTGGCGTCGCCGCCGAGGATGTGCGCTGGCTGCTGGACAACGCGCCTGGCGAGATCGTCGTGCTTCGACCCGACGCCGGCCCGTACATCACGCCGGGGGGGTCCGCTCGCGCGCCAGAGCCCGCCACGAGCCTGGCGTCGGTTGGCTGACCGCCAAAACCGAACGACCGAGCAGAGCCGAGCCCCCAGAACAGGAGGCAGGTCATGCCAGCACTGACGGTGGCGGCTCGTGCGCGCCAATTGATCGTGCGGGTGCGCCAGTCATGGGCCGAGATGAATTACGCCCAGCGTCGCATGTTCGAGCTCAGGACGGGGATTTCGATGCCCGAGACGCCGCAGCGCACTCACGGCCGCCGCCAGATCGAAGAGCTGGAGGCTCTGTACGCGCTGGCGGCTCGCGAACCCGGCGACATGAACGCCGAGCTGTAGCCCCCACGAGGCTGCGTGATGCGACCGCCGAGCAGGCTCCGACGGGCCGTTGCCTCGGACGCGGAGCGCGGGAGGTGGTGGTCGTCGCAGAGTGCCGCGGGTGGCGGCGCGTGGCGGACACCAAGCGCGGTCCTCGGGCCAGATCATCCGCTGTCGCGCGCGGTTGACGGCCGTGAGAGCGCCGGCAGACTGAGCGCCGCGGCGCCGATCGCGAGGCCGACCAGGACGGTCACGAACGACCGGCGGGCGTGATGGCGTGAGCGCGG
>JADGPO010000057.1 GCA_017882405.1 Solirubrobacteraceae bacterium | reverse complement strand
GCCGGCGCGCCGGAAGCGCCCCGTTTGAGCGAGTTCGCCGCGGGGCGCAAATCAGATCGACGGAGATGGCTGCCTTCACGAAACAGGGGCAGTCTCCGCACGCAACTTCGCGAGCGCATCGTCGCAGCGCGGATGAGAGTGCAACGTCCGTCGGCGGGAGATGAAGGCTCCGCGCGGACGGCCGCAGGCTCGGCCTAAGCCGAGATCACAGCCGCGATATGCCGCGGCGCCGGCAGCGACTGAAGTTCTGTGGCAGAACCGCACCACCCGACTCAAATAGGGTGATTTACAGCTACTTCCTGATGCCGCCGGTGGGGTTCGAACCCACGACCCACGGATTAAAAGTCCGCTGCTCTACCAGCTGAGCTACAGCGGCGGGGCCCTCATGATCGCGCATGCGGTGGCAAGAGCGGACCTGGGCGGGTTGGCCGCCGGGATCGGGCGGGGTTAGCCGCCGCAGCCCACCCGGCGCCGGGCGCCCTGGTGCTGGTAGATGGTCGTGGCGCAGGCATCCTGCCCGGCGGGCGTGGACAGGTCGCAGCCGTAGCCAGCCGCCGTGGAGGGCGTGATCTGGTAGCGGGCGGTCGCGCCCGAGGAGGCGTTCGTGTTCGAGGCGCCGGTCGAATAGTTGGTGCCCGACTCCGAGGCGCACGCGGGCACCGCCGCGCCGGCGGACGAGCCCGCGGTCGGACTTGCCGACGCCGAGAGGGCGGCGCAATTTCATGAGCCCGTTTGAGCAGCGCGGAACTGTAGCGCGCTTGGACCGATGTCCAAGTGTGAAATTGCTCCGGTTGCGCCGTGAAACGGTTCGGCCGCCCGCGGTGGCGACACGGGCGCCGTCAGCGAGCGGAGAGGACCAGCAGTGCCGCGCTGCTCGCCGGCAATGAAACCGAGAACGTGCCGGACGTCACCGTGACGGTTTGCGGCATCGCCGGCGCCAGCACGCCGCTCGAGGTGCTCCCCCCGAACTGCCGCCCGCCGAGCGTCACGTCACCGGTCGCAGCGGCGCTGGGAGCGCGCAGCCGCTGCAGCATCGCCGGCTTCGATCCGTATCCGATAGGGGCGTGGATCTCGGCGCTCGTGGCAGCGGTGAGGCTGTCGTTGATGAGCAGTACCCGCACCTGCCGGTCGGCCCCGAGGGTCGCCCAGGCGCGAACCTGCTCCTGATTGCCCGTGCCGACCGGCAGCAGGCGCGAGCCGGGCGGAGCGGCTCGCGCGAACATGAGCGCGCCGTAGTAGAGCGGGTGGACGACGGCCTCCCACCGCCCACCGGTCCGGCGGAAGTCGAACAGCCCGTTGACGGAGTTCGGAAAGGTGTGCAGGTTGACGCCGTCGACGCCCGAACGAGCCAGCGAGAACAGCGCGTCCATCACCCACAGCGCCGAGGCCATCGTGTCGCTGACGCCCGCGCGGCCGTTGCAGGTGACGGACCCCAGCTCATCGAGACGGAAGCTGGCCCCGTCGTGATGCGCCAGGGCGAGGGAGGAGCTGAAGCCGGCCAGCAGCGAGCGGGAGGCGAAGGAACTGAGCAGGTGCGGGATCGTGGGGTAATCAGGGTTGGAGGGGTCGCGGGCGCAGCCGCTGTTGCCGTAGCCGTGAAAGGTGAGCATCCGCACGCCCGGCCGGGGCGACACAAAGCGCGTGAACGCCAGCATCCAGTCGGGATTGCCCGTCTCGGGACCGGCGAGCGCGAGCTGCGGCAGACCGCCGATCATGCGCGAGAACTCGCTCGTGAAGGCGAGCGGGTCGTAGGTCGGGCCGCGGGAGAACACCGGCTGTCCCACCTTGCTGTACCACGGGATCGGGCGACCGTGCAGGACGCGATACCACGGAGTGGTGTGGTAGAGCTCGGGCTCGTTGCCGAGCTGAAACGAGGACACGTAGCCAGAGCCGATCCCCGTGAGCAGGCGCCGTGCCTCCTGCTGCGGGATCCGCGTGCGGTTGGCCTCGAGGTTGAGGCCGAGCATCAGCCGGGCGTCGAGCGAGCGGGCCAGGGTCCTGGCGGCCGCCGTCCACGCCGGGGTGAGGTCATAGGTGACGCCGAGCGGCTGCGCCAGGCCAGGGACCGGCCACCACGAACGATCGGCGCTCTGGCCGCCCACCCGGACGAGCGGTCGTCCCTCCGGGTCCAGCGCCCGGACGAGCCCGACCAGCGGAGCGTTGACCCCGCCCGCGCCCGGCCCCGTCCACTGCGGGACCGTGTTGTACTCGAGCGCCAGGCCGAGAAAGTCGTCGGCCAGGGGTCGTGTGACCGGCGTTCGGGTCACCGACACCGAGAAGGCGGCGCGGGCGACCTGTACCTGCGTCGCGACGAGCAGCGCGATCGCCGCCAGGACCCCCAGACCTGCCGCCACCCAAAGCCCGGCGCGCCGTCGTCTACTCATGATCCAGCGTCAGCTCGCGCGGGCGACGGTCTCGATCTCCACCAGCATGCGGGGATCGATGAGGGCGCTGACCTCGACCATCGTCATCAGGGGGCGGTACTGGGCGAAGACCTCGCCGTGGGCGCGGCCGACCTCGTCGGCACGGGAGATGTCGGTGACGTAGACGCGGGTCTGGATGACGTCGGCGATGCCGACGTCGCCGCGACCGAGCTCGTGCTTGATCTTGCGCAGGATCTCGACGGTCTGCTCGTAGGGGGTCTCCCCGATCACGGCTCCGTCCTCGTCGACGGAGGTCATGCCGCCGATCAGCACGAAGTCGCCCGCGCGCACGATGCGGCTGAAGCCGTAGGCGCGCTCGTGGGGCGAGGAGGGATCCCCGGGCAGGCGATCGGTCAATGCAGGAAGTGCCGGCGGCTGGTGAACACCATCGCGCCGCCCGCGTGGTCGACGGCCTCGACGGTCAGGTGGTCGCGCACCGATCCGCCGGGCTGGATGATCGCCCTGACCCCGGCGTCCAGGGCCAGCTCCGGCCCGTCGGCGAACGGGAAGTAGGCGTCGGAGGCCATCACTCCGCCGGCCACGTCGTCGGGCGCCTTCTCCAGGGCCAGGCGAACCGCGTCGACGCGGCTCATCTGCCCGGCGCCGATGCCGATCGTGGCCAGGTCCTTGGCGATCACGATGCCGTTGGACTTGACGTGCTTGCACACGCGCCAGGCGAAGGAGAGCTCCTGCCACTCGGCTTCGGTGGGGCGGCGCTCGGTGACGACCTGCATGTCGCCGCGCTCCTCGAGGTCGAAGTCGCGGTCCTGGACGAGCAGGCCGCCGACGACCTGGCGCAGCTGAGGCTCGATCATGTTGGGCGTCCGGCGCTCGCGGTCGTCGAGGATGCGCGTGTTGGGCTTCTCGGCGAGGCTCTCGAGCGCGGCATCGTCGTAGCCGCGCGCGTACAGGACCTCGATGAACTGCTCGGACAGCTCCTCGGCCAGCTCGGCGTCGACGCGGCGGTTGAGGCACACGATGCCGCCGAAGGCCGACAGCGGATCACAGGCGAACGCGCGGCGGTAGGCCTCGAGCGGCGTCGAGCCCACCGCCACCCCGCACGGGTTGTTGTGCTTGATGATCACGCACGCCGGGATCTGGAACTCGGACAGCAGCAGGCGGCCGGCGTCGAGATCCAGCAGGTTGTTGAACGAGATCGGCTTGCCGCCCAGCTGGGAGACCATCGACAGCACGTGCGTCCGGGCGCCGACCTGCTCGTAGTAGGCGGCCCGCTGGTGAGGGTTCTCGCCGTAGGGCAGCTCCAGCACCTTCTCGAAGGCGCGCACGAACAGCGGCGGGAAATCCTCGCGCTTCTCCTGAAACCAGCGCGCGATCGCGGTGTCGTAGCGCGCCGTGTAGGCGAACGCCTCGGCGGCCAGGCTCTCGCGCGTGCCGGCGGACAAGTGGCTGTCGGACTCGCGCAGCTCGTCGAGGACCGCGTCGTAGCTGACCGGGTCCACCACCGGCGCCGCGTAGGCGTGGTTCTTGGCGGCGGCGCGGATCATCGTCGGGCCGCCGACGTCGACGTTCTCGATCACCTCCTCGTCGGTCGCGCCCCGCCGGGCCGCGGTGCGCTCGAACGGGTACAGGTTCACGCACACCAGGTCGACGAACTCGACGGACTGCTCCTCGGCGGCGGCCAGGTGCTTGGGGTTGTCCCGCACCGCCAGCACACCGGCGTAGAGCTTCGGATGCAGCGTCTTGACGCGGCCGTCCATGATCTCCGGAAAGCCGGTCAGCTCGGTGATGGAGCGCACCTCGATGCCGGCGGCGGTCAGCTCGGCGGCGGTGCCGCCGGTGGAGATGATCTCGATCCCCAGGTCGGCCAGGCCGCGGGCGAACTCGATGACCCCGGTCTTGTCGGACACCGATAGCAGCGCGCGCTGGATCTTCGGCCCCGCCTCGCCCGCCGACGTCTCCAGCGCGGTCAGAGGCTCGGCGTCGGCGTCCATTGTGCCGACTCTACCGTGCGATCACGACGCGCCGTGGGTTGCCGGGATCGAAGCTGATCGCCCCGGCCGCCAGCAGCCTCACGGCCTTCACCAGCAGGTCATGCTCGATCGGATGAAGGCGCTCCAGAACCTCACCGGAATCCCGGGCATCGGGCAGCTCCAGGGCGCGCTGAAGGATCACCGGGCCGCTGTCGACCCCTCCGTCGACGAAGTGCACGGTGACGCCGAACACCTTGACGCCGTGGTCCAGCGCCTGCTGGACGGCCTGCAGCCCGGGGAAGGCCGGGAGCAGCGCCGGGTGCACGTTGATCACCCGATCCGGGAACATGGCCAGGAACTCCGGGCTGAGCAGCTGCATGTAGCCGGCCAGCACGACCAACTCGACGTCCAGCGAGCGCAGCCAGGCGGCGATCGCCGCGTCGCGGGCCGGTCGGTCGGCGAAGTCCTCGCGCGCGAACGTCTCGGCGTCGATACCCGCCTCGCGGGCGCGCGCCAGCGCACGGGCACTCGGCTTGTCGGAGGCGACCGCCACCAGCTCAACGCCCTCGCGGCCGTGCGCGCGGTCGATCAGCGCCTGCAGGTTGGTGCCGGCGCCCGAGGCCAGGACGCCGACGTTCATGCGGCGCGCAGCTTGGGAAAGCGGCCGCCGGTGGAGCGAAGCCGTCCGGCGTGCAGCAGCTCGTCGACGCGGCCGAGCACCTCGTCGGAGCGCAGGTGTGAGAAGGCTCCGTAGCCGGGCAGGCCGTCGTAGGCGTACTGGGCGACCACCTTGGAACGGCCGCCGCGGAGGATCTCCACCGCGCGGGTTCGTCCCACGGGCGGATGCGCGGTGGCGACCACCATAAAGATCGCGCTGTCGAGATCGCCCGGCACGACCGACCCGGACCCCGCGCCGCCGGCGCCACCACCGCCGCGAGCGACCATCGCCGGAGCCACGGGCGCCGGCACCAGCCCGGGCTCGCACACGTCGCAGCACGGTCCCTGCGCGGACCCCGCCGAGCGGTCCCCGAAATACCGCAGCAACGCCTCGCGGCGGCAGCGGCCGTCCTCCACGTACTCCCAGATCGCGCGGTACTGCGCCCAGCGGACGCGCTCGGCCTCGCGCGCGGAGCTGCTGCAGAGCGCCGCCGCCCTGCGGTCCCAGCCGCCGGTGATCTGCCCGACCGCGCGGTCGGGAGGGGCGGGCACGGGCGCGAGCACGTCGGCGCGCGCCAGATGGCCGATCACCGCCCGGACGGTGTCGGCGTCGCCGCGGCCCTTCTCGGCGGCCAGGCCGTACAGGTCCGACAGGGGGACGTCGTAGCGCCCGTCGCAGCCGGCCCATGCCAGCCGCTCGCCGACCCGCTCGAACGCTTCGGCCGACAGCTGCGAGCGCTGGATGAAGAACACGTGCAGTCCCTTGTCGCGCCCCTCGGCGAACAGCAGGCAGCGGGCCAGCCGCCCGTCGCGCCCCGCTCGGCCGGCCTCCTGGTAATAGGCCTCCAGCGAGGCGGGCACGGTGGCGTGGCAGACGGTGCGCACGTCTGCCTTGTCGATCCCCATCCCGAACGCGTTGGTGGCCACGATCACGCTCGCCTCGCCGCTCATGAAGCGCTCTTGGGCGGCGGTGCGCGCCCCGCGGTCCATCCCGGCGTGGTAGGCGACCACGCCGTCGTCCAGGGCGTCGCCGAGTACCCCGGCGAGCTGCTCGGTGGCGCTCCGGGTGCCCGCGTAGACGATCGCGGGCCGGGCATCGTCGGCCGACAGGGCGGCCACCAGCCGGCGCTGCTTGTCAAGCGCCCCCTTGCAGGCAACCACCGCGAAGCTGAGGTTCGGCCGATCGAAGCCGGTGGTCACGCGCACTGGATCGCGCAGTCGCAGGCGCGCGGCGATGTCGACGGCGACCCGCGGGGTGGCGGTGGCGGTCAGGGCCACCGTCGCGCGCGCGCCCACCCGGGCGGCAGCGTCGGCCAGCGTGAAGTAGTCGGGGCGGAAGTCGTGGCCCCACTGCGAGACGCAGTGGGCCTCGTCGACCACGAACAGCCCGACCCGGGTGTCGCCCAGGGCCCGGGCGAACGCCGGAGAGCCGAAGCGCTCGGGGGCGACGTAGAGCAAGCGCACCTCGCCCGAGCGCACGCGCTCCATCGCCTGGGCGTTGGCTGCTCCACTGCGCTGGGCGTTGACCAGGGTCACCGTCCCCGGGGCGATGCGGTGAATCGCCCACGCCTGATCGTGCATCAGCGCGACGAGCGGTGAGACGACGATCGTCAGGTCGTCTCGCATCAGCGCCGGCAGCTGGTAGCACAGCGACTTTCCCGAGCCGGTGGGCATCACCACCAGCGCATCGCGGTCAGCCAGCCCGGCGCTCACCGCCTCGGACTGCCCGGGACGGAACTCGGAGAAGCCGAACAGTTGCTGCAGTGCCGCGGACGCGTCCATGAGGGCGGCCGACGATAGCGCCGCCCTCGGCGTCCCGGGACCGGCGGCGCTGCCGGCCGGGGAGCGCCCCGTTGGTGATCGGAGCGCTCCCCGCAAAGCCCGGCGTCGGCGCTACGCCTTGGCGCGAATCCGTCGAACGGTCTCGCAGCCGTGCCGGTGCGCGTACTTCATCTCCCGCGCGACGACGGACGCCGTGTCCTTCCCCTTGCCTCCGTTGAGCCAGGCGACGTTGCCGGCGGCGCGCAGCCGGTCGTTGCCGAGGCCACCGTAGACGTGGTCTCGGCCGCGGCCGGTCTTGATGACATCGTTGCCGGCCCCGCCGTCGACGCACGAGGCGCCGCTCTTGATGGTGATCCTGTCGTTGCCGCCGAGTCCCAGGATCCGCTCGGCGTTCTTGGCGGCGGTGATGCTGTCAGCCTTCTTGGTCCCCACGACCGCGAACTTGGGACCGCTGCCGGCCAGGCAGGTGCTCTTGTACTTCTTGCGGGCGTTCGCCAGCGACATCACGGTGCCGCCGATCGGCCCGGCGAACGGCGCGCTGACGACGATGTCGCGCTCGCCACCCCCCTGCACGATCTCGCACAGCTGCCGGCCGGCCACCAACGTGGAGCCCGTCGGACAGGGGGCAAGTCCCGAGCCCGAGCCGCCACCCGAGCCGGAGCCCGAACCGCCACCCGCGCCCGAACCCGAGCCGGAGCCCGTGCCGGCGCACGCATTGCTGTCGGTGAGCGTCACCTGCGCCTCGCCGAGGATGTAGTCAGCCACTCCCGCGATGTGCTCGTAGGCAAGCCGCCGCTCGGTGAACGAACGATCCAGTTCGAGCCCAAAACGGACCGGACGGATGTTCGACGGCGGGCGTCAGGCGCGGACGAGCGGGAGCTCGAGCGCGAACTTGCCGGCTGAGTCCTCGGTGCCGGCCAGCGGGTAGTCGCCGCTGAAGCAGGCGTCGCAGTGCTCGGTGCGGGAGACCCCGACCGCTTCGTAGACGCCCTCTAGAGACAAGTAGTGCAGCGAGTCGGCGCCGATCTCGGCGGCCACCTCCTCGACGGTGCGCCCGTGAGCGATCATCTCCTCGCGCGTGGACATGTCGATCCCGTAGTGGCAGGGGTGCTTGATCGGCGGCGCGGAGATCCGCAGGTGGACCTCAGCGGCGCCGGCGTCGCGCAGCATCTGCACGATCTGACGGGTGGTGTTGCCGCGCACGATCGAGTCATCCACCACCACTAGGCGGCGCCCCGCAACCACTTCCTTCAGCGGGTTGAACTTCAACCGCAGGCCCTGGCGGCGCAGCTCCTGGCCGGGCTGGATGAACGTCCGCGCGACGTAGCGGTTCTTGATGAAGCCGTCGTCCTGGGGCAGCCCGGACGCGCGGGCGAGCCCGCGGGCGGCGGCATTGCCCGAGTCGGGCACGGGAATCACGACGTCGGCGTCCACCGGAGCTTCGCGCCACAGGATCTCGCCCATGCGAGCGCGAGCCACCTGCAGTACGGTGCCGGCCATCCGCGAGTCGGGGCGAGCGAAGTAGATGTACTCGAACACGCAGAAGGCATGGCGCCGGCCTGGCGCCACCATCTGTGACTCCAGACCACGCTCGGACAGGATGACCATCTCGCCGGGCTCGACGTCGCGGACGTAGGAGGCGCCGATCAGGTCGAACGCGCACGACGCGCTGGCCACGCAGTAGGCGGCCGGCAGGCCGGACCCCGGCACCGGATCGATGCGCCCGATGGCCAGCGGGCGCAGGCCCGCCGGATCGCGGAAGGCGACGACGCACTCCTCGGTCATGACGACCGTGGAGAAGGCGCCGCGCAGGCGGGGCAGCACGTCGGCGACGGCGTCCTCGATGCGCTCGGCCGGATGGGTGGCCAGCAGCGCGGCGATGATCTCGGAGTCCGAGGTGGAGCGGAAGGGAACATCCGCGCCGCGCAGCTCGGCGTGCAGCTCGACGGCGTTGATGAGGTTGCCGTTGTGGGCCAGGGCGAGCGTGCGGCGATCGTCGCGGACGATCGGCTGGGCGTTCTCCCATTCGGAGGAGCCGGTGGTGGAGTACCGCACGTGTCCGATCGCCAGGTCACCCAGCAGCGAGCGCAGCGTGTTCTCGTTGAACACCTGGGAGACGAGGCCCTGCTCGCGCGTCCCGATGATGTTGCCGCCGTGGCTGGCGGTCGCGATGCCCGCCGACTCCTGGCCGCGGTGTTGAAGCGCGAAGAGGGCGAAGTAGGCGAGGCGGGCGACGTCGTGCTCGGGGCCGTAGATCCCGAACACTCCGCATTCGTCGCGAGGGCCGTCGCGTTGATCGAGCGAGAGGTCCATCTCAGGAGCCTTCGCCACTGAGGCTAGCAACGGCCTTCACAGGTACCGCGACAGTCCGCGGGCGCGCGCGTCGTGCATCTCGGAAACTGGGACGTTCGCCGATCCGTCGATCTCCAGTGACTGACCGCCGACACGGCCGATGATCGTCAGCCCGGTGAGCGCGGCCTCGGGTCCGGAGACCACGAACGCCCGCCCGGGCGCCTCGGCGAAGGGGTCGAGACCGGCGGGCAGGGTGACGCGGGCGCCGATCTGACCGGCGATGCAGCACTCGGCGATCGCCACCGCGATCCCGCCCTCGGCGATGTCGTGGGCGCTGCTCAGGGCGCCGGAGTTGACCAGCAGACGCACGCTCTCGTGCGCCTCCGCGGCGGCGCCCCCATCCATAAGAGGCAGCGGGCCGGCGATCTTCTCCCCCGTGAGCTTGGCGAGCTCCGAACCGGCGGCGGTGGCGCCCTCCAGCGAGCCGACGAGCGCGATCGCGTCGCCCTCGGCGGCGAAGCCCAGCCGCCCCGCCCGGGCCGGGTCGGGCAGGCGGCCGACCATGCCGATCACCGGCGTGGGGAAGATCGGGCCGGTCGGCGCCTCGTTGTAGAGCGAGACGTTGCCGCCGACGACGGGAACGCCGAGCTGTTCGCAGGCGGTGGCGATACCCTCGACGGCCTCGGTCAGCTGCCACGCGACCCAGGGCTTCTCCGGATTTCCGAAGTTCAGGCAGTTGGTCAGGCCAAGCGGCTCCGCGCCCACGCAGGCGAGGTTGGCCGCGCACTCGTAGACGGCCTCGGCGGCGCCCGCGCGGGGATCGCAGGCCACCCGGCGCCCGTTGCCGTCGATCGCCACCGCGATCGCCGGGAGGGTGGGATCTTGTCCCAGCATCAGCACGGCCGCGTCGGCATCGTCGGGACGGCGGACGGTGCGCGACTGCACGACCGGGTCGTACTGCTCGAACACCGGCCGCCGCGAGGCGAGGTTGGCCGAGCCCAGCAGCGCCAGCAGCGCCTCCGACGGCGACGCCTCGGCGCTTACGAGCGCCGGACCCGCGGGATACAGCAGGTCGGGCGACGTAAGCGGCTCGGGAACGAGATCGTAGAGCGGGCAGTCGTCGACGAGGATCCCCACCGGCAGGTCGGCCACGACGTCGCCGTCGGACAGGATCCGCATGCGCCCCGAATCGGTCACCGACCCGATCGGCGTGGCCAGAGTCTCCCAGCGCTCGCACACGGCGATCACCTCGTCCACCCGCGAGGGCTCGACCACGCACAACATCCGCTCCTGGGACTCGGAGACCATGATCTCGAACGGCGCCATGCCGGCCTCGCGCAGCGGCACGCGCGAGCAGTCGATGTCGAGCCCTACGCCGCCCTTCGAGGCCATCTCCGAGGCCGACGAGGTCAACCCGGCCGCGCCCAGATCCTGCAGGGAGACCAGCAGCTCTGAGTCCAGCAGCTCCAGCGAGCACTCGAGCAGCTTCTTCTCGGCGAACGGATCGCCGATCTGCACCGACGGGCGCTTGGCCTCGTCGGCCTCGCCGAGCTCGGCCGACGCCAGCACCGAGGCGCCGCCGATGCCGTCGCGGCCGGTGAGCGCGCCGAGCAGGAT
>JADGPO010000056.1 GCA_017882405.1 Solirubrobacteraceae bacterium | reverse complement strand
GCCCCGCCACGTCGAGGAAGGCCGCGGCGCCGGAGATCACGCAGGAGATGATCGCCGAGCGCGCCTACCACATCTCCCAATCCGGAGAAGGCGGGACCGACGAGGCGAACTGGCACCGGGCCGAGACGGAGCTGCGGCAGGGCTCGTAGCGCTGTAGCACCGGATCTCGCCCGTGGCCGCCGCGGCGACCCATCCACTAACCCGAAGTTCCCCCTAGCGTCGCGACGTGTTGGGCTGTGACCAGCGGTTTTGTGGCCTAGCTGGTTGGGTGTACTGACTACGCGAGACCGTGGTGGTGGGAGATGCCGAGTAATTCGAGGGCCCGCCGCTGCAGCGGGGTGGGGGTGGTGAGGATGGTGAATGCTGGCAGGTCGTTGGTGGGCTGAATTTGGTTGGCGCAGATGGTGGCCAGGTCGGCGAGCAGGCTGGTGAAGCTGTGCACCGGGTAGTCGTCTTCGGTGTGTTTGCGCGCTGCCTTGGTGAGGGCTTCATCGGCGCGTTGGGCGGCGGCGACGGGGTCGGCGCGTTTGGCGGCTGCGGCGGGTTTGTCGTTGTCCTGGAACAGGATTGGCGCGAGGGCTTGTTTCATGTGCCAGCTGATGTAGTAGGACAGCATGCGCAAGAACATGTGGGCGCGCACTCGATCGGTTAGGCGGTGGCGGATGGGGCGCACGTCCAGCTCGGTGTTGAGGGTGCGAAAGAACCGTTCGACGTCGGCGAGGTCTTTGTAGCGGCCCACGACATCGTCGCGGTGCAGGGCGTGTTCGGGCAGGCTGGTGCGCAGCACGTAGATGCCGTCCAGGGCGGCCTCGGCGGCGATCTGATCGTCCTTGCGGGTGAAGGTGAATGAGTCGTCGGTGATCTGGAGGTCAAAGTGCTTGGCCATCTTGTAGTGGTTGCGCACCTTGCCCACCCACAGGGCGATCTTGTCTTTGCCGCGCAACGGCCGGCGCTGGCGGCCGGTGGCCGCGGCGATCTTGTCGAGTTCTTTCTCGGTGCCCGCCAGCAGCTCGCCGCGTTTGCGGGCGCGCTCATCGGCCAAGGCCGGGTTGTGGCAGCACACCAGCCGCTCGCCGGGGTAGTCCGGGTGGCTGATCTCGACCAGGTTCTGCTCATCAAACAGCGACAGCTGCAGCGCGCCGTCGTTGAGGCATTGTCAAGTTGAGCAATCAGACCAGGATTTGAGGCGATGCGTTCTCGTGAACCTCCAGGTCATATGTGACGCATGAGGCTGATGTGATTGGCGACCGCGCCCACTTCGCTCAACTTGACAATGCCGCGTGGGTGGTGCTGGCGAAGTGGTCGGCGATCGCAGCGGCGATCTCGTATCAGCGGGGCATCGTTGAGCGCGAGGCCCAGCTTGGTCTGCTGCAGGACGAGCTCGTCGCGGATCGGGCCGAGCTGGAACGACTCGACGTGGGCGAAAAGAACCAGATGGCCGACGCCGAGGCGGACCAATCGGCTATGGCCGCACAACGCTGGGCCGATTCGGCCCGGCCCGACGAATGAGGGCAACGATGGCCCAACCACGCGCCGCCGAACCCGCCGAGATCTGGGAGCTGCGCCTTTACGTCACCGATCGCTCGCCCAAGTGCCTCCTCGCGATCGAGAACCTGCGGCGCACCTGCGAGCAGCACCTGGCGGGACGGTACCAGGTCGAAGTCGTGGACCTGCTGGAGAACCCACGCCGGGCGGCCGACGACCAGATCCTGGCCGTGCCCACGCTCGTCCGCAAGCTTCCTGAGCCCGTCCGCAAGGTCGTCGGCGACCTCTCCGACACCCACCGGCTGCTCGTCGGCCTAGCGCTTCGGCCGCGCGCGGGCCAGGCCACGTGACCGACGCAACGCCCATCCTCGCTGGTCGTTCACGCTCCACATCGGCGGCGCGGCGCCATGTGGGCCAGCTGCTCGCCGAGTGCCTGCTCGTCGGGATCGGTCTCGACGGGCGCGGTGGGCCTCATCGGGCTCCCCGGTGACGACCGTTGACCCCGAGGGGGCGACGCCCGAGGACCCCGAGGAATTGCGCCGAGAGCTCGACGAGGCGCGAGAAACGTTGCGCGCCATCCGGTCCGGGGCATTCGATGCACTCGTCATCGACAGCGGCAGCGGCGATGAGCTGTTCGCGCTCAGCGGCACCGAGCGGCCTCACCGGCTGGTTGAGGTCATGGCTGAGGGAGCGCTCGGCTACTTCCGGGCGGTGGCGGTCGATTACGACGGCACGCTCGCCGACGGCCCGGTCGCGCCCGATACCCTGACCGCGCTCGCCGAAGCGCGCACGCGGGGGATCCGGGTGATCCTGGTCACGGGGCGGATCGTGAACGAGTTGCGCGCCGTGTTCGCGCATGTCGAGGATCACGTCGACGCGCTCGTCGCCGAGAACGGCGCGGTGCTGGTGACCTCGGTCGGCGTCCGCCGGTTGGCCGCGCCTATCGATGCTGCCGTGAGCTCGGGGCTGCGCGCCCTCGGTGTGGTCCATCGCAGCGGGCAGGTGCTGATCGCCTGTGACGCTGCCGACGAGCCGGCCGCGCTGGAGGTGATCCGAGGCTTGGGCCTGGACTGCCGCCTCGTGCGTAACCGGGGCGAGCTGATGATCCTGCCCGCCGGGGTGACCAAGGGCAGCGGTCTGCTGCAGGCGCTCGGTGACTTGGGTCTGTCGCAGCACAACACCCTGGGAGTCGGCGATGCCGAGAACGACCACAGCCTGCTGGAGGTGTGCGAGATCGGCGTGGCCGTCGCCAACGCCGTCGATGCTCTCCGCGCCCACGCCGACGTAACGCTCGCCTTGCCCGACGGTCAAGGGGTGGCCGACCTGCTCCGAGGACCGCTTCTTGCCGGGCGCACCCACGTCCATCCGCGCCGCTGGCAAATCACACTGGGCATCGATGACCGCGGCGAGCCGGTGACCCTTCCCGCCTCCCAGCTCAATGTCGCGGTGTGCGGCGGCACCGGAGCCGGCAAGTCCTACCTGACCGGACTGATGTGTGAACAACTGATCCGCCTCGGCTACGCCGCGGTCGTCCTCGACCCGGAAGGCGACCACGTCGGCCTCGGCGAGCTAAGCGACGTGCTCGTGACTGGAGGCGAGGATCGCCGCCTCGCCGGCCCCGCCGAGATCGTTCGTCTGTTACGTAACGTGACGGTGGTCGTCAACCTGTCCCACCTCGACGCCGCCGAACAGGCCAATTACCTGGCGGGCCTACCCGCCGAGATCGAAGCCCAGCGGGCCGCGACCGGCCTCCCCCAATGGGTTGTCGTCGACGAAGCGCACGCCCCGTTCGGCCGGGCGGGGGCCTCGCTGGGCGTCTTCAATCCCGCCACCAAGGGTTACTTGCTCGTCACGTGGCAGCCCGAGGAACTCTCGAGCGAGGTCCCAGCAGCCCTAGACGCCGTGATCGCGCTGACCTCACCGCAGCCCCCGGACCACCTCATCGACCTCACCGCCGCGGTGGCCGACATGCCCCGCGCACAGATCGCCCGCCTCCTGGACGGGCCAACCGGACGCGCCGTCCTGGCCTGGCGAGCGCACCCCCACCAAGCCGTGACATTCACCCTGGGAGCTCGGAGCACCCCGCACATGCGTCACGAGCACAAGTACGGCCATGCCGGCGTCGAGCGCGGCCGCCGGTTCTATTTCCGAACCGAAGCCGACACGCTCACCGGGGCGGTCGCCGCCAACCTCGCCGAACTCGAAGATGAGATCGTCCGCTGCGAACCCGGGGTATTGCGGCACCACTGCCCCGACCACGACTTCTCCCGCTGGGTCGCTGCCGTCTTCCACGACCAAACACTCGCCGCCAACCTCGCCGCCGCCGAGGCCCAACTCCCCGCCCAGAGCCCCGCCGCGATCGCCGAACAGGTCCGCCTAGCACTCGTC
>JADGPO010000055.1 GCA_017882405.1 Solirubrobacteraceae bacterium | reverse complement strand
TACCCGGTGCTGGCCAGCTTGAGCGCGATCGGCCCGAGCAGCACGAGGCCGAGGAACAGGTGCAGCCACAGCAGCGGGCCGATACGGATGATCGTCACTCCGAGGACCGCCAGCAGGACGATCAACAGCAGTCCGGTGAGCGTCGTAAGGCGCTCATTGCCGTCGGTGCCGCCGGCCAGCCAGTGCCGTGGCCGGCTTGCCGCCCGGCGCCGCTGCGCGTGCTCGGGGGCCAGGACCGGTCTGTCGAGGTCGTTGTCCACAGCGGACGAGTCTTGAAGTCGCTGCTCACCGAGTGCTAACCCCTCGATGAGAATCCTCTTGTTGTGCGGCGCTTCGTGCGCGACGCTACGCCGGCATGACCCTGCGATGCTTCATATAGGGCTCATGTTCGTATAGCACCCTGAGCCCGTGCGGATCCTGATCGTCGAGGACGACCAGAAGCTCGGGCCGGTTCTCGTCCGGGGCTTCGCCACCGACGCGATCGCGGCCGACCTGGTCACCATCGGCCAGGAGGCGCTGGTCCGGGCGGGCGCCACCGAGTACGCGGTGATCGTGCTCGACGTGATGCTGCCCGACCTCGACGGCTTCGAGGTCTGCCGGGCGATGCGGGACGACGGGGTCGACGCGCCCGTGCTAATGCTGACCGCCCGCGACGACGTGGAGGATCGGGTCCACGGGCTCAACTGCGGCGCCGACGACTACCTGGTCAAGCCGTTCTCGTTCGACGAGTTGCTCGCCCGCGTGCGCGCGATGAGCCGCCGCGGGCCGATCCAACGCTCCGTCGTGCTCGAGATCGGCGACCTGCGCCTCGATGCCGCCCGCCATCAGGTGTGGCGAGCCGATACGCCGATTGATTTGTCCCGCAAGGAGTACGCGGTGCTGGAGGCGCTGATGCAGAACCCCGGCAACGTGCTGTCGCGTTTCGATCTGCTCGAGCAGGTCTGGGGCTATGACTACGAGAACCGCTCCAACGTCGTCGAGGTCTACGTCCGCTATCTGCGCCAGAAGATCGACCGCCCGTTCGGACGCAACACGCTGCAGACGATCCGAGGTGTCGGCTACCGCCTATGCAACGAGGAATAGTCCCGGACTACGGGCTCGCCGACCTGCAGCGCTGGCTGCGCCGACTGCCGATCCGCTGGCGGCTGACGTTGATGTTCGGCGGCGTGATGGCGGCGCTCTTGGCCGCGCTGATCGCCTTCCTCTACCTGCACTTCCGCTCCGACCTGGACTACAACGTCAACCAGTCGCTGCGAGCCCGCGCCCAGGACATCGCCGGGCTGCTGCGTCAGGAGAACAACGCCGACACGCGTGGGGCGCTGCGACGTCTGCCGGCCAGCGCCGACAACTTCGTCCAGGTCCTGGCCCCCGACGGCCGGCTCCTGGGGGCCAGTGCCGGACTCTCGCAACCGGCGCTGCTGCGTCCCTCCGAGCTGCGTCTGGCCGCGCGCTCGCCGCGCCTGTTCCAGCGCGGGGAGCCGCTTCGCCTGTACGCGCTGCCGCTCCCGCACGCGCGGAAGATCGTCGTCGCCGGCGTCTCGCTGGCCGAACGCGACGCCGCCCTGGACCAGCTTGACCAGAACCTGGTGATCGGCGTCCCCCCCGCGCTGCTGCTGGCCACGCTGGCCGCCTACGTCCTGGCCTCGGCGGCGTTGCGCCCGGTGGAGCGAATGCGCCGGCGGGCGGCGACGATCTCCACCGACGAGATCAGCACCCGGCTGCCGCTGCCCGACAGCCAGGACGAGATCAGGCGACTCGGGATCACGCTCAACGAGATGCTGGACCGCCTCGAGGAGGGTCTCAACCACGAGCGCCTGTTCATCGCCAACGCCAGCCACGAGCTGCGCATGCCGCTGGCGGTGCTCAAAGCCGAGCTGGAGGTGTCGCTGCGCGAGCGCGGCGGTGAGGCCCAGCTGCGGGCGGCGATGCACTCGGCGATCGAGGAGACCGACCGTATCGTCAAGCTCGCCGAGGACCTGCTGCTGCTGGCCCGCGCCGAGGACGGAAGCCTGCCGATCGAGCCCACCGAGCTGCCCGTGGAGGAGTTGCTGGCCGACCTCGGCGAGCGCTTCTCGCCGATCGTCGCTGATGCCGGGCGCTCGCTGACGGTCGATGCCGGCGCGAGCCCGATCACCGCCAGCATCCGCGCCGACCCCAGCCGCGTCCAGCAGGCCGTGGGCAACCTGATCGACAACACCCTGCGCTACGGGGCCGGCACGATCACCCTCAGCGCCCGCTCGGCCGGCGACCGCGTCGAGATCCACGTCGCCGACGAGGGTGCGGGGTTCAGCGACTGGCTGCTGCCGCGGGCGTTTGACCGCTTCAGCCGGGCGGACCCCGCTCGCCAGCGCGGCGGCGTCGGCCTGGGGCTCGCCGTCGTCCAGATGATCGCCCAGGCCCACGGGGGGCGAGCGGGGGCGCGCAATCTGCCAACCGGGGGCGCGGACGTGTGGCTCTCGCTTCCGGTCAGCCGGCATCGGTCCTCCTCCTCACCCCGCGCACTCCCGTCGCATAGATCCTGACTACTACGCCTTGCGTTACTACGTTGCACGGAGTACGCTCGCCGTATGAACGACCGCACACGTAGTGACGAGACGATCGCGGGTCGCTCCAACGACCCGCCGATCCTGATCCTCACCAGTCTCGCCGCCGGCGAGAAGCACGGCTACGCGCTGCTGCAGGACATCGAGGAGTTCGCCGGCGTCCGCCTCGGGCCGGGCACGCTCTACGGGGCGATCAGCCGGCTCGAGGAGCGGGGGCTGATCGAGGCCGTCGGAACCTCCGGACGGCGCCGGCCCTACCGCCTGAGCGCCGCCGGTGCGCAGGCGCTGGGGGCCGCGCTGGACGGGCTGCGGACGATCGTCGACGAGGGCTCGGCGCGGCTGGCCGCGCGCCCGGCCGCGAGAGTCCTTATCCGCGAGGGGCTGGCATGAGCGCCCCGCGGACCGCCGGGCGGCTGATGCGCCTCTATCCGCCGAGCTGGCGAGCCCGCTACGGCGAAGAGCTGGAGGCGCTGATCCTTGACATGAGCGTCGGTCGCCGGGTTCCCTGGCGCGTGCGCGCCGACGTCGCCGGCGGGGGCGGCCGGGAGCGACTGCGCGCCCTGGGACTCGGAGGGGACGGCTCTCCGCGGGCCCGCGCGCGCCGCGGAGCCGCCCTCGTGCTGTGGGCCTGGGCGCTGTTCGTGCTCGCCGGTGGCATCGTTCAGAGGACCTCCGAGCATTGGGACACGGCGGTGCCGGGGACCCACGCTCTCGCGAGTCGGGCATTCGACGGGCTGCTCGGCGGCGCCGTGGTGGCCAGCGTACTCGTGCTCGCTGTCATCGGCCTGACGCTGGGAACCCTGCTGAGCTTCCTGCGCGGCGGGGGATGGCCGCGGATCCGCCGAGCGGTGGTCGTCGCCGGCCTGATGACGGCATTGCTGGTCGCGGCGACGGCCGCCCTGGTCGCCTGGGCCCACGGACTGACACCGCGCGCCCGCCAGGGCCACGACGCCGCGTACGGGATCGGCTTCCTGGCGTGGGGTACGCTCGGCGCCGGCACGCTCGTCGCCTGGACGGCCGCGGCCACCCGCACGGCCGCCTGCCTGCCGCTGCGTGACATGACGGTCCGCTTTCAGACCTGGCTGGCGGTAGCGGCCTCGGTGGCGATGGCCGTCATGGCAGCGGCGACCGTGGTCTGGTGGATCGCCGTCGCCAATGTCTCCCCCGCCGCCCTGACGGGCTCGTCGGCCGGGCACGCGTCCGCACTCGTCCCCCAGCTCGTGGTGGCGTTGGCGCTGATGGTGGTGGCCACCGCCCTGGGCGCCGCAGGCGCCCGGCAGGCCGGGCGCGCGCTCGGCGACTTCGACGGCGCAGCGCCGGCGTGAGCGCTCGCCGGTCAGGAGTCCTGACGTGCAGGCTCCGAGTTCACCCCCACGCCCGATCGCGATGCCCCGAGGGCGACGCCAGCCGTTTTAGACGGTGCCGATGAGACCGGGCTGAAATGCGCTCTGGCCAACGGACCCCGGGGGTCGCGGGGGCGACGGTGGCCGCTGGTAGGGTGCCGCGCTCATGAGCGTCGCGATCGTCTCTGACAGCTGCCACTACCTGCCTGCCGAGCTGGCCGCCGCCGAGGGGATCCATCAGGTCAGCCTCTACGTGCGCTGGCCTGAGGGCGCCCAGCGGGAGTCCGACATCTCCGATTACGACGCCTATTACCGGCGTCTGAGCGGCGCGGCCGAGCTCCCGACCACGTCGCAGCCGTCGATCGGCGACTTCCTGGCGGTCTACGAGCCGCTGCTGGATGCCGGACAGGAGATCGTCTCCGTCCATCTCGCCGGGGGCATGTCGGGGACGGTGCGCTCGGCCGAGCAGGCGCGCGAGCGGCTCGGCGAGCGCGCCGGACGTGTCCACGTGGTCGATTCCGCGTCGGCCTGCGGCGGAGAGGGGCTGGTCGCGCTGGCGGCGGCCGCGGCGGCCCGTGGCGGTGCCGACGGCGCGGCGGTGGCCGAGCGAGCCCGCGAGGCCCGCTCGGCGCTGAAGATGTGGTTTGCGGTCGACACCCTGGAGTACCTGCGCAGGGGCGGCCGGATCGCCGGCGCTCAGGCATGGCTGGGCTCGGCGCTGCGGATCAAACCGATCCTCACCGTCGAGTCCGAGATCACGCCGGTCGAGCGGGTGCGCACCTCCAAGCGGGCGTTCGAGCGGATGGTCGATCTGCTGCGCAGCCGCGCCGAGGACGGCGCCGACGCCTACATGGTGCAGCACATCCAGGCCCCTGAGCAGGCGCAGGAGCTGGCCGCCCGCGCAACCGAGATCTTCGGCGTGGGGCCGCGCGTGATCTCCGAGATCGGGCCGGTTATCGGCACCCACGTCGGACCCGGGCTGCTGGGAGCCGGCGGGCTGCCGAGCTCCTATCTGACCTGAGCCGGCTGCGCGCCGATCCGAGCGGCGCTCAGCGACCGAGCAGCCGCTGCTGCTTGCGCTTCTTGCGCCCGAACGTCAGCGCGCCCAGCGCGGCGATGCCGCCGCCGATCACGAACCCGGCGACGCCCGCGCCGATCAGCACCTGCGGCTCTGCCTTGCGCAACTGGGCACGCCAGTCGGTGAGCTTGACCACCTCGACGCGCAGGTGCTCGACCGCCGTGCCGAGCTCCCGGCGGTTGCGCTCGATCGAGTCGCGGATCTCCTCGGGGCGGCGCGCGGGCATCAGCTGTCGGATCCCGACCCGATGGTCGCGCGGATCTTCTTGGCCTCGCCGATCGCCATCTTCGGGGTGGGCGGCCCGACCTTGAGCTTGCGCCAGGCGAACAGGGACGCGCCGACGGTAAGCGCCAGCAGCAGCACCATCACGACCACGAAGCCCAGCCACAGGCTGCCCGTGGCGCTGTTGACCCCCCAGGCGATCGACAGCAGCACGAACACCAGCGCGAACACGCCGAACACCGCGCCGACGGCAACCGCCGCGGCACCGCGGGCGATGCTCGAGACCTTGGTGACGACCTCCGTCTTGGCGAGCTCGATCTCCTCGCGCACCAGCACCGACATCTTCTCCGAGACCTCGGTGACGGCCGTGGCCACGCTCTCGCTCTGCTTGGGGGACTCAGCGGGCAAGGCGCTTGAGGATCAGGGCGAGCACGAGGCCGCCGGCAAACGCGGCTCCGACGGCAACCTCCGGCCGTTCAGAGGCCAGGGCCGCCGCACCGGACGGTTCGTCCTCGGGGCGCCAGGACGCCGGCGGGACCTGAGGCCCGAGGGCGGCCGGCGTGTCCCCAGTCTGCTCTGACCCGGCTCCCGTCCGCCCCGTCTGCCCGTTCTGCGGCTGGTCGGTCACTCAGGGGGCTCTTCGCCGAACACGCGCATCCAGATCAGCGCGGCCACCCGTGTCGACACGAGGCTCGCGAGCGCGCCGACGCCCGCGATCATTGCCGACCACAGCAGGCGCTTGACCAGAGGACTATCTGTCATGGGTGCGGATTCAAGCAGACTCGTCCGACGCAGGACCCGCGTGCCGTTCCAGGCCGGAGCAGATCGTCTCCACGATCATCGACTTGGCGCGGTCGAGCTCCGCCTGGCCGACGTCCGTCGAATCGAAGATCCAGCCGGTCAGCACTTGCTCGACCGAGCCATAGAACGCCTGAGCGGCGAACTCTGGAGTGATCTCCGGGCGAAACTCGCCATCGGCCTGCGCGCGGGCGACGATCGCCGCGATCCCCGCGTACGCGTCGCGGATCTTCTCCAGGTGGGTGAGCCCGAAGGTGTTGGCCGCGCGCGTGACCTCGACGATGATCACCTTCATCAGCTCCGGGTCGTGGCGGTAGGAGTCGATGATGAAGGAGGCGATCGCGTACAGCTTGTCGCGCGGCGGGCGCCCGGAGTCGTCGGCCTCGGCGATCACCTGGAGCATCACGTCCCAGCGCTCGAGGAACAGCGTGTCGAGGATCTGCTCCTTGGAGGAGAAGTAGTGGTACACCAGGCCATAGGCGACGCCCGCCTGATCGGCGATGTCCGACACCCGGCAGGTGTGAAAGCCCTGCTGCGCGAACACCCGCACCGCGGCATCGAGGATCACCCGCCGCTTCTCGGTGGCGGCGGTGCTCACTTCGCGTCCCACGAATAGGCCGAGGGCCGACGATGCGTCAGCGCCGGCAGGGCGCGGCGCACATCCCGCAGGCCCTCGGGATCGAGGTCGGCGACGATCGCCGTCTCGACGTCCGGCGCGCCGGCCAGGACCACGCCCCACGGATCCACGATCAGCGAGCGCCCACCCGAGCGCAGCCCGCCGGGATGACTGCCGATCTGGTTGGGCGCGACCATGAACACCTGGTTCTCGATCGCGCGCGCCCGCACCAGCACCTCCCAGTGGTCGCGGGTCGTCTTCAGCGTGAACGCCGCCGGCACGGCGATCACCTCGGCGCCGCGCAGGGTGAGGATCCGGTACAGCTCGGGGAAGCGGAGGTCGTAGCAGATGGTCATCCCCAGGGTGAGCCCCGAGGCCAGCTGCGAGACGACGATCTCCTCCCCCGCCTGCTGGGTGGAGGCCTCGCCGTAGTCGGCGCCGTCGACGGTGACGTCGAACAGGTGGATCTTGCGGTAGACGGCGCGCAGCTCGCCGTCGGGTCCCACGTGAACGCTGGTGTTGAAGCCCTTCTCCGAGCCCGTCGCGCGTTCGAACAGCGATCCGGCGAGCAGGTCCACGCCCAGCTCGGCGGCGATCGAGCGCGCCCACGTGATCGCCTCGCCGTCCAGATCCTGGGCGCCCGCCCGGATCACGTCGCGGCCGCCCAGCACGGTCCACGTCTCCGGCAGCGCGATCAGCTCGGCGCCGAGCGCCGCGGCCTGGCGCACCAGGCGGTCGGCGGTCTGGAGGTTGCGATCGGTGTCGTCGGTGGCGTTGAGTTGGATGGCGCCGGCGCGCACCCTCTGTCATCTCCCGGGTGGGCGAGGTCCGATTGACTGGTCAGTCAGTGTTGCACGATAGCGTTGCCCGATGCGCCTATTCCCTATCGCGGGACGTTCGGTGACCCCCGCCCGTCCGAGCTCGCCGCCCTGGCGCTCCCTCCGCAGCCGATGCCCTCGCGGCTCGGCGCACGGTGGGAACTGCCGCCGACGGGCGCCAAGTGGCCTGGAACCTTGTCGACGGGGTCAACGACCCGCCTCACGACAGCGAGCGCACGGTGTGGATCGACGGCGTGCCTAATGAAGTCGGGCCGGTGCGCTTCGCAGACGACCTGTCAACGGTGGGCGCGCTGCGCTTTGACGCGGAGGCCGTCCGCGAGCGCTGTGAGAACCGCTTGATCGTGCGCAGCCGGTACCGCCAGCCGTTCGGCACGTTCCGGGGCGAACTGCCGGGCGGCACCGCGCTCAGCGAGGGCTGGGGCGTGATGGAGGACCACGACGTCTGGTGGTGACTCAGTCGCCGCCTGACCGCTGGCGGCGAAGCTCCTCGAGCAGGAGCTTGGAGTGCATCGCCCCGATCAGGTCCCGCAAGGGCTCGGCGCCCTTGGAGATGATCTCCACCGCGCGCTCGGTGTCGACCTCGCCGGCCAGCCGCGCCAGGAGCACGCCGACCTCCTCGGCCACCAGCGGGGCCAGCGCCTCGCGATAGCGCAGCGTGTCATACACCGTGAAGCCGATTGCCTCCTCGTAGCCGCCCGCCCGAAAGCGCGAGATCGCCTCGATGATGGCGACGTCGTCGCGGTCATAGCCCCGGGCATTCGGGGTGAGCACCTCCAGCTGCTCCAGGCGCTCGAGCACGTTGCGCGGCATGTCGTAGGTGGCGCGTGCCGCGCTGCGCGAGACGCGACCGCGCTCCTCCAACTCCGCGGCGAGCTCGAGGATGCGGTCCTCCAGCTCGATCACCCGCGCCGCCCGCTCGGGGTCGGAGGCCATCACGTCGCGGATCACCCGCAGCGGCATGAAGCGCTCCTCCTGCAGACGCTTGATCAGGCGCACCCGATCCACGAACTGCTCCGGGTAGTAGGCCATGTTGCGGCTGGTGCGCACCACGTCCTCGTCGGAGCCCAGCAGGCCCTCGCGCAGGTAGTGCTTGATCGTGCCGGCGCTCACGCCCGAGCGCTGCGCCAGCTCGGACATCTTCAGCATCCCGGCCGAGCTCATCCGGCCGCCGCGCGCTCCTTCGCCGAGATCCCCAGCAGCGCTCGGGCCTCCTCGACGGTCGCCGGCCGCCGGCCGCAGTCCTCGGTCAACCGGCGCGCCTTGGCGATCAGCTCGCCGTTGGAGCGGGCCATCCGGCCGTCGGGCAGATAGAAGTTGTCCTCCAGCCCGACCCGGATCGAGCCGCCCAGGGTGAGCGCCGCCGCCACCATCGTCCACTGGCCCCGCCCGATCCCGATCACCCCCCAGTGGTGTCGACCCGCCGGAAGGTTCTCGGCCATCATCGCCAGGTTGCGCGCGGTCGCCGGGACGCCGCCGACCACTCCCATCACGAAGTCGGCGTGCAGCGGCGCCTCCAGCAGCCCCATGTCGACCAACGGCGCCAGCGAGCCGACATGCCCGACGTCGAAGCACTCGTGCTCGGGCTTGATCCCCAGACGCCGCATCGCCTCCAGCAGCTCGATGATCTCCTCAAACGGGTTGGTGAACACGAACTTGAACACGAAGTCCCTGCGCGCGGCCGAGTACTTGGCGTAGTTGAGCGAGCCCATGTTCAACGCCGCCACCGCCGGCCGGCAGGCCTCCAGATAGGCGATCCGCTTGGCCACCGGCACGCCGACCGTCCCGGTCGAGAAGTTGATGATCGCCGCGTCCCCGACCTCCGCCCCGATCGCGTCACGGATCGCGCGGAAGTCCTCCACCTCGTAGCTGGGCGTGCCATCGGGCGCTCGCGCGTGGATATGGATGTGCACGCCACCCTCGTCGACGATCCGCCGCGCCTCGGCCGCGTACTCCCGCGGCGTATAGGGGATCGCCGGGCACTGCTCGCGGTCGGCGATCGCCCCCGAGATCGAGCACGTGATGATCGCGGGCTCTTCAGCGGCTGAGGTCACACCGGCACCACGCCTGACCGCTTCCACGGCCGCTCGACGCGCTTGCCGGCCGACATCTCCAGTGCGCGGCAGATCGTGGCACGGGTCTCCCGCGGGTCGATCACGTCGTCGATCATGTCGTTGCCGGCGGCCACGTAGACGTCGATGATCTTGCGAAACTCCTCGATCAGCTCCTGTTTCTTGGCCGCCGGGTCCTCGGCGGACTCGACCTGCTTGCGGAAGATGATCTCCACCGCGCCCTCGGCGCCCATCACGCTGATCTCGGCCGACGGCCAGGCGACGATCAGATCGGGCTCGTACGCGCGCCCGCACATCACGTAGTACCCGGCGCCGTAGGCCTTGCGCAGCACGACCGTGATCTTGGGCACCGTCGCGTTGGCGACGGCGTAGAGCATCTTCGCGCCGTGCCGGATGATCCCGGCCTCCTCGACCTTCGTCCCGACCATGAACCCCGGCACGTCCATCAGGAACAGCAGCGGGATGCCGTAGGCGTTGCAGAGGTTCACGAACCGCGCGGCCTTGTCGGCCGAGTCGTTGTCGAGGATCCCGCCGAGGTGCCGGG
>JADGPO010000054.1 GCA_017882405.1 Solirubrobacteraceae bacterium | reverse complement strand
CCACCGTCGCCCGGCTGTCGGGCGCAGCCGGCCCCCTCCTGCTCTCGCTCGATGACCGGTTCGCCGCGCTCGAGGTCACGCAGCAGTCGTCCAACAAGATCGCGCTGGTTGCGCTGGCCACAGGCGGCACGACAATCGTGCCCGGCTTGCGCGTGGAGGCGTTCACCAACGATCACCGCGCCGTGATCTCCGACGGACTGACGGAGCTGCGCATCGTCGATCCGCTGACCGGCACCGCTCCGGATCCACTGACCCTCTCCGGCCTGTTCTCCATCACCGCGCTTCGTCGCCACGACGCCCTGATCATCTCCTCGCTGGTGCTCGGCGGCCCGGTGTTCCTCTACAGCCTCGCCAACGGCGCGCGCACCCCGCTGTCCCGGTATGTGGACGAGCAGGCGCTGTACGAACGCCCGGGCCACGACGAGCTCTGGGACTGGTCCGAGTTCGGCGAGACGTTGAGCCGGTTCGATCTGACGACTGGCAACGCGACCGTCGTCGCGACCGGCGTCGTGAAGATCGACTACCGCCCCGAGGCGGACGAGGCCGTCCTCGGCCGGACCGATCACCGGATCCAGCAACTGCCGCTGGATCCGACCCAGCACCAGCTCACGCCGACCGAGCTCACCGATCCCAACGACGCCCCGGCGCCCTACCGCCTCGACGACCGCTGACCCGGCGAGCCCTTGAGCCAACTCGGCGACCTCACGTCCCCCGGGACAGGCTTCGATGACACCCGGCCGCACTGACGTATGCGCACGCTCCTGTTGATCGCGACCCTGGCCGCCTGTACGCGCGAGCCCGCACGCGCCGCCGATCCGCCGCAACGCGCCGAGCCGGCGCGGAAGCCCGCTGTCGCCCCGGCGCCAAAGGAGACTGCTGTGAACCCCGTCGATACCATCTTGCGCGGCTCGTCTGATTCGCTGTTCCTCGCCCAGGTCGACAAGGCGAACGCTGTGTTCATCGGCAAGCTTACCGCGGTGGGCCCGCCCCCAGTGGCGTACAGTGGGTACAACGTGTCGATGCAGTCGCTCACCTACGAGGTTGTGCGCGTGCTCCGCGGTGATGTCACTGGCCCGAGGGTCACCGTTTACCAGGTGATCGTGGCCCAGTCGCCCGCGCTGATCGACGGCAAGCCAATGCTGAAGCCCGAGTTCACCCAGGTTGGAACTGAATACCTAGTCGCCCTCGGCGGCACGGTGGAAGGCAAGCGCGTCACTGCCAACGAGAACGTCGCGCCGCTCGCTGCCACTCCAGCTCTCGTGGCCCAGGTCGAGGCACGGCTCAAGCCCTGACCGGGAACTTCCCGAGAGCAGCCGCTCTGGTCGCAGCGAAGCCTCGCACGGGGAGAGCCCGGCCGGGGTTAGTTGCGCGTCCGGGACTCGGCCAATCAGCACACGCTATCCGAGCGAGCGACGCTCCGGACAACCGGATACCCCGCGAACCTAGGTTGCCCTCACCCCGGAGAGATCGGCCGACGTCATGGCGCCCTCCACCAGGGCCAGCGCCAGCCTCGCCGTCAAGCTCGGCGACGTCGTCACCAGGGGCCAGGTCCTCGCGAGCTCGACGATCGCCAGCTCCGCCAGGAGCTCGACGCCGCCCGCGCCCAGGCCCGCACCGCGTAGGCCTCGGTCGTCCAGGCCCTGGCCGAGAGGCGCGGCGCCGAGATCGTCCTCAAGCGCGAGAAGGCCGCCGACGCCGCCGGAGTTGGCGCCCACGCCGATGCCGACACTGCCGCCCAGGCCGTCGCCAAGGCCACCGCCGCCCTCACCTTCGCCCGCGCCACCGCCGAGGAGCGCAACACCAAGATCATTCAGCTCCAGGCCCACCTCGCCGAGATGACCCTCACCGCCCTGATCGCCGGCAGCGTCGCGATGATCTACCCGCAGGACGGCGCCCGCGTCGAGGAAGGCCACCCCGTCCTCCGCGTCATCTACGGCGGCGTGTTCGTCAAGTTCGCCATCCCGGCCGACCGGGTCGGCGCCGTCCACGTCGGCGACACCGTCGACGTCCGCACCGACCGCCGCACCGACCTCCTCACCGCCACCGTCCGCCACATCGCCCCCGAGCTCGACGCCGTCGCCCAGATGATCCTCGCCGACGCCGAGCTGGTGAACCCGCCCCCGATCTGCAGCCCGGCACCGTCGGCCGCATCCTGCCCCGCGCCGCCCGCCCCGCCCCGCCCGCCCCGCCCGCTTCGAAGTAGCCGCGAACCGCCGGCGCCTCTCGTCGGCTGCAGGCGATTCGATCACAGCGGCGCGATATCCTCCAGGATGCGCCTCCCCGCCACGGCGCGGACGCGATCGGCGAGTGGATAGCTGTCCTGCCCGGAGTGGATGACGTCGAGCGAATCGAGGCGTAGATCTTCCAGTGCGATTCGCATCGATGCGGTCGTGCCCGGCGAGCCGAGCTTGAATTCGTAGCCCCGCCGGTGTTTTCCTGCAACGACCAGCAGATCGAGCTCCGCCCCCGCGTGGGTCGCCCAGTAGAAGCACTGGTCGGTGCGTGCGCCGAGTCTCTCCACGACGTGGTGGATTCCGAAGCCTTCCCACGATCCACCGACGCGCGGGTGGCCTTCGAGTTGCTCGAGGCTCTCGATATCCAGCAGCGAATGAAGCAAGCCGGAGTCACGGACGAACACCTTGGGTGCCTTGACCTGGCGCTTGGAGATGTTCTCGTGCCAGGGCTTCAGGGTCGAGACAACGAGAGTTCCCTCGAGGATATCAACATAGCTTCGCACGGTCGCATCGGAAATGCCCATCGAACGGCCGAGCTCGGACCAGTTGAGCGTCTGGGCGTGTACGTGTGCGAGCATCGACCAGAATCGGTGCAGCGCGCTGGCCGGTGTCCTCACATCCAGCTGCGGGAGGTCTCGCTCGAGGAACGTACGGATGAAGTCGCGGCGCCAGCGCATGCT
>JADGPO010000053.1 GCA_017882405.1 Solirubrobacteraceae bacterium | reverse complement strand
CGCAAGCGCCTCGGCCACGGCGTCGGCGCCGACCTCGGAGATCGTGCTCGCGGGATTCTCGGGATCGCGCAGCCAGCCGGCGACGTCGGTGAGGAACATCACCTTGTAGGCGCCCAGGGCGCGCGCGACGGCACCCGCGGCCTCGTCGGCATTGATGTTGTACGAGTTGCCCTCGCGATCGGCGCCCACCGAGGCGATGACCGGGATGTAGTCCTGAGCCACGTGGGTGAGCACGTCGACATCCACGCGTTCGATCCGGCCCACGAAGCCGATGTCCTGACCCGAGGGCGAGGCCTGGCGCGCGGCGCGGAACAGCAGCCCGTCGTCACCGCACAGACCGACCGCCGGCTGCCCGTGACGGTTGAGCCGCAGGACGATGTCCTTGTTGACTTTGCCCACGAGCACCATCTTGGCCACCTCGACGGTCGCCTCGCTGGAGACCCGCAGCCCGTCGACGAACTCGATCGGCAGGCCCAGGCGGCGCATGTAGCTGGAGATCTCCGGACCCCCGCCGTGGATGACCACCGGTTTCATGCCGACGTACTTGAGCAGCACCACGTCGCGGGCGAACTCCTCCTTGAGCGACGCGTCGGTCATCGCCGCGCCGCCGTACTTGATCACGACGGTCTTGCCGTGGAACTCGCGGATATAGGGAAGCGCCTCGAGCAGCGTGCCGACATCGCGCATGCTCATGTCGTGTAGTCGGCGTTGATCGTCACGTACTCGTGCCCGAGGTCTGAGAAGTAGACCTCGCTCTCGCCGCCCTCGCCCGGCAGGAAGATCTCGTACTCCACCTCGTCGCGCTTGACCGCCTGGGCGAGCGCGTCGGCGTCGTGGGGCACGTGCGAGCCGCCGGCGCACACCTGCACGCCCTCGATCCGGACGTCGACCGGCAGCGGTGCCGTCCCCGGCATCGCCCCGCCGACGGCCTGGATGATGCGCCCCCAGTTGGGATCGCCTCCGTACAGCGCGGTCTTGACCAGCGGGGAGTTGGCCACCGCCCGGCCGACGCGGTCCACGGCTTCCGGATCGCCGCCGTGCACCACCACGCGCCCCACGCGGCGGGCTCCTTCGCCGTCGGCCACCACCAGCAGCGACAACTGGCGCATGAGGGCGTCCAGCGCCTCGCCGAAGCGCAGCTCGTCCTCGCTCTCGGCGTGCACCGGGACCCCGGAGCGGCCGCTGGCCTGCAGCAGCACCGTGTCATTGGTCGACAGCTGTCCGTCGACCGAGACGCGCTCGAACGACCGCTTGACGCACACCCCGAGCAGCAGCTCGCACGTCTCGGCGGCCAGTTGCGCGTCGGTCTGCACGAAGCACAACAACGTGGCGAAGCCCGGCGAGATCATGCCGGCGCCCTTGGCCTGGGCGGTCAGTTTGACCGTGCCCGACGACAGCTGCACGCTCAGCCGGGCGCGCTTCTGCAACGCGTCGGTGGTCTGGATCGCGTTCGAGAAGGCGATGTCGCCGTCCGGCGAGAGGGAGTGGGCGGCCGACAGGATCCCCTGGTTGACCTTTGCCATCGGCAGGGGCACGCCGATCACGCCCGTGGAGGCGACCGCCACCTGGTCTTCGCGCACGCCGGCGATCAGCGCCCCGGCGCCCTGCATCTTGGCCGCGTTCTCAAAGCCCATCCGTCCGGTGGCGGCGTTGGCGTTGCCGGCATTGACGACCACGGCGCGGACCGCGTCCAGCCGGCAGCGCTCGCGGCACAGCAGCACCGGAGGCGCCTGGGTGCCCGAGCTGGTGAAGCGCGCCGCACTGGTCG
Source organism: Solirubrobacteraceae bacterium (assembly GCA_017882405.1). The sequence goes on along the minus strand of JADGPO010000053.1, from coordinate 15,091 downwards.
CCTCGGCGGCGTCGCAGATCATCAGCCCCACGTCGGGCGCGCCGGACTCCTTGATCCCGGCGGCGGCCCCCGCGGCCCGGAAGCCCTGTGGCAGTCCGCCGTCGGCGAGCTCGGTCACGTGTGGCAGCGACTCCACCCAGCGGCTGCGAAAGAAGGCGTTCACGAGGCTCTCACCTCGCCATCCGGGCTCGTCTTATGTGAGGCCTCGTGAATCATCCGGCTACCGAGATCCCCTCCCCTTCGGGACGGCCGAACATCAGGTTGAGGTTCTGCACCGCCTGCGAGGCGGCGCCCTTCCACAGGTTGTCCAGCGCCGAGAACACGATCACGCGGCCGGTGCGCTCGTCGCGGTGCACGGAGATGCGGCAGATGTTGGTCTCACGAACGTCGCGCACCCCGGGCGGGTGGTCGTTGAGCTCCACGAACGGCTCATCCGCGTAGGCCTCTTGATAGAGCGCTCTGGCGTCCTGCAGCGAAGGCGAGTCGTTATCCGCGGGCGTCACGTAGCAGGAGACGAGCTCCCCCTGATCGAGCGGGATCAGGTGCGCAGTGAAGGTGACGCGCAGCTCCGAGCCCAGCGCGGCCAGCTCCTGCTCGATCTCCGGCGTGTGACGGTGACGGGGCACGCCGTAGGGGTTGAGGTTCTCATCGACGGTGACGAAGTGCGTCTTGTCGGTGGCGGCCCGCCCGGCGCCCGAGACCCCCGACTTGGCGTCGATCACCACGTCCTTGAGCAGGCCGGCCCGCGCCAGCGGGGCCAGCGCCAGCACGGTGGCAGTCGGATAGCAGCCTGGGTTGGCGACGATCTTCGCGTCGGGTATCCGGTCGCGGTAGAGCTCGGGCAGACCGTAAACCGCGTAGGCGATCAGGCCCGGCTCGGGGTGCGGGCGATACCACTCGGCGTACACGTCGGGATCGCGCAGGCGGAAGTCGGCGCTCAGGTCGACGACGCGCACGCCCCGCTCCACCAGCGCGGAGACGACCTGGGCGGACGCGCCGTGGGGATAGCCGACGATCGCCGCGTCGACGTCGGCGTGGACGTCGAGGTCGAGCTGCTCCAGCACGAGCGGCACCCGGTGGTGGGGGTACAGGTCGTCCAGCCGGCGGCCCACGTCCGAGCGCGCGGTGACCGTGCGCAGCTCGAACGCCGGGTGGCGGTGCACCAGCCGAGCGCTGAGAGCGCCCGCGTAGCCGGCAGCGCCGAACACGGCCACGCTAGGAGTCACGGACCCTGCCCTCCAGCTGCTCGGCCAGCGCGCCGGCGATCTTGCGACGCCGCGCGGCCACCTCCTCGTCGGTCAGCGTGCGGTCGGGGGCCCGGAAGTGCAGGCGCAGCGCCAGCGACACGTTGCCCGTGCCGATCCGCTCGGCGTCGCGGTAGACGTCGAACACCTCGGCGCGGGCCAACAGCGCGCCGCCGGCGCGCCGGGCCACGGCCAGTACCTGCGCGACCGAGACGCGGTCGGCGACGATCACCGCCAGGTCCTCGCGGACCTCGGGGAAGCTCGTCAGGTCGCGGTATTGCGGGGTGCTCGTCAGCTCGGCGACGGCGTCGAGGTCCAACTCGAAAGCGGCCACCGGACCGTCGTCCAGGTCCCACTGAGCCGCCACCAGCGGATGGATCTCCGCCAGCCAGCCGGCGGGCGTGCCGTCGAGCAGGACCCGCGCCGAGCGACCCGGGTGCAGGAACGGCTCGGCCTCGTCGCCGGCCTCCACGCTCCACGGGACCCGCACGGTGTCGAGCATCCCGGCGAGCACGCCCTTGGCGGCGAAGAAGTCGGCCGGCGGCGGACTGCCGTCACGCCACGTGGCCGGACGTACCCGCCCGGAGAGCAGGACGGCCGCGTGGTAAGGCTCGTCGGTTGCCTGGTCGCCCGCGGGGAGATAGACCGCCCCGGCCTCGAACAGGCGCAGCGTCCCGATCCCTCGCGCGCGGTTGCGCTGGGCGACCTCCAGCAGCGATCCCATCAGAGTGGTGCGCAGGCGCGACTGGTCGGCGGACATCGGGTTGACCAGCTGCGCGGCGGCCCGATCCGCGATCCGCAGGCGGTCGGCCAGATCCGGCCCCTCGAAGCTCCAGCCGACGATCTCGTGCAGGCCCTGCGCGGTGAGCGCGTCGGCCGCCTGCCGGCGCAGCCGCTGACGGTCGGTCAGTCGGCCCCAGGCGCCGTGGCGAGAGGGCAGCGTGGCCGGCAGCGCCTCCAGCACGCCGAGCCGCGCCACCTCCTCGATCAGGTCGGCCTCGCGGGTGACGTCGCCGCGCCGGAAGGCGGGCACGGTCACGTCGAGGCCGTCGGGCGCATCGGCGGTCGCGAACTCCAGCGCCTTAAGGATCTCCCGCGAGCGCTCCCGCGGCACCTCGACGCCCAGCAGGCCGCTCACGCGCGCGTCTCGCAGGCGGATCGTCGCCGGCGGCGGGCCGGGCCCGCCGACGTCGATCGTGCCCGGGAGCACCGTGGCGCCGCACACCGCGATCATCAGCTGGGTGGCCAGCACCTCGGCGTCCATCGCCTGCTCGGGTTGCAGCTGCTTCTCGAAGCGGCCGGATGCCTCGGAGCGCAGGCCGAGCTTGAGCGACGCGCGGTGGATGTTGGCGCCGTTCCAGTTGGCCGCCTCCATCAGCACCCGGGTGGAGGTCTCGCTCACCTCCGAGCGGGCGCCGCCCATCACGCCCGCGATCGAGGTGGGGCCGTCGGCGTCGGCGATCAGCACCATGTCGGAGTCGAGCGTGCGCGTCTGCCCGTCGAGGGTCTCGATCGTCTCGCCGTCGCGGGCGCGGCGCACCGTGAGCTGTGCGCCCGCCACCCGGTCGAGATCGAAGGCATGCATCGGCTGGCCGGTTAGCAGCATCACATAGTTGGTGACGTCGACGACGTTGGAGATCGGCCGCTGGCCGGCGGCCATCAGCCGGGCCTTGAGCCAGCGCGGCGACTCGCCGATCTGCACGTTCTCAAAGGCGCGGGCGACGAACCGCGGACACAGATCGGGGGACTCGACGGTGACCGTGGCGAGCTTGAGGTCGCCGGAACTGCCCGGGTCGTGGGTCCAGGGCGGTGGCTCCAGCGGGGCGCCGGTGGCGGCATGAGCCTCGCGCGCGACGCCGTAGACGCCCAGGCAATCGGGCCGGTTGGGCGTGATCTCCAGCACCAGCACGTCGGTGGCGATCGGCAGCACCTCGGCCAGCGGCGTCCCGGCCACCAGCTCGTCGGGCAGGACCATGATCCCGTCGTGGTCGGTGCCGATCGAGACCTCGTCCTCGGCGAGGATCATCCCGTTGGACGGCTGGCCGCGCAGCTTGGCGACCTTCAGCGGCGTGCCGTCGGGCATCACCGCGCCCGGCCGGGCGACCGCCACCGTCTGGCCGGCGGCGACGTTGGGGGCGCCGCACACGATCTGGCTGGGCTCGCCGTTGCCGGTGTCGACCAGGCACACGCTGAGCCGGTCGGCATCCGGGTGCTGGCGGGCGTCGAGCACCTTGCCGACGACGAAGTGCTCCAGCGCGGAGACGCCGTGGGTCTCCACCCGCTCCACCTCGGTGCCGGTCATCGCCAGGCGGTCGGCCAGCTGGAACGGGGTGAGCTCAGGGGCGCAGTACTCGTTGAGCCATTCGATCGGGATCCGCATCAGTGGTTGGGCCCGTGGGTGCGGTTCGCCATCAGAACTGCTCCAGGAAGCGCACGTCGTTGTCGTAGAACAGCCGTAGGTCGGGGACGCCGTGCTTGAGCATGGCGATCCGCTCGATCCCCAGCCCGAAGGCGAACCCCTGGACCTTCTCGGGGTCGTAGCCGTGGTCGGCGACGTGCGAAAACACGTTGGGATCGACCATCCCCGAGCCCAGGATCTCGATCCAGGCGGTGCCCTTGCACAGCGGACAGCGCTGACTGACCACGGGCTCGCTGGCGCTCCCCCGCGGTGCCCCGGTGATCCCCTGCGTGCAGTTGAAGCAGGAGACGTCGACCTCGACGCTCGGCTCGGTGAAGGGGAAGAAGTGCGGGCGCAGCCGGACCTCGCGCTCGGGGCCGAAGATCGCCCGCGCGAACGTGAGCAGCGTGCCCTTCAGATCGGCCAGGGTGACGTCCTCGTCGACCGCCAGCCCCTCGATCTGATGAAACTGCGGCGTGTGGGTGGCGTCCGAGTCCGGGCGGTAGACGCGGCCGGGGACGATGATGTAGATCGGCGGCGGCTGGCTCTCCATCGCATGGATCTGCGCCGGCGAGGTGTGGACGCGCAGCAGCCGGGTGGTCGGATCGAAGATGTCGACGGGGTCGCTGCCGTCATCCACATAGAAGGTGTCCGTCTCCAGCCGCGACGGATGCGTGGAGGCGTGGTTGAGCGCGTCGAAGTTGTAGTAGACGGTCTCCACCTCGGGCCCCTCGGCGACGTTGAACCCCAGCCCGACGAACACGTCCTCGATTTCCCTCCGCGTGCGCGTCATGAGATGCAGGCGGCCGATCGCCGGCAGCGGATCGGGCGGCAGCGTGACGTCGATCCGGTCCTGCTTGAGGCGCTCGTCGAGCTCGGAGGCCGCCAGCTCGCCGGCCTTTCGCTCCAGCTCTGACTCCAGCTTCTGGCGGATCTGGTTGGCGGCCTTGCCGGTGGCGGCGCGCTCCTCGGGCGGGAGCTGGGCGACGCCGCGCAGCAGGTTGGGCAGCTCGGCCTTGCGACCCAGGTACCGGATGCGCACGTCCTCGAGCCCCGGCGTGGTGGCCGCGGTGGCGATCGCGGCTGTCGCCTCTCGCTCGATCTCGGCGATTCTCTCGGTGGCCGGCTGCGTCATTCGCGGGCCATCCTAGTCACCTCGTAGAGGGCGACTGTGGCCGCCATGGCGGCGTTCAGGGAGTGGTTGACGATCGGGATCTGGGCGGCGTGGTCGGCGGCTGCGATCACATCGTCAGGGAGACCGTCACGCTCGGCGCCGATGAGGAGGGTGACGCCGTCCTCGAAGCGGTTGTCGCCCAGGGCGGGTCCGCGACCGGCGACGAGGGCGACGGTCGGCTGCGGCAGCTGATCCATGCCGGTCACCTGGACGAGCGGCACCGTGAACACCGCGCCCATGCTCGCCCGGACCGCCTTGGGTCCGAACGGATCAGCGGTACCCGGACCGAACGCAACGCTGCCGGCACCGAACGCCTCCGCGGAGCGCAGAATCGTGCCCACGTTGCCCGGGTCGCTGATGCCGTGCAGGTAGACGCACACCGGCCCGGCCGCCCGGCGCCGGAAGCGCTGCTCGTAGACCGCCAGCGTGCGGGTCCCCGAGCCCAGCTCGGAGACGTCGGCGAGCAGCTCCGGCTCCACATCGATTCCCGGCAGGCCGCTGCCGGCGGCGCAGTAGCGCTCGACGGGCTGCCAGCCGGCGGCATCGGCAGCCGCCGACAGATCCTCGCCCTCGGCCACGAAGCGACCCGCGTGGGAGCGGGCGCGCCGCCGCTGGTTGAGCTTGCGGATCTCCTTGAGCTTCTGGTTGTCGGAGCTGGTGATGGTCATGGGCAATAAAAAAAGGCGCCTGCTTCCTATGAGAAGCGGCGCCCGGGTGGCGGTACTGGTATTCGGCTGGTTGACGCTCAGCCGGCAGCCAGCGCCTCGCGGGCGCGCTGCGCAAAACGTCGGAAGGTGTCGGCGTCGTGGACGGCCATGTCGGCCAGGATCTTGCGGTCCAGCTCCACGCCGGCGGTCTGCAGGCCGTGCATGAACTGCGAGTAGGACATTCCGTTCTGCCGGGCGGCGGCGTTGATACGGGTAATCCACAGGCGGCGGAAGTCGCGCTTGCGGTTGCGCCGATCGCGGTACCGATACTGGTCGGCCTTGAGCACCGCCTCCTTGGCGGTCCGGTAATGCCGACTGGCATCGCCCCGGTAGCCCCTGGCCATCTTGAGGGTCGCGCGGCGCTTCTTGCGCGCGTGGACTGAGCGCTTGACGCGGGTCACTTGTGCTTGGCCCCCAGCAGCGTCTTGATCCGCGGGGTGTCATGGTCGGAGATGACGGCCGGCCGGCCGAGGTGGCGCTTGCGCTTGGGCGACTTCTTCTCGAGGATGTGGCTCGTGAAGGAGTGACGGCCCCTGACCTTGCCGTTGGCGGTGATCTTGAAGCGCTTCTTGGCGCCCGAGTGGGTTTTCATCTTCGGCATGACGGCGTCCGAGTAAAGCAGAAGTCACGTTCGCGGCACATTTCCCGTGCCCGTGTTCGACGTGGTGCATCTGACATCCGCATAGCGGACATCGGACGGCACGCGTCCGGTGGCGCGGGTCAGCGAGCTCCGCTACGCCGTGGCGTCGCTGGGGGCGGGCGCCGGCGCTTGGCTGGACGCGGGTGCTTCGCTGGAGGCGGGTGCCTCGCTGGGAGCCGGCGCTTCGCTGGCGGCCTGGGCAGCCACGTCGCCGGCAGCCGGCGTGGCCGCGGGAGCCTCACCGGCAGCGGGCGCGTCCGCGGGAGCCTCGCCGGCAGCGGGCGCGTCGGCGCCGTTACGGTGCCCGTTGTCGGCGCCGTCCTTCTCGTTGGCCAGCGCGTTCTTGGAGGGGGCCAGCATCATCGTCATGTTGCGCCCGTCCTGCAGGGGTGTCTGCTCGACCACCGCGATGTCCGCCAGCTCTCCGGCCAGCTTGTCCAGCAGCGCGGTCCCGCGCTCGGGGTGAGTGACCTCGCGCCCGCGGAACATGATCGTCACCTTGACCCGGTCCTTGCCCAGCAGGAAGCGCCGCACGTGGCCCTTCTTGGTGTCGTAGTCGTTCTGGGCGATCTTCGGGCGGAACTTGATCTCGCGGATCGTGATCTGCTGCTGATGCTTGCGGGCGGCCTTCTGCTTCTGGGCCTGCTCGTACTTGTACTTGGAGTAGTCGAGCACCCGGCAGACCGGAGGGCGGGCGTCCGGGGCGACCTCGACGAGATCAAGATCGCGCTCCTGGGCGTAGGCCAGCGCCTCCGCCGTCTTGACGACGCCGATCTGCTTGCCGTCCTCTCCGACGAGCCGAACCTCGGGCACGCGGATGCGGTCATTAGTCCGAGTCTGGTCCCGCTCGGGCGGGCGCCGGTCAAATCTGCGTGGGACCGGCACTAGGTGGTTGGCGCGACCGGTTGCTTCAAGCGGGCCGGCACCGTACGAGATGAAGAGAGATCAACGAGCTGAAGTATAGCGGCGAACTCACTGCCCCGAGCCAGGTTTCGATTTGTCCGCGAGGCGCTGGGCGAACGCGTGCACCGACATCGCCCCGACGTCGCCGCCGCGGTGTTCGCGGACGGAAACCTCGTCGCGTTCGGCCTCGCGATCGCCGACGACCAGCATGTAGGGGATCTTGCGCAGCTCGGCGTCGCGGATCTTGCGCCCCACCGACTCGGTCCGCGCGTCGCATTCGGCGCGCAGGCCGGCGTCGGTCAGCCGGGCTCCAACCGCCTGGGCGAACTGGAGGTGCCGGTCGGCGATCGGCAGCACGATCGCCTGCACGGGCGTCAGCCATATCGGCAGCTCGCCGGCGAAGTGCTCCAGCAGGATCCCGATGAAACGCTCGTAGGAGCCCATCAGCGCGCGATGGATCATCACCGGCTGGTGCTCGGCGTTGTCGGCGGCGGTGTAGGTCAGGCCGAAGCGCTCCGGGAAGTTGTAGTCCAGCTGGCAGGTCCCCAGCTGCCAGGAGCGCCCCAGCGAATCGGTCATGTGCATGTCGATCTTGGGGCCGTAGAACGCGCCGTCGCCCTCGTTGAGGTTGTACTCCAGCCCCTGGCTGTCAAGCGCGGCCTTGAGCGCCGCCTCGCTGTGATCCCACAGCTCGTCGGAGCCGATCCGGTTCTCAGGGCGCGTCGAGAGCTCCAGGCGCACATCGAGGCCGAACACCGCATAGGTGGCAAACGCGAACTCCAGCACGCCGGCGACCTCGTCCTGGATCTGGTCCTCGGTGCAGAAGATGTGCCCGTCGTCCTGGGCGAAATGGCGAACCCGCAGCAGGCCGTGCAACGTCCCGCTGGGCTCGTTGCGATGCAGCAGCCCGGGCTCGGAGTAGCGCACCGGGAGCTCTCGATAGGAGTGCGGGCGCATCGAGTACAGCTGACAGTGGCCCGGGCAGTTCATCGGCTTGAGCGCCAGCGCCCGGTCCTCGGACTCGGTGGTGAACATGTGCTCGCGGTACTTCTGCCAGTGGCCGGAGGTCTCCCACAGCGAGCGGTCGAACAGCAGGGGCGTCTTGACCTCGGTGTAGCCGCGTGGGCGGCCCATCTCTCGGCTGAGCGCGACCAGCGAATTGAAGACCTCGGTGCCGGCCGGGTACCAGAAGGCCGAGCCGGGGGCGGCGTCCGAGAACGCGAACAGGCCCAGCTGGGGGCCCAGCCGCCGGTGGTCGTTGGCCCGCGCGCGCTCCATCAGCTCCTCGAAGGCGGCCAGGTCCTTGGCCGAGAAGAAGGCGGTCCCGTACACGCGCGTGAGCATCTGACGGCTGGAGTCGCCGCGCCAGTAGGAGCCCGCCACCGACTGTAGCTTGAACGTCTTGATCCGCTTCGTACTGGGGGCGTGGGGTCCGCGGCAGAGGTCGGTGAACGGTCCGTTGGTGTACAGGGAGACGGTGTCCACGCCTTCGTTGCGGATCAGGTCCTCAATCAGCTCGACCTTGTAGGGCTGGTCCTCGGCGCGGAAGCGCTCCAGCGCATCCTGCACGGAGACGTCCTCGCGCACGAACGGCTCGTCGGCGTCGACGTGGCGCTGCATGGCCGCCTCGATGGCCGAGAACTCGGAGTCGTTGACGGTCGTTCCTTCGGGGAACTCGAAGTCGTAGTAGAAGCCGTTGTCGATCGCCGGCCCGATCGAGATCTTAACCCCCGGATACAGCTCCAGCACGGCGGCGGCCAGCACGTGGGCGGCGTCGTGGCGGATCAGCGCCAGCGCGTCATCGCCGCTGCGCTGGGTGAGGATCTCCAGCCGCGGATCGTGGGTGGGTGGGGTCCGATTCTCCGGCAGCGGGCGCGAGAGGTCACGCAGCTCGCCGTCGACCCGGATCGCCAGCGCCGCCCGTGCCAGGCCGGCGCCGATCGCGGCGGCCGCGTCGGCGCCCGTCGCGCCGTCGTCGAGGCTCAGCGTCGTACCGTCGGGGAGCTCGTAGTCCATGGCGACGATCCTAGGCATCGCGACGAGCGACCGTCTAGTGTCGCGATTCGGAAATTCGTGAGCAGATCTCGCGAGTGGGTGGGTGTGGCTGGGCCGCGCGTCCAGCAAGCCTGTACCGGACGTACCTGCGCTGGACGCGTGGCTCCAGGCGCGTCCAGACGCCGCGAGGCTGCCACCGAATTTGTGAATCCGGGCACTAGCGGTGCTTGGCGGCCTTCTTGGGCTGCGTGACCTGGAACTTGAAGCGGCCGATCACCCGCGGCGCCAACACGTACAGCGGGCATACGACCTGCTCCTGCACCGGCAGCGGCCGGCAGATCGTGGTGTGGCGCTCGACCAGTGTGCCCGTGAACTTTCCCGCGCACCAGTGCCCGTCCAGATGCGACGGGTTGAGGGTGATCTTGAAGGCCGTGTGGGCGGCCGCCGAGCGCATCGGGATTTCCGCCTGGCCGACGCAGCCCTTGTGGCTGGGCCCGCTCACCGAGACCGAGTCCGAGTCGTTGACGTTCCCGGTGGTGCCGGTGGCATCGGGAATCGAGAAGCGCAGCACGAACCGCGTGTGGATCCCACCCTTGCCCGGACTCACATGTATCTGGACCCCGCCCACGCCCGCGCCCAGCGCGGCCGACGCCGATACCGCCAAGCCCACCGACAGAAGAATCATGCCCCACACCACGCGCCTCACCCCCGGCCAGTTTACCCGTGACGGCGGGCGCCAGTCACGCTACATTTACGGCCTCCCGGACGATTAGCTCAGCTGGGAGAGCGCCGCCTCGACAAGGCGGAGGTCGCTGGTTCGAGCCCAGCATCGTCCATCAAGTATTTGCAGGGGATTCGTCCACTTTCGGTCATCGAGGATTCCAAGTGTGCGTCCTCAGTGCGTCCCGCAGACTTCCTCGCGGGCCTGCCGAATGGCCTCAGCCGCCGGGACGCGGGGCTTGGTTTCCAGCTCCCGCATAGTGCCGCGCCAGCGTGGCGATCGAGTGCCCGGCCTGCTCAGCGACGTAGGTCAGGCTGTGCCCTTCCCACAGCAACAGCGAGACGAACGAGCCGCGAAGGCGGTACGGGCGCAGGTCACCTGTGACTCCCGCCTCGATCGCGGCGGGGCGCCGAACGCGCCGGCGCCAGTTGGCCAAGTCCTCTCGTGTCCACTGGCCGCGTGACGGGCGCGGAATGACCAGCTCGTCATCCTGCGGACGGCCGCATGCCATGCGCCACTCTGCAAGGTCCTGCGCCAGGGGCGCTATCAAGTCGACATCGCGCGGTCGACTGGTCTTGGTCGCGAACACGTGGAGCGTGCGGTCCCGCAGGTCGCCCCAGGTGCAGCCGCGGTCTTCGATCGGGCGCAGCCCGGCGTAGGCGAGCATCGAGACGATCAGAGCGTTCCGCTGCCGATCCTGCGAGGTCCCGACGGAGGTCTCATATGCCCGCCGGGATCGCTTGCCGGCGCCCGCCGCCGGAACGATCTCGGGGCCGAAGTTCCACTCGCGGTAGGGGGTCGAGATCCGCAGCTCGGGGTGGTAGACCAGGACCCAGAGCCCGCCGCCGATCGGGTAGACGCTGTTGCGGGCTGCCTCGATCGCGAAGGTCTCCTTCATCTGCGCGGGCTTGTCGGGCATCTGCCCGGCGAGGTCGTGGGCCTGCGTCCAGTCCTCATCGAGGTTGTACAGGCGCCACTGGTCCTGGTCGGGTGTCCAGTCCTCGATCCCCGGCGGCCGGCCGGGGACCCACGGCAACCTTGGGCCGGTGGCCGACGCCATCCAGCCGTCGTGGTAGATCGCGCGACTGCCCATGATCTCGAAGTACTGAGTGATGAGCCGGCCCGGGGCCTCGGGGTCGTTGAGCGCGTCGGCGAAGCTGACCCCATCGATCGGGTCCTGCGGAATCCCGTTGACCTCCCGCGGCGGGGTGATCCCACGAGCTCATAGATCGTCGGGACCACATCGTTGCAGTGATGAAACTGCGACCGCGGGGTCGCGTCGGGCGTGATCTTCGCCGGCCAGCGCACCGCGAGCGGGTTGCGCGTCCCCCCGAGATCTGAGGCCAGCAGCTTCACCCCCGAGTACGGCGTGCTGCCCGCCCACGACCACGCCGCGTGGTACTGGTTATCGACCTTGGGGGTGCCGAGCAGATCAAGGCCACCCATCTCCTCCAGGACCTTGATGTGCATGTCGACCGTGGTCGGGATGCCGTTCTGAGACACCAGCTCGTCCGGTGAGCAGCGACGCGCGGGTCGGCGAGCACATCGCGGTCGTGTGAAACCGGTCGAAGCCGACCCCTTCGTTGTGGATCTTGCTCAGCGTGTCGGTGCGCACCTCACCGCCGAACGTGTCCGGCAACCCAGGACCCGCGTCATCGATCAGCACGAACAGGATGTTCGGAGCATCCTCCGGTAACCGGCGCGGCTGAACCCGGTTCTCATACGACGACTCCTGCATCGTCCGCCCGGCACGACTCGCCGACGGCGTCGGCGGAAACGGCAACACCTCCTGCGGCGCCAGTCTGGGGCCGCCAGTCGCTCCCCGGCTCCTCACACCCGGGTTCTCGCTCGCCACACCTACTCCCCTCGGTCCACTTCACGTTCGCTCGAAAGCCTTCCGGCTGACAAGTCAGCGGGCATCATCCAAATCAGATGAGAAACCAACCCGGGACCTCGCGCAATCCAGCTGAATACCACGGCCACACCAGGGACGTGTCTCACCCATCCATGATCCAAGCCTATTTGTGGCGCCAAATCCGGGCTGACAAACCAGGGATCCTGGACGTGTTCGTTGAGCGTTCGGCGATTGAGACGGGCTCAGGAGTCGCCGCGGACGACCGTTGACCGGCAAATCCGTCCGGTGGTCGATCCCCAATTAGACAACCCGTTTGCGGATCACGTTTGCTTTTCGGGCTTGGCGATCACACGGAGCATCGACAGCGAGGTGGTCGCTGTGGATGTCCAACGGGCCCTTTTCGGCCGCGCGGGAAGACGGCCCCGCCTTGGCGAGTGTCGGGTCTCTTTGCCTCGCCGACGGCAGACCGGTTTGGCGGTTGGTGTTTGATGGTCCTGCGTGCTAACGGGGATCGGTGGGAGCGGCCGGTGGCAATCGGGGCGATTGACCCCCGCCGAGCCGTGATCGATACTTGGGGGGGCCCGAGGCTCGCGCGCTCGACTTACGCCGCCGGCGTCAAGTCCTTCACCGTGAAAGTCCTGGGGAGTCTCGACCGCGCGGTCGATGACGTCGTCGCCGGCCGTGATCGCCCACGAGATCGTGGACCTCGGCAAACTGACCGGCTCGCCCGACGACCAAGCTGACCGCGGCGAGCGCTTCCCCGGCTCCAGGACCGCCGTCCTCTACCCGCCCGACGAAGAGCTGGCGAAGTCGGATCCGACGTACTTCGACCGCCACGTCGCCCACGAGCTCGCGCACGCCGTCTTCGAGCCGCAGCTCGACGCGTTCATGCGGGCCACCGGCGGGTGGTGGGAGGCGGCGCTCACCCACAAGCGCGCCAAGGGCTCAGAGGCGCCGCCGGACTCCTATGCCGACACGAACGCGAAGGAGGACCTAGCGCACAGTGTCGCGTACTTCTTCACCGATCCCGACCGTCTCAAGCACGGCGATGGCAAAACCGAGGCCAGCCTGCCCGGCAACCCGTGCCCAAAGCGGTTCGGGTTCATCCAGAGCGTCGTTGCGGGCTGGACAGCGGGCAGCAAGTGATGCGATCGCGGCAACTTACGAGTGCGCGCCGAGGCCGCGGGTGCCAACAAGACGGGCGCAGTCAGCGCGCGCAGGACGAGCGGAATCAGGCAGCGCACTCGGAGCTGACGACCGCTTGCGGCCCGCGCGGCCGGGGTGGTGATCGAGTTTGAGCGCTCCGCACCGATCACGAGCTCGAGGACCGCGTCGCCGGGCGCGAACAGGAGAAGAAGGCCACCCCGATCCTGGGCCGGTGGCGCGTCGGACCGGCAGCATGTATAAGACCCCATGAGCTTTGGGCGTGGCTCGCTTCCGGGGCAAGACCGAGTGCGAAGTCGGCAGGCGGAAGCACCCCGCCCGAACCGGCGCCCGTCGGTCGAGGGGACTCTGCGGCTTCAGCGATCGCTCGGCAACCGGACCGTCCGACAGCTTCTCCGCGCCCCTTCGACGAGACCGGGAGAGTTCGATCTGCCAAAGAGCGCGTTCGGGCCGGACGGGCTCACCGCGGAGCGATGGAAGGAGTTGGTCCAGGCAGCTCGGGCGGCCACCGACCTGGACAGCAAGAAGGCGCTTTACACGGAGCTCTTTCAGGATCTGGCACGGACGGCCGGCGCCGACTGGATCAGCGACGTCGATCCCGACTACCCGATCAACATCGCCTACTCCGACGACACGCATCACCGGCCGGGCCTGAATCTCGTGGTCGGCGCCGGCGGTTCGGCCGGGGGCAAGACCGGCTTCGTTGACGAGACGGGGAAGTTTGGCGTCCGCTTCGACGTATCGAAGCCAGCCGAGAAGCAGCACGTCGCCGTCCGCTTGTACGGATCGTCCTTCTCAGAGGACAAGGCGATGGCGCTCAACATCTTGCGCCACGAGATGACCCACGCGCGCCACCACGACCTGTCGCTGATGTCGCTAAGGGAATGGCAGCGGGCCGGCGCCAAGGGCACGCTGGACGAGTGGCTGAAGAGTCAGAAACGCTTTACCGCCGTCGACAAGGCGCTGATCCAGGAGGACGAGGCCCCACCCGCCAAGGCTCGAACCGAGTTGCTCGCCTACATCGAGGGCTTCATGACGGGATTTCAGCTGCTCGATCCACCAGCGCCGCCGGAGCACAAGATCTTCCTCGAGCTTCTCGGGGTGCTCGACGGCTCGAGTGTGCTCCCGTGGGCAAACGCCGGCTCCATCGTTCAGGACGACGCCATGGCACGGCTCACCGGGTTCTACTGTGACGTCCTCGACGCACGGCACCGGCAGGCGTTTGACGCATGGGTCGACGAGCAGCGAAAGAAGGTGGCTCTCGACGAAGCCGGGGGCGCCGAAGCGACCGCCACCCAAAAAGCCCATCACGCCGAGCAGTTCAAGGAATTCATCGAGAAGCTAAAGTCGCTTCGCGACTGCGCGACGAAGAAGCCGGCCCTAGCTCGCTGAGTCCCCGATCTCACTCGACCGGCGACTTTCACCGCACTGGCGCGGCGCCGATTGGCGAGCCTGGGCCGAGCCAGCCTGCAGAAATCGCCAGCGTGCGTGGCTCGCTGCAACACGCAGGATGTCACGGATTCAGGTGAGCTCACGTTCGGTGAGGCGCACGCGTAACCCCCCGGGATGGTTGTAGAGGTAAATTGCTCTGTGACCTCCGGGGCCGCCGGGTCAAGCCTGATCTCGAAGTTGCGAGCGAGCATCGCGAGCGCCGCCTTTGCCTCCAGGAACTCAAGGTTGCGGCCCGGGCAGAAGCGCGGGCCGGCTCCGAAGGAGAGGAACCCCTTCGATCGGTCATCCAGACGATCGCCGCCGCTGTGCTCGTTCCCGGGGAACCGGCTGAGACACCGACGTGACCGTTTCAGTTAGCAACCCCCCGCCCGGAGCCTTGCGCCATGACCCCCCGGCTACTGGTCATCGACACCGGCGCGAGCGAAACCAACCAGCCACGGCTTGGTCGCACGCACGCCCGCGCTGAACGCCGCGCTCGCTATCGCGTGCGAAAGGACGCTTCGCAGTCAACGTTCCGTATTGAGACCGCCCTCGCCGCCAGGGCCGAACGCCCTCAGCGGACGCGCGGAGCGCACGGTCGTGAAACCCAAGCGAACAGCAGCAGCGAAACTCCCGCCCGTAGCCGACGATGAATGAATACGCTCTGCCAGCGGTCAGCACTGTTCACGCCGCTTGGCGGCGGTGAGCATCTGAAGCCAGGAGATCCTGCCGGCATCGCAGAGGTCGAGGAGCTATGGGTCTCTCGAGGCTCCGCCGGCAGCTCGTGTGTCGCGACGAGATTCGGTCTCACCGCAGCGTGTCCAGCACCTCGATCACGCGCGCGGGCTGTGTGTCTGGG
>JADGPO010000052.1 GCA_017882405.1 Solirubrobacteraceae bacterium | reverse complement strand
GCGCTGATCGTTCTCCAGCGCCGTCCCGGCGACCAGCTCGCCGAGCTGAAATACCGCCCAGATCCGCGAGCGATCGAGCAACACCTCCGGCTCGGCCGGCACGTCGCCGTCGACGACGACCAGGTCGGCCAAGCGCCCCGGCTGCACAGTCCCGATCTGATCCTCCAGGCCAAGAGCCAAAGCGGCCGTCGCTGTCGCCGCGAGCAGCGCTTCGGACACGGGCAGCCCGTGGTGGATCATCCGCACGAGCTCGAGCGCCGTGTCCTCGCCCGATACTCCGCCGCGGTCTGACCCGAGCCCGATCCGGACCCCCGCGGCAAGCCCGGCGCGCATGCTCTGCGTCCCCTGCTGAAGGTTGTAGTCGGCCAGCTCGACGAGCCGCGGCAGCATGTGCGGGTCGGGGGTCACCGACGCGGGATCAATCGCCTCGTTGATGCCGGCCATCCAGTAGTAGCCGCCGAGCGTTGGCACCAGCACCTGGCCCCCGGCCGCCATCCGCTCCAGCAGCTCGGGACGCTGGTTGAGGTACATGCCGTGCTCGATCGTGTCCATCCCATGGTCGATCGCCGCCGCCGTGCCATCCAGCCCCTCGACGTGCGCGGCGACCTTGACGCCCATCCGGTGGGCCTCCGAGACCAGCGCGCTGAACTCGTCGTCGGTCAGCTGCGTGGGGTCGGGGTCCTCCAGCTCGTTGGAGCGCGCCCCGGTGGTCATCACCTTGATGAAGTCCGCCCCCTCGCGCAGCTGCTCGCGCACCGCCTTGCGCATCTCGTCGGGGCCGTCGGCCTCGCGGTACATGGCGCCGTAGAAGCGCCCCCCGGGTGCGGTGGCGGAAATGATCAGCCCGCACGTCAACAGACGCGGCCCGCGGAACGCGCCGTAGCGCATCGCCTGGCGGGCCTCTTGCGGCTGATGCGCCTGGGAGCCGACGTTGCGCAATGTGGTGACGCCCATACGGAGGGTGTCGCGCAGCGCGTCCTGCAGGAAATGGGCGCTGGTGCCGGGCAGCAGCGGCTCGGCGCCCTTGTCGCGCGCGGGCTCCTGCCCCTGCACGTGGATATGGAGATTGATCAGCCCCGGAATCAGCATCCGCCCGCCGACGTCCAGCGTCCGCGCGCCCTCGGGGACCGCCTCGCCGGCGCTGCCCACGCGCTCGATCACGCCGTCGGACACCAGCACCGCCGCGTTCTCGCGCACCGGGACGCCGGTGCCGTCCCACAGCCGCGCCCCCGTCAGCCACAGTCGTCCTGGCGCAACCGGCGGGGCGGCGA
This sequence comes from Solirubrobacteraceae bacterium, assembly GCA_017882405.1. Next base: position 41,956 of record JADGPO010000052.1, on the reverse strand, counting down.
TCAGCGAGGGATGGCGGTGGGGCATGGACGCGCCACGCTAGCGCGGAGCCCTATCGGCGCGGAGTGTGAGCAAATGCACTGCAAAGCTTGCGCATTCCCGACACCCGGCCGCGGTCGAGGAGTAGGGTCGCGTCGTGAGGGCGAAGGTGACGGGGATATCACCTTGAGAGGCATGACGCGAGCATTTACCGGGTTCGCGGCGAGGCGCGCCCTCGTTCCCGCCCCGTTGTGGATCGGCGTGCCGACGGTGGGGAGCCTGGTCGGCACGGCCCGGCTGATCGTCGTCAGCTTCGGCCGCATAGCCGTGATCTTCGGGCTGCCGGTGGGGACCTACGCCGCCATCACGAAGGGCAACGTCTGGGAGATCCTCGGCGCGTTCGCGGCGTGGTTCCTCGTCCTGCTGGGGCTGTCGATCGCCGCCGCCCGCAACCGCGTGATAGTCGGAGACTTCGAGTACGTATCGATGGACAAGGAGAAGAAGGCGCCGGCGGAGGTCGACGTCGCCGATCTCCTGCGAGGTGAGATCGCCCGCATCGCCAGCCTGCTGCATGTCGTCGGCGATCGACGGGCCGTGTCCAGCGGCCTCACCGAGCAGACCGCGCTGGACGCCACGCTGAGCGTCGACGAGCTCAACGACGCGTTTCGCGGCGCGGCGGGGGAGGAGGCGTCGCTGACGTTCGGCAAGCTGACGATCCCCCTGACGCCCTTCGTCCATCTGCTGGGCAAGGTCGTCGCGTCGGCGCGCATCACCGGGCGTCTGCATCAGGACGGCGACAGCCTGATCCTGACCGCGCAGACCTCGGGAACGCGGCGCCTCGCCTGGCGGGTGGATGCTCGTCGTGACGGGCGGGCGAGCGCGGGCCGGCGGGCAGCGATCGTACGCAGCGCGGTGGCCGACGGCTGGCTGGAGGAGCTCTCCACCCGAGGCGCGTCGGCGACGATCGGAGATCAGCCGGCCGCGCGGAACGGGACCGACCCGGCGCCGCGGCCCCCGGTGGTGGCCAAGATGGTCCGTGAGCTGGCGCTGCGTGTCTACACCGACCTGGCGCTCGACGAGGCGGTCCGGTGGGAGGCGAGCGGGCACTTCGTGGCCGGCCTGCGCTCGTTTCGCTCCTGCCTGCGCACGCCCAAGGACCGCAAGGTCAACCTGCGGGGCGCGGAGGGAGAGTTCCTGGAGGCGCTGGCCGAGGACGAGGACTTCCCGCTGGCCTACTACAACCTCGGCGTCGTCTACACCGAGCTGTTCGGTCTGGCCAGTGCCGCCGGTCGGGTCACCGAGGCGGCGATGCGCCGCAGCGCGGCCGAGACATCCTTCGGCCGGGCGATCGAGAAGGCGCCCCAGCGCTGGGACTGCCATTTCGCCTTCGCGCAGACCCAGTTGAGCTACGGCCGGCGCCGCGACGCGGTGGAGCTGTGCGAGTTCATGCTCAGGCGCGGCGGGCTGACGCTTGCCCAGCAGGCTCGGACCCGGGAGCTGATCGCGCGGGCGCTCGTGCTGCCGCTGGCCTCGGTGGACAGCGAAGGCTCCGACCCGGCTGCCGACCCACTGCCGGCCAGGGGTTCACCGCAGCGGCGAGACCACGCGCAACGGGCGTGGCGGGAGGCGAGGCGGGCGAGCGAGCTGTCGCTGCGCGCGGTGCGCCAAGCGCGGGGACGCCGCAGGACATGGCGATCGGCCGGCGACGAGCGCACGGGGCGGGCAACTCAGCTGGCGTCGGCCTGCATCCTGACCTACGGCAAGTGCTACCTCGAGCGCGTCCTGTCCCAGAGAGGACTCGCGAACGAGCCGGCGCGGATCCGCACGCGTGCCCGCTGGCGTATGAGCTCGGTCCTGCGTCTGCTCTGGCGCCTGGGAGATGCCGGCCCAGAGCTGCAGCACCATTACGGCACTCGCGCCCTGGAGATCAAGGATCTGGCGAGTGCCGAGCCCCAGCTGCGCGAGGCGGCGGGCAGCGCGCCGACCCGTCCCGACTACGCGGCCGACCTCGCGCTGTGCCTCGGGCGAATCCGCCAGCGCGAGCGGAGCGCGCAACAGCCGGAGCCTCCGGTCACGCCGGCCCAGCGCGCCGAGGTTCTGACTCCCGCGCTGAACGCGATCAAGGCGATGGCCAAGACGTTCTATCCCACCCACGGTCTCGTCGCCTGCGGCTCGCTGGTCAAGGTGTGCGACGAGCTCGCCGGGCTGCCGGTCGCGGCGCACCCGCCTGACGCCGAGGGCATGGCCGATTGGGATCTGGACACGGTCGCCACGGCCGTGCGAAGCACGCATGAGGAGCTCACCAGGCTCCTCGAGGAGCGCAGCAGCTCCACATCGGCCTCCGGCGTCTTCCTCCAGGCACTCGTCGTCCCCGCCGGCATCGAAGCGTGCTCGTTGGTCGGCGAGTACGGTGACGCCGCCCGTCGTGCCTTCGAGCGCCTGGTCGACGGCCAGGAGAAGCGTTATGACGGCGTGTACGACGACAGCCCCGCCGGCCGGCTGGCGGCTCGGGCGGACGAGCGCGCGGCGCTGAAGTTGTTCGAACGGGCGCTCGCGCAGGCCGAGCGCGCCACCTCGCTGAACCCGCTCAGCACGTTCGCCTGGGAGACGCTGGGCGACATCTTCGCCGAGTTCTCCGACTACGAGCACGCCCGGGACGCCTGGAACCAGGCGCTGCGCACCGATCCGGACAACCCCCACCTGTACGGCAAGATCGGCCAATCGCACTGGAACATCGCCTTCCAGGGCGGCGCCCGTCCCGAGCCCAGCGCCCTGGAGCGGGCCGCCACCGAGTTCGGCTCGGCGCTGTTGCTCTACGGCAGCGACGATCGCGACGAGCGGATCCTCACGCACTATCGCCTGAGCAAGCTCAACTCCGTCCTCGGCAGGCCTGCCGACGCCCGCCGCCACCTGCAGATCGTCGTCGCCGCCTCCGAGCGAGCGCCGGTGGTGGGCTGTCTGAACTTCGCGCTGGCCTGCCTGCGCCGCGGCGACTTCAGCGAGGGCGAGTACTACTTCCGGCAGGTCATCGACGACGGGCGTGAGCTGCACGACACGCTGCTCGCCGAGGGAAACCCGAGCCCGGGCCGTACGGTGATGGGCGACCGCCTGGACGAACGGCTCTGGCCGCTGTCGCTGGTCCGCGCGTGGGCGCACGTGGGCCTGGTGTTGAGCTGGATCGACCGGGACGCCCGCAAGCAGGAGGCCGGGTCAGAGCTCGAGAAGGCCGAGGACCTGCTGCGCGGCCTGTATGGAGAGAAGGACGACGCCGTGGCACACGAGCGCTTTCCCACCCGCATACGGGCGACCCTGGCAGAGGCCCGGGCACGCCTGGTGGCGCTCGACGATCGCCGTCTCGACGACGCCATCGAGGCCTTCGAGAAGGCCGTCAGCCAGTACCCCTACAGCCGCACGTACGCCGGTCTCGCCGACGCGCTGGAGCGCAAGGCCGACAGCGTCCAGCCGTCCGACGGCCTGCGCCGCCGAGCGGCCACGCTCGTCGACTTCGCCCAGACCCTCGGGCCGCCCGGCGCCCTGCCGGCCGAGACGCTCAGGGTCAAGGAGCGTCTGTCCGCCCCGGTCCACCTCAACGGCTCCGCACCGCCGGTGAACGGGGACGTCAGGCCGCTCGAGCGGTGGAGGGCGGCGGTGCGCCGGGTGACCGCCGGCCATCTCGGGCCGGGCTGACGCGCGCGCGGTACGGCGTGCGGGGAGGGGTCAGAACCTCCCGCAGGCAGCCTGCGCGTGCTGGAACGCCGGTGACTGGGGGTCGACCCCGGGCCCGCCCCGGATCTCTGGTTCACCGTCATCGGAATCCTCGAGCCCGTGGCCCTCGACTCGACGCTGGACAGCACGGCGTTCATCGGCCTGCCGGTCGCCGAGCGACTCTTTCAGACCCAGCCCAACCCGTCGGAGATCTACGTCCAGGCCAACAAGACCCAGGTCACCCAGACCGCCAAGCTCCTGCCCGCCACCGCCGATCCCCAGCAGGCCGACAGCGTGCAGATCGGCGTGCCCGTCGACGCGCTGAAAGCCCGCGCAGCCGCCAAGGGGCAGTTCACCACCCTGCTGCTCGGCCTCGGCGCGGTGGCGCTGCTGGTGGGCGCGATCGGGATCGCCAACATCATGGTCATCTCCGTGCTCGAGCGCCGCGCGGAGATCGGTCTGCGCCGGGCGCTCGGCGCCACCCAGCATCACATCACCCTCCAGTTCCTGACCGAGTCCGCGCTGCTCGCCGCGCTCGGGGGGACCGCCGGGCTGCTGCTGGGAGCGCTCGCCACGCTCGCCTACGCGCTGGGCCAGAACGAGCCGATGGTGATCCCCACCTACGTGCTCGTCGCCGCACCCGCGGCGGGATTGGCCATCGGCGTGCTCTCCGGCCTGTACCCGGCCGCCAAGGCGGCCCGCCTGAGCCCCACCGAAGCCCTGCGGACGGTCTGACCCGTGTTCACGTCTCGTGTGCGGCACTATTCACCGCCATGTCGCCCGAAGAGTCCAACCTCGGAGACGGCCCCACCCACTCCACCACCCACAGCGCCCGGCTGCTGATCTCCTGCCCGGACGGGCCGGGAATCGTCGCCGCCGTCGGCTCGTTCCTCTACGACGTGGGCGCCAACATCGTCAGCTCCGACCAGTACTCCACGCACCCCGAGCGCGGCTCGTTCTTCATGCGGGTGACGTTCTTCCTGCCGGGGCTGGCGGATGACCGCCAATCGTTCGTCGACGCCTTCGACCAGCTGGCCCAGCGCTTCGCGATGGACTGGCGGATCTCCTACGCCGGCGAGCCCAAGCGGGCGGTGCTGATGGCCTCCCGCGAGGACCACTGCCTCACCGACCTGCTGTGGCGCCACCGCCGCGGGGAGCTGGACATGGGGCTGCTGGGCGTGATCTCCAACCACGACGACCTGCGCGTCGACGTGGAGACGCTCGGCATCCCCTATCACCACGTGCCCGTCACCCGTGACACCAAGCCGGCGGCCGAGGCGGAGGCGCTGCAGCTGATCGCCGGCCGCGCCGAGGTGGTCGTGCTCGCCCGCTACATGCAGATCCTCTCCGGCGACTTCCTGCGCCGCGTCGGCTGCCCGGTGATCAACATCCACCACTCGTTCCTGCCGGCGTTCGCCGGCGCCGGCCCCTACCAGCGCGCCTACGAGCGCGGGGTCAAGCTGATCGGCGCCACCGCCCACTACGTCACCGAGGAGCTGGATGCCGGTCCGATAATCGACCAGGACGTGCAGCGCGTCGGCCACGACTACTCGATCGAGGACCTGATCCGGGTCGGGCGCGACGTCGAGCGCGTCACCCTGTCCCGCGCGCTGCGCAGCCACCTCGACGACCGCGTGCTCGTGCATGACGGCCGCACGATCGTCTTCTAGTCGCTAGGAAACCTTGACCGTCACCGTGCGGCTGTAGGCAGTGGTCCCCGCGAACCCCACCGGCAGGAACGGGTCGCTGGCCGGATAGGTGTAGGCGAGCCGCAGGTTCCCGCCCCCGCGCGTGAACGTCAGGTGCAGGTCGAAGTAGCCGTTGGCGTTGACCGTGCGGATCGTCCTGTACGTGCCCTGACCGCCCGCCTGCAGCTGGATCGCCACCGTCTGGGGCCCGTTGCCGTCGATCGCCGTGAAATGCGCCGGGCGCGCGCTGCCCCACACCTCGGCCGGGCGCCCGGCCCGCACCGAGGTCGCCGGCATGTACACGGGCAGGCGGTAGGCGTAGTAGGTCGCCTTGGGCTTGCCGAGATCTGACTCCAGTCCGCTGGTGAAGCCGATCGGAAAGCCGTGCGGCGGATCGCGCAGCAGGTACTGCGCGTAGCTGGCGATCCGGGAGCTGCGCCAGCTCAGGTACTCCGCCCAGTTCATGTAATACGAGGCCGTGGCCGGCGACACGTAGGGCGCGATCTGCGGCGGACGGGTGATGTAGCCGTACTCGTCGGAGTAGATCGGATAGCGCTTGTGCGAGCCGTAGGCGCTCACCGAGCGGTCCAGCACCTTCTCCAGGTTGCCCAGCTGCGAGAAGATCGCGAAGTCCTTGTCCAGGCCCTTGGCGTCGACCGGGGAGCGCCCGCCCGAGTACGGGTGGTCGGCCACCCCGCTGGCGTTGAACAGCCCGGGGTGCTGAGCGCGGAACGCCCGGGTGCCGGCCGCGTTGACCGGGCACCCGCGCGCCTTGGCATAGCCGCCGCGCAGTGGCTTGTAGGACGCGCTCAGGCAGTACAGCGTCGGGATGAACTGCAGCGGCTTGGTCTGGGCGTAGTCGCCGGGCAGCCCCTGCGGGTGCTGGGCGTTCACCGGGCCCGAGCGGCCCTCGGCGGCGAACCCGCCGATCACGATCGTGTCGGAGCCGTGGCCGGTCTGGTGCAGCGCGCGCCAGCCGGCGTCCAGCAGGTTGCGATACATCATCGGCGCGACCGACAGCTTGGAGCCGTTGATCGCCTGCGGTCCGAGGTCCTGGCCGAAGTTGGGCTCGTTCCAGATCGCCCAGAAGCGCACCGCCGGCAGCGGCGACGTGGCTCCATCGGGCGTGAACGAGCCGTCGTAACGCTCGCCCACGGCGTGCACGAAGTCCCCGTAGAGCTTGGCGTCGGGCTTCCAGGCAAAGCTGCGATCGACCTGCCCCTGCGGCGGGATGTGGGCGCCCTGCGCCCAGCGGGGAGCGCCGCCGGCGACGGTGAAGTCGATCGTGATCCCGTCGCGGTGGGCCTCCTGGACGATCGCGTCGTAGGGCGCCCAGTTGGCCGCCGGATAGCTGTTGGGGTCAGCGCCGTCCGCCGGTCGCGTGTCGGGGGCGACGAAGTCCCAGTGCACGATGATCCGCACGGTGTTGGCGCCCAGGGCCCGGAACTGGGCGAGCGTCCCCACCGGGTCGGTCAGCATCGGTGGGTCGGCTTGGATGATCTGGTTTTGCCGTTGTGAGGCTCCGGCCGCGTGCGCCAGCGCAAGCACCGCGGTGGTGGCCAGCAGCAGAGCGATCGTGAGCTTGCGCAGCATGCGGATTGAACAGTTCGCAACGGCCCGAAGTTGCGGCCGGCGCGGGGAGCGTAGTCGCAGGCACGGCGCACGCCGTCCCCGCTTTAGTTACGCTTTACGACATCGGGACCCGATCTCTCATATCAGCGGGCGCCGCGGTGCTTGCCGCCGGGGCCGTTGCCGCATGCGGCTCGAGCAGCCCCTCGGGCAACGGCGTGGCCTCGAAGTCGGCCAGCGACATCCTCAAGTCGTCCACCAGCGCGATCCAGGGCGCCAAGTCGGTGCACGTGTCCGGATCGCTCAACGACGCCGGCCAGTCGATCAAGCTGGACCTCAACATCCTGTCCGGCAAGGGTGCCAAGGGGACGATGACCCAGAGCGGCCTCAGCTTCCAGTTGATCTCCAACGGCAAGTACGTCTACATCAACGGCAGCCCGAACTTCTGGAAGCACTTCGGCGGCGCGGCCGCGGCCACCCTGTTCCAGGGCAAGTGGCTGAAGGCGCCCGCCAACACCAGCAGCTTCGCCTCCTTGAGCTCGCTCACCAACCTGCACTCACTGGCCCAGGCGCTGCTCACCGGCCACGGCAGCCTGACCAAGGGCTCCACCAGCACCGTCAACGGCCAGAAGGTGATCGCCGTCACGGACTCGAGCAAGAGCAGCAAGCTCTACGTGGCCACCACCGGCAAGCCCTACCCGGTGGAGATCGCCAAGACCGGCTCCGCCGCCCAGCACGTCGACTTCGATCACTACAACGCCTCGGTGGCGCTTACGCCGCCGGCGAAGTCGATCGATATCTCGCAGCTGCAGGGCAAGTAGCGCGCGGGCTTAGTTAGGTCCGCACGCGGACGTCGGTCGGCGCGCGCCGGCTGCGAGAGTGTTCGTCGATGGACGCCCTCGGAGAGACCCGGCGAACGATGTCGGCGCTGATGCGCGCCATGCAGTGGCTGGGGCGGCTGCTAAGGGGACGGGTGGTCCAGTTCGTCGGCGGTCCGGCCCGGGCCCGCGTGGTCTTCCTGTTCGGCTGCGTGCTGGCCCTCAACAGCGCCCAGATCTCCACCGTCGGGGCGGTCGCCCCCCAGCTGGAGCGCTCGCTGCACATCGGCAACACCGAGATCGGGCTGTTGAATTCGGTCGCCCTGCTGATCGGCGCCGCGGCGGTCATCCCGGTCGGCATGCTGGTCGACCGCATCCGCCGGATCCCCGTGCTGGCGGCGAGCATCGTGCTGTGGAGCATCACCTCGCTGCTGGGCGCGTTCGCCGGCTCCTACGAGTCGCTGCTCCTGACGCGCATCGGTCTGGGCGCGGTGGCGGCGACAGCCGGGCCGGCGATCGCCTCGCTCACCGGCGACTACTTCCCCAGTCGCGAGCGCGGGCGCGTGTACGGGTACATCTTGAGCGGCGAGATCGCGGGGACGGCCGTCGGCTTCGTCGTGTGCGGCACCGCGGCCAGCGCGATCGGGTGGCGTGCGGCGTTCGTCCTGCTGGCGCTGCCGGGGTTCTTCCTCGCCCGGTCGCTGTGGCGCACCGTCCCTGAGCCGCTGCGGGGCGGATACAGCCGCCTGGAGCGGGGCACGCTCGATTTATCATCCGATCACCGCAGCGCTGACGCCATGGTGCCCGGCGAGCCCGACGCCGCGGGCGCCATGGACGACGCGCCGATGGTCGACGAGGCTCCCGTCGAGCAGGACCTGGCCTTCCGCATCGCCCGCGAGCAGGGCTACGAGCCCGATCCCAAGCTGGTGCTCGACCGCGACCCCGAGAAGATGAGCCTGCGCGAGGCCGTGCGCTACCTGCTGCGGATCCCCACCAACACGCTGATGATCATCAGCTCCTCGCTGGGCTACTACTTCTTCGCCGGCCTGCAGACGTTCGCGGTCGTGTTCGTCCGCGGGCACTACCACGCCAGCCAGGCGACCGCCACGCTGGCGCTCGGCGTGTTGGTGATCGGCTCGCTGGTGGGCACGCTCGTGTCCGGCCCTCTGACGGACCTCCTGGTCCAGCGCGGCCGGCTGGAGGCGCGCGTGTGGGTGCCGGCGATCTGCTACCTGGCCGCCGGCGCAGCCCTGGTCCCGGGTCTGCTCAGCGGCTCGCTGGGGACCGCGCTCTGGTTTGACTTCGTCGGAGCGGCGCTGATCTCGGCCGCCAACCCCCCGCTCGACGCCGCCCGCCTGGACATCATGCCCTCGGGCCTGTGGGGCCGGGCGGAGAGCACGCGCACGTTCTTGCGCTCGCTCGCCCAGGCAATCGCGCCGCTGGTGTTCGGCGCGGTCGCCGACCTGGTGGCCGGCTTCGCCCCCCAGCAGGCGCCGGTTGGAACCCACACCCACCAGGTGGTGAGCTCGGCGACCGGGACCGGCCTGCAGGTCAGCTTCTTGATCATGCTCTCGTCCCTGGTCGCCGCCGGCGCGTTCCTGGTGCGCGCGCGAGCGACCTACCCGGGCGACGTGGCTACCGCGGGCGCCGCCTGGGTCCCACCGTCGCCGGAGGAGGGGGGCGAAGTCTCGGCGCGCGCCCCCTCTTAGTGGTGTGCGCGATAAGGGGCCGATATCCACCCTGATCGCGCGCGTTGCTGAGCGGCAGCACGGTCACATCACCCGCCGCCAGCTGCAGGAGCTCGGCCTCGGCAATGATGCAATCAAGTACCGCGTTCGGACCGAAGAGCTGGTCCGGGTGCACGCCGGGGTCTACGCGATCGGGTACCGCCGGGTCGAGCCGGTCGCGCGCGCCATGGCCGCTGTTCTGGCGTGCGGCGCCGGTGCGCTTCTCAGCCATGACTCCGCCGCTGCCCTCTGGGGCATGCGCAGATGGCCGCCCATCCCCGAGGTCACCGCGCCGGAGTACCGCCGCCGCCCCAACATCCACACCCATCGCTCGAGCACCCTGACCCGCGACGACATCCGCATCGAGCTGAACATTCCCACCGTCAGCGCCGCCCGGGCGATCTTCGACATCGCACCCCGTCTCACCGACAAGCAGCTCACCCGCGCCACCCAGGACGCCCGCCGCGCCGGTCACGTCAAACCCACCGCCCTCTCCCGGCTCCTCCTTCGATGCCCTCGCCTACAAGCACTTGTGGACCCCCAGCAGAACCCCACCCGCTCAGGCCTCGAGGACATCCTCATCCCGTGGCTGACAAAGCACGGACTCCCGATCCCCATCCTCAACACCCACATCAACGGCTATGAGGTCGACGCGCTATTCCCCGACCACAAAACCATCGTCGAACTGGACTCCTGGGAGTACCACAAAGGCCACCCGCAGTGGCTCGCAGACCGCGACCGTGACGCCCACCACCTGTCTTTCGGCTACCCGACGGTTCGAGTCACCGAAGACCGCCTGACCAAAGCGGAGGCCGAGCGACTCAGAAGGACCCTCAGCCGCTAAACCGCGGGACGCCCGGCTATCGGATCCCAGACGGCCATCTCACCACCTGGAACCCGCGGCATCGTCGCGGTGATCCGCTGCATCAGCCCGTAGAAGCGCGGCAGCTCGGGGTACAGGATCGGCTTGCCGGTGGTGATCACCGCACAGGCCAGCGCCCGCTGGGGATCGGCCCAGGAGGTGATGTTGGTGAAGCCCAGATGGCCGAAGGCGTGCTGCGTGTCGCGTCCGTACAGGCCGAGCAGCCGCGAGCCCAGCATGTAGCCGTACCCGAACCGCGTGGGGAAGCCCAGCGACAGGTCGACCTCCATGTGCGACTGCTGGGTCAGCGCGCGGCGGATCGTGTGCGGCTTGAGCACCCGGACGCCGTCCAGCTCGCCGCCGCGGCGCAGCAGCTCGTAGAAGCGCGATAGCTCGAACGCCGTCGTCACGACGTTCCCCGACGGGACGATCGCGGTCAGAAAGCGCCGGTCGTTGCTGGCCTGGACGAGGTCGTCGAGCCCCAGGCCGAGCGCCCGCGTGAGCAGCTGCGAGAACGGCGGAGCCGTCGGCGGGCCGGTCACATAGTTCAGCGCCACGGCGTGCAGGTCGGCCTCGGCGACGCCGTAGTTGGTCCAGCGAAAGCCCAGCGGACGGAGGATCTCCTGGGCGAGCACCTCGCGGATGTCCCGTCCGGTGGCCCGCCGGACGACCTCGCCGAGGATGAAGCCGCCGGACACGGCGTGGTAGGCGAGTGCCCGCCCGGCCCTGGTCGACGGCTTGGCGTCGATCAGCGTCTGCACGATGAACTCGGAGTCGGACACACGGCGGAGGTCGAGCGCCTCGCGCACCAGGTTGGGCACGCCCGCCCGGTGGGCGAGCACGTGGGCGATCGTGATCGCGCCCTTGCCGTGACGGTCATAGCCCGGGATATACGCGGCCACCGGGTCGCCGATGTCCAGCACGCCGCGCTCGTGCAGCTTGTGCACCACCGTGGCGGTGATCGCCTTGGCCCCGGAATAGATCACCATCGGCGTGTCCGGGGTGGCGGTGACCGGCTGCGCGTCGCTCGGCTCGCGCGGGCCGTGGCCGCGGGCGTGGCCGATCGCCCGGTTGAGGACCACCGCTCCCTGGTGGCGCACGCAGACCTGCACCGCGGGGTGCACGCCGCTGCGATACACGCCCACGGCGGCGCGCCAGATCCGCTCCACGGAGTCCGCGCCCAGCGCGCCGGCGTCCTCCTCGGGGCCCACCGACGTGACGGAATCCAGATCGGAGGGCAGCCGGATTCGGCGCAGGGGATCGGGGATTCCCGGAATCTGCGGCAGGGCGGGGAGTCTCATGGCCGGCCAACCCTAAAGGGAACTGCTCTGGCGCAGATCGTCCGGCCCCTGTGCGAACGTATGTTCGTGTCAGATCAGCCGACCATCCTGCACGCTGACCTCGATGCCTTCTATGCCTCGGTGGAGCAGCGCGACGATCCGTCGCTGCGAGGACGGCCGGTGATCGTGGGCGGCGGCGTGGTGCTGGCCGCCAGCTACGAGGCCAAGGCGCGCGGGGTGCGCACGGCGATGGGCGGCCGCCGGGCCCTGGCGCTGTGTCCCGACGCGGCGGTTGTGCCGGCGCGGATGGAGGCCTACTCGGAGGCGAGCAAGGCGGTGTTCGAGATCTTCAAGCGAACCTCGCCGCTGGTGGAGGCGCTGTCGATCGACGAGGCGTTTCTCGACGTGCGCGGTCTCGGGCACATCTTGGGGACGCCGATACAGATCGCCGCGCGGTTGCGGCGGGAGGTGCGCGAGGAGGTGGGGCTGGTGATCACCGTGGGTGTCGCGGCCACGAAGTTCCTGGCCAAGGTGGCCAGCGGGGTGGCCAAGCCCGACGGGCTGCTGCTGATCCCGGCCGGGAGCGAGCTGTCATTCCTGCATCCGCTGCCGGTGACGCGGCTGTGGGGGGTGGGGCGGGTGACGGCGGCCAAGCTGCACGAGCACGGCCTGACCACGGTCGGCCAGGTGGCGCGGCTGGATCAGTCGGTGCTGATCGAGCTGCTGGGGCGGGCATCGGGACGCCAGCTGCATGCCCTGGCGCACAACCTGGATCCGCGCCGGGTACGGGCGCGCCGGCGCCGGCGGTCGATCGGGGCCCAGCGGGCGCTCGGGCGGCGGGCCCGCGCGCCCAACGAGATACAGGAGGCGCTGATGACGCTGGTCGACCGGGTGGCCCGGCGGCTGCGGGCCGCGCGGCGGGCGTGCCGGACGGTGGTGCTGCGCCTGCGCTTCGACGACTACGCGCGGGCGACGCGCTCGCACACGATCGCCGAGGCGACCTCGCGCACGGCGACGCTGCTGGCGATCGCCCGTGGCCTGCTGGCGGCGTCGGCGGAGCTGATCGCGCGCCGGGGCCTGACGCTGATCGGGATCTCGCTGACCAACCTGTGCGACCAGGGCGCGATCCAGCTGGCGCTGCCGTTCGACCGCACCTCGGGGCTGGACGAGACGCTCGACGCGCTGCGTGAGCGCTTCGGCACGAGCGCGATCTCCCGCGGCGCGCTGGTGGGCCGCGACCAGGGGGACTGGGTGCCGCTGCTGCCCGATTAGCGCGCGGAAGACGAGAACCTCACCGCGTTGAGGTCCAACAACAACTGGACGTCCTGGCTCGCGCCGATCTTTCTCCGCGCGAGCACGCATGGCGCTGACCCACGTGGTCGACACCAGCGTGCTGACTCGCCTGGGCCGGGCAACGGTACGTGAAGCGATTCAGCCTCGCACGGAGCGCGGTCAACTGGGGCGCGCCGGAATAAGCGACCTCGAAGCCGGCTACTCGGCGCGCACCGCCACGGAGTGGGACGGGCTGACCGCGGCGCTCGAGATCTTCGAGCTCATACCAACCACCGCCGACCACATCCTGCGCGCCCGCCAGGTACAGCGATTGCTCGCCGCCAAGCACCAGCGAGGCCGGAAGATCCCTGATTTGCTGATCGCAGCTGCCGCCGAAGCTCGCGGCCTCACCGTTCTGCACTACGACGCCGACTTTGACCGTATCGCCGCGATCACGGGGCAGGCCTGCGAGTGGGTCGTGCCAGCGGGCTCGGTCGACTGAGCGCCTGTCTGCGGCGTCCTGAGGGGAGACGGCAAACCTCAGCCACACTTTCTTGCCGATGACCGAGGTCAGCGAGCGCCGGCGCGCCCGACCGACTCGGCACCGGCCGCCAACCCGGCCTGCACCGCGTCAGGCAGCGATGCCCCGCGGGCCAGGGCGCTGGCCAGCACGCCCGCGAACGCGTCGCCCGCGCCGGTCGTGTCGACCACCTCGTCGACCGCCGGCGCCGGAAGCTGCTGCACCCCGTCTGAGTCGGCGAGTACCGCCCCCCGCGGGCCGAGCGTGATCACGACCGACTTCGGTCCCAGGTCGAGCAGCCGCCGGGCACCTCCCGGCACGTCGTCGCCCACGTCGTCGACGCCGAGCAGGAAGCCGGCCTCGTGCTCGTTGACCAGCAGTGGATCTAGTCCGGCCAGCAGCTCGGTCGGGACGTTCTGCGCCGGAGCCAGGGTGACCACCGGTCGCACGCCGGCGTCGCGCGCCTCGCGCACGGCGGCCGCCACCGTGTCCACCGGCACCTCCAGCTGGGCCAGCATCACCGCCGCGCCGGCCAGCGCGTCGCGGTGGGCCGCCACGTCGTCGCCTGACAGGCGCGCATTGGCTCCGGGCTCCACCACGATCGTGTTCTCGCCGTCGGCGGTCACCGTGATGTACGCGGTGCCGGTGGCCACTCCGGACAGCGCCCTGACCGCCGCGGTGTCCACTCCCTCGCGCCGCAGGTCCTCCAGCATGCGCTCGCCCGTGGCGTCCTCGCCGACCCGCCCGATCATCCGCACCCCCGCTCCGGCGCGGGCGGCCGCCACCGCCTGATTGGCGCCCTTGCCGCCCGCCCGCCGCGTCGTCCGCTCGGCGGTCAGCGTCTCGCCGGGCTGCGGCGCTCGGGACACGAGCAGCACGACGTCCTCGTTGATCGAGCCCACCACCACGACCGAGCCGCTGCTCACGAGCGCGAAATCTAACCGGCGGCGCCGCCCGCCGTTTCACGCCCCGGGAGCTCGGCCAGCTGTCGCTCCAGGAAGCGCCGCTCCACGTCGCCCGGGGTGAGCGACAGCGCCCGGCGGTAGGCCGCCGCCGCCTCGTCGCCCCGTCCCAGCCGCCGCAGGAGCTCGGCCCGCGTGGAGTGCAGGTACCGATAGGACTCGAGCTCTGCCCCCAGCCCGTCCGCCAGCTCGAGTGCCGCCGCCGGCGCGCCCGCCTCGGCGATCGCGACGGCCCGGTTCAGGGCCACCACGGGCGAGCCGGTAAGCACGGCCAGCTCGGAGTACAGCGCGGCGATCTCATTCCAGTCGGGCGGGTCGTCGGTCTGCAGCGCGGCGATCGCCGCCTGCAGCACATACGACCCCCGGCCGCGCAGCGCGAGCGCCCGCTGCAGCGCGGTCCGTCCGGCTTCCAGCTGCGCGTCGTCCCACAGCGACCGGTCCTGCTCGGCCAGCCGGACCAGCTCGCCGTCGGCGAAGCGAGCCCGGCGGCGGGCGTCGTGCAGCAGCATCAGCGCCAAGAGGCCGTAAGCCTCGGGCTCGTCGGGCATCAGCTCACACAGCAGGCGGCCCAACCGCAGCGCCTCGCCGGCCAGCTCGATGCGCCCGCCGTAGCCCTCGTTGAAGATCAGGTAGACGATCGCCAGCACGGCCGCCAGCCGCTCGGGGAGCAGGCGGTCCGACGGGACGGCGAACGGGATCCCGGCGAGCTTGATCTTCGTCTTGGCGCGCGACAGCCGCCGCTTCATCGTCTCCGGCTCGACCAGGAAGGCGCGCGCGATCTCCTCGGTGCTCAGCCCTCCGAGCGCCCGCAGGGTGAGCGCCACCTGGGCGTCGATCGCCAGCGCCGGGTGACAGCAGCAGAACAAGAGCTCAAGGCGCTCATCCTCGATCGCCCCGGCATCATCGAACACTTCGTCCTCCACCACGGTGGGCGCGCTGTCGGCGAGCAGACGCGTCTTGGCGGCCAGGGTGCGCTCGCGCCGCAGCCGGTCGATCGCGCGGTGGCGCCCGGTGGCGATCAGCCAGCCGGCCGGGTTCGCGGGCTGGCCGTCGCGCGGCCAGCGCTCGACGGCCGCCGCGAACGCCTCGGCGGCCGCTTCCTCGGCGAGCTCGAAGTCGCCGAGGAAGCCCACCAGCGAGGCGAGCACGCGCCCCCATTGCTCGTGGAAGACGCGCTCCAGCAACGTCGCTCACATCTCGACGACCGGGCGGACCTCGACCGAGCCGCCCAGGCGCACCGCCGGGATCCGGGCGGCCATCGCCGTCGCGGCGTCAAGGTCGTCGGCCTCGAGGATGAAATAGCCGCCGAACACCTCCTTGGTGTCGGCGAACGGCCCGTCGGTGACCAGCGTCTCGCCGCCACCGTTGGAGCGCACGGTGGTGGCCGTCTCGATCGGCTGCAGCTGCGCGCCGCCCACGACGCCGGGTGCGGCGCTGATGGTCATGTACTCGTCGCGCACTGCGGCGTAGTCGGTCGCCGACAGCGACTCGTGGGAACCGGGCTTGGAGTAGATCAGCAGGGCGTACTTCATGTGGTGCTCCTCTCGGAAAACAGGGTTTACGACCAATAGACGATCGGCGCGCGCAAAGGGGGACAGGCGAGTAGCCTCGGCCTCTGGACAACCGAATGCAAGGGAGCGGAGATGGCCGACGACCAGCTGGTGACCGCGGTGGACTTCGTGTCGGTGCCGACACACGACGTCGAGGCGGCCGTCGCCTTCTACGGCGACGCGCTGCGCCTGCCCCGCAGGTCCTACATGCCCGAGCGCGGGTTCGCCGAGTTCCAGGCCGGCAACCTGACGATCGGGATCATGAATCCCGAGCAGATGGGCATGGAGCACCACGTTGCCCACAACCCGATCGCGCTGCACGTCGAGGACATGGAGGCCGCACGATCAGAACTGGAGCGGGCGGGCGTCAACTTCTCGGGCGACACGTTCGACACCGGTGTCTGCCACATGGCGTTCTTTGCCGACCCCGACGGCAACGCGCTGATGCTCCATCACCGCTACGCGCCCCGCGAGAACTGATCAGGGCGCGCCCACGCGGGTGAGCATCCTCGCCCCGCAGCGGGCGCCCACCTCGGCCGCCTGGGCGGGCGGCATGCCGCTGGCCAGCCCGAAGGTGAGGCCGGCGGCGAACGAGTCGCCGCAGCCGTAGCTGTCGCGGGGCTCGCCGGGGAGCGGTGCCGCCGCCCACCGCCCCGCGGACTCACCGGACCAGTGACCGCCCCCAGCGCCCTCGGTGGCCACCATCAGACGCGTCTGCGGCTCCCACGGCGTGGCCATTCGCCGCTCGTGTTCGTCGGAGGCGCTGAGGACGGTCGCGTCGGCCGTCACCCCGTCCGCGGGCGCGCCGGCGCGCGGTGAGACCGTCATCACCGGCGCGGCCCGTGCCGCGCGGATCGCGCCCGGGTCGCCGGCCGTCACGTAGACGCCGTCCACGTCTCGCAGCAGGTCCCAGTCGAGGTCGTCGTCGCCCCTCGGGGCCAGTCGCTCGCCGACGGTGATGATCGTGCGCTCGCCGCCTTCGTCGAGCAGGGTGAACACGTAGCGCGTGGGCTCACGGCGCCAGTCGGGATGGACCGTGATCCCGCGGTCGCGCAGCTGCGCCACCGCCGCGTGCCCGCGCTCGTCGTCGCCGACCGCGCAGAAGAAGTCGACCCCGGCGCCCAGCTCGGCCAGCACCGCCGCCGCCACCACTGCTCCGCCGCCGGCGCCCTCGAACTCACGCTCGCCCTCCTCCAGGCCGCCCCGCGCGGGATAACGCGGCACCCGCACGAACTCCACCCATTCGACGTGGCCCACCACGGCTACGCGCGTCACCGCCGGCAAGCTATTAGGTTTGGTCCATGCACCCCACCGCCGCGCGACTGCAGACACGACTGGCCGCCGACGGGCTGGCGATCGAGGTCGTCACCCTGACCGATTCGGCGCGCACGGCGGCGCAGGCCGCCGCGGCGCTCGGTTGCGAGGTCGGTCAGATCGTCATGTCTGACTACTACGCCGCGGCCCGGGCCGCCGGAACCTCGCGGAGGTGGGTGGGCAGCAGCGGCAGCAGCCCGCGGCGCACGTACAACGCGCCGGCGCGGACCATCGCCCTGCGCACGGCCGGCGGCGGCAGCGGCAAGAAGCCGTACTCGGCGCGGATCCGGTCGGGCAGCAGCGCGATCGTGATGAAGTTGACGGTCTCCAGCAGCGGCCGCACGCGGTTGGGCACGGGCGGCTCGAGCACGATCTTGCGAGCGCGGCGCTTGGCCCACCCGCCCACGTGCAGGTCCTCGCCCTCCAGCATCGCGCGGCCGTAGTCGCGCAGCTCTGACAACGACCCCGGCATCTCACTCTTCTTGAGCCCGAACAGCCGCCCCACCACCTTGTAGTCCTCCCACAGCGCGGTCTGCTGCAGCTCGGAGAGCCCGCCGACATACGTGGTGTAGACGACGATCGCCGAGTCGATCAGCGAGTACAGGATCCACATCAGCAGCTCGGGGTCGTCGGCGCGATAGGGCGTTCCCGCGGGAAAGATGCCCGCGTCCTCCGGGAGCTGCCCGTGCACGGCGCGATGCATGGCGCGCACGTGCTTGGTCATCCGGTCGG
Organism: Solirubrobacteraceae bacterium; assembly: GCA_017882405.1. Next base: position 23,980 of record JADGPO010000052.1, on the reverse strand, counting down.
CCTCGGCGCGCGGTCCGAACGAGATCGTGTTCATCACCTCGGCGGTCCGCGCCAGCCGCTCGTAGGGGTCGTCCAGCGAACCGGAGTGGGCCAGCAGGCCGGCGACCGCCAGCGGATGCGCGGCCTGCATCAGCAGCGCCCGCGGACCCGAGAGCGCGACTGCCCTTTCGCGCATCACACGCCGAATCATCGACCGGTCGGTGAAGTAGCTCGCCATACCTTCTGTTCAGTTTAGTGCAACAGCTTGTTTAGCTTCTGCGGTTTCCCAACGACAGGCCGCGACCTCTTGCGCGCCGCTCGGCTAATGGAGCTCGCCTATGCGCAACACCGCCGCCCCGGCTGGCGAGCAGCTCCCGGAACTCCGACATCATTCATGGCGTGTCCGGGCGCGGCGGGCGCGCTCGTTCCGGCACAGGGGTAGGCACCGCCTCTGGGCTTGAAGCGCGCGGCGCAACCTCGCCGTGACGCGGACCGTCCTCTGTCGGGTCGGTCCCGGCCGTGTGGGACGGACTGCTCGTCGTGCTCAGATACGGCAGCATCAGGATCGTCGTGAGCCCGAGCGCGAGCGCCTGTACGGTGAGCGGGAAAGCAAGGGGAAGGGTCTCCGCATTCGCGGCGGCGGCGGTCAATGAAGCAGCGATGCCGACCGCAAAGGCGATCAGCGTCATGCTCACCAGGGCGCGTTCCTCGCGGTCCCGGTGATCGAAGAGCAATCTTGCCTCGATCGCGACTGCGACCAGAAGAATGGCGATGATATGAGCCGCTTGGTCGAAGAAGCTCAGGTGGATGGGCGGACCGTAGGGGCCGCAGCGGTGCGATGCCACGCTCCCGGTGCACGTGAGCGCCGCACAGAATGACGCTGCGTACGCCACGCCGATCGAGACGATGAGTGGAACGACGAAGTTGAACAAGGGCACTGCGCGCTGTCGGCTCGGTGCCGACGGATGTTGAGCGGATGCACCGCCCTGGCCTCGCCGAGGCGGGCGGTCCAGACCTAACCATCTCGCCGAAAAGCCGGCTGACTTCGGCTTCTCGCCGAGGCGGACCCGCATCACTAGCAGAATGAGCAAGACGAAGGAGATGTCGACTAGCGCGAGCGCGACCATATACAGGGGGCTGTATTCCCTGACCGCGTAGTACACCGCCGCCGTTATTGCATTGAGCAGAGCGGTGATGCCCGCGTATGCCGCGGCGGGTCGCAGCATCCCGCCACTCGCGAGCACGATCCAGACGAGGAGGCACTCGAAGATAATCCAGATCAGGTAGACGCCAGCGGCTGGAAAGGTGGGAAAGGCCGCGTTGACCGCGTCGATCACGATGTAGTCCCACGGGAACACCAACAGCACCAGTGCGGTGAGCAGCAGGTTGTTTGGAGGGGCCGGCCAGTTCCTGACGTAGTGGAGAACGCGGCGGACATTCGGCCCCAGGGTTGGTCGGAGTCTGCTGGCGAAGCGCCTCTGCGTCGGCATGCGTTCGAGATCGTCAGGCACGGCCGCAAGTCTCACACAGCCCCCAGCCAGCGCGGTTTCGCGAGCGCGCCGCGGGCGAGCACCAGGTCGCAGACGTCGACCCCCGCCTGAGCGCCCGCGCCGCCGGTCGAACCTCAGACGTTGAGGACCTGGAGGGCCGGATACACACGTGCCATCTGGTCGTAGTCGTGGTCCTGCGTGACGATCGGGAGACCGTGCTCGATCGCCGTGGCCGCGATCAGAGTATCGGTGAGCTTGATCGTTCGGTGCACTCCAGAGGTCTTGCTTGCGTTGACGAGGCGTGCCCAGGTGACCATGATCGCCTCGCTGATCGGGATCGGGTCAGCGGTGCGGGCAAGCGCGAGCGTGTCCGCGCGCCGCGCCCGGGCGGCGTCATCGCCGGCATGGAGGACTCCGAGCTGGAGTTCGCCGATCGTCACGACGGAAACGGCTACGTGCTCCGGAAGTTCACCCAGAGGCCGCCCGGCTTCCCTCGCGATGAAGACCGACGTATCGAGCAGGCCGGCAGGAGACGTGCTCACAACTCGTCGAGGGTCTGGCCGGCGATCTCGTTGAGTTCGCGCTGGAGCTCTGGATCTGCGGCGCGGTCCTCCAACTGCGAACGAAGTTGAGCACCTGAGAGCCAGCGCGTACGCCGACCGTGGGGGACTATGTCCGCGATCGGTTCACCGTGCACCGACAAGGTGACTCGCTCTCCGGCCCGCACCGCGTCAATTACTTGCGCGGTGCGGTTGCGTAAGTCACGAACTCCAATCTCCATGTGCGACAGCGTAGCACATGAACAGCTCTGCGGCCTCGCCGGCGGGCTCTGAGCCCCCCGCGCTACGGTGAGCGCGTGACGGCCGCCCCCGCGCTGGTGATCTTCGACTGCGACGGTGTGCTGGTCGACTCCGAGCCGCTCTCGACCGCGGTCCTGGCGGCTTCGCTGACGGCGGCCGGCCTGCCCACCTCATCCGAGGACGCGCTGCGCGACTACAAGGGCAAGCTCCTGCAGGAGGTGACTGACCAGGCCGGCGGGCTGCTGGGCGCGCCGCTGCCCGAGGACTTCCTGGAGAACTTCGAGCGCGACCGCGAGCGGGCGTTTCGCGCCTCGCTGCGGGCGGTGCCGGGCGCCCGCGAGGCGGTGGAGGCGGTCAAGGCCGCGGGGGTGGCGGTGTGCGTCGCCTCCCAGGGCAAGCGCTCCAAGACCGAGCTGACGCTGTCGCTGACCGGCCTGCATGACCTGTTCGGCGCCGACGCGCTGTTCTCCGCCGACGACGTGAAGCGGGGCAAGCCCTATCCCGACCTGTTCCAGCACGCCGCCGCCGCGATGGGCGCCACGCCCGATAGCTGCGCTGTCGTCGAGGACACCGTGATCGGCGTGACCGCCGCGGTTGCCGCCTCGATGCGCGTGGTCGCCTACGCCGGCGATGAGGACCCGGCGCCGCTGCGGGCCGCCGGCGCCGACACGGTGCGCTCGCTCACCGAGGTCCCGGCGGCGCTCGGACTCGGGCTGACCTGACCGGGCGGTCAGTCGGCGACGGGCACGTGCACTCCGGCGACCGTCCCGGCGTCGTGCAGGCGCCCGATCTCGGTGGCGCTCAGGCCGAGCACGTCGCCCAGCACCTCCTCGGTGTGCTCGCCCAGCAGCGGGGCGCGCCGCACCGGCGAGCGCGGCAGGCCGCTGAAGCGCAGCGGGGTACCGGGCATCAGATAGCTGCCCACGCCGGGTTGCTCCACCTCGGCGAACATCGGGTTGGCGGTCGAGCAGCGGGGGTCCTCTGAGACCAGCTCGCGAAACGTCTGGTAGGGGCCCCAGGAGACGCCCGTGCCGGCGAACGTCTCGCGGATCGCGGTCAGGTTGCGCGCCGCGAACCACGGCCGCAGCAGGCCGGTGATCAGATCGCGCGCCTCGAAGCGCCCGGTCTCGGTATCCAGGTCGTAGCCGGTCGCCTGGGAGATGCTCGAGCACGCTCCCTCGATGCCGGTGACCTTGACCAGCGCCCGCCACTGGCGGGCGGTGAGCGCCACCACCATCACCCGCCGTTCGTCGCCGGTCTCGAAGTCGTGGCCGAACGCGCCGTACAGGTAGTTGCCGTCCTTGGGCTGGTCGGTTCCGTCGAGCTGGGCCTCGGCGATCCGCCCCAGGTTGCCGACCATCGCGAAGGCCACGTCGGACAGCGAGAGCTCGATCAGCTGCCCCGCGCCCGTCCGGGTGCGGTGGCGCTCGGCGGCCAGCATCCCCACGGCGGCCAGCGTGCCCATCGCCACGTCCCAGGCGGGCAGCACGCTGTTGAGCGGCACGGCCAGGTTGCGCGGCCCGGTGGCCCAGGGAAACCCGGTGGCGGGGTTGACCGTGTAGTCGACCTCGCTGGAGCCATCGGGATTGCCGGTCAGCGCGACCATCACCAGGTCCGGGCGCCGCTTGGCCAGCCCCTCGTGCGCCAGCCACCCGCGGGCCGGGAAGTTGGTGAGGAACAGGCCCGCCTCGGGCCCCGGTGCGCAGACCAGCGCGCCGGCCAGCTCACGACCCTCCTCGGAGCGCAGGTCCAGGGCGATCGAGCGCTTGCCCTTGTTCAACCCGGCCCAGAACAGGCTCTGGCGATCGGCCGTCAGCGGCCATCGGTGGTAGTCCAGGCCGCCGCCGATCTGATCGAAGCGGATCACGTCGGCGCCCAGCTGGGCGAGCGTCATCCCGCCGAGGGGCGCGGCCACGAACGCCGACCCCTCGACCAGCCGCAGCCCCGAGAGGATCCCCTGGCTGCTCCCGGTCACGGCGGGGGATCCGTCACGAGGCCGCGCGCCAGTATGCGGAGCGCCGAGAGGCGCACCGCCTCGTCGAGCATCTCGCCCTCGAGCGCCACCGCGCCCGCGCCGGCACGCTCGGACTCGGCCAGCGCGTCGATCACCGCGCGGGCGTGCGCCAGCTCCTGTTCGGAGGGGGAGAACAGCTCGTTGAGCGCCGCCACCTGCGCCGGGTGGATCGCCCACTTGCCGTCGAAGCCGAGATCGCGCGCCCGCTGCGCCGCCGCCCGAAACGGCTCGTCGTCCGCCGTCCCCAGGTACGGCCCGTCGATCGCCTGCAGGCCGCGCTGGCGGGCGGCCACGAGCACCGTGTGCTGCGCCGGCAGCCACCCGTCTAGCGCAGCCGCGCCGGCGGTGGTGCGACCCAGCGATGCCGCCAGGTCGGCGTAGCCGAGGATCAGCGCCTCCAGTCGCGGCGAGGCGGCGGCGATCTCGTCCGCGTGGGCGAGGCCGGCGGGCGTCTCGAGCAGCGCCTGCAGGCGCAGCGGGTGTGACCGGCCATGGGCCGCCTCCAGGCCGTCCAACAACCGGTCCAGGAACGCCATGTCGCCCGCGCTCTCCACCTTCGGCACCACCACGGAGACCATCTGGCGCTCCAGCGCCACCAGCTCGGCCAGGTCCAGATGGCACCAGCGGGTCCGCGGCGCGTTGACCCGGACGCTCACGCCCGGGCCCGACCAGCCGGCCAGCTCGCCCCTGGCCGCTTCCCGGGCACGGTGCTTGGCCTCGGGGGCAACGCTGTCCTCGAGGTCGATCACCACCTCGTCGGCGCCCAGCTCGCGGGCCTTGGCCAGCTTGCTCGCCGACGACGCCGGTACCGACAGGCACGAGCGGCGAGCGGGAGGTGGGCTGGCCGGGGCGGGGTGGCTCATAGCTGACTCCCGCGGGCGCGGGCAACTGAGATCGAGTCTACGCCCGCCCGGGTCAGGCCCCTGGAGCCGCGCCCCCGCTCGGGGACCCGCCCGCACCGGCCGGACGCAGCACCGACTGGCAGGCCCGGGATGCCGACTGGAACTTCGCGTTGCGCTCGATCTTGACGGGGTACACCGGACCGTTGCCCGACAGGTTGGCCTTGGGCAGCGTGTAGCCGTGCTGCTTGACGCAGCTGGCGAACTTGGTGATCGCCGCCGACGACAGGCGGAAGTTGCCCCGCCGTCCGCGGAAGCCGGCGGCCGCTCCGCACGCCTGGAAAGCGGAGCGGAACTTGGGGTTGGTGAACCGGCCCTGGCCGCCGCCGAAGCCGCCGCCGCCCTGAGGCGCACCGTTGCCCTTGCCTGAGCCGGGCGGCGGACCGTAGCCCCGGGCCCCGCCGCGCGGCCGCTGCGGAAGCGTCACGCCGTGCTGCTTGAGGCACGCCGCCAGCTTCGCGCGGCTGCCCGTCGCGCCGCTGGAGGCCGCGCTGGACGAGCTCGACGAGCTGGAGCTGCTCGAGCCGCACGCGGCGAGACACACGACGGCGATCACCGTGATCGTCAGCGCCGCGATGCCGCGGGCGCGTTTATGAGTCATCTTCGTACTTCCTTTCATTGATCTATCCGCCGGAGGAGAAGAGCGATCCGACCCCGCCGCGCGATCCACTGGAGCTCGATCCGCCGGCGCTCGAGCTCGACGCCCCGCTGGCGCCCGTATCGGTGAGCGAGGCCGCGACGGTCGTCCCCTGCTTATTGGCCGCGCCCTGCACCACGATCGCGTCCCCCGGGCGGACGGCCGTGCGTGACACCGACTGGCTCTTGCTGATCTTGGTCGAGGACGTCAGCCGGACCCGGACGGTGTTGCCCGAGGTCTCGGTCAGCACCAGCGTCTTGCCGCTGACCGAGGCCACCGTTCCCAACGAGGCGTTGGCGCCGCCGAAACCGCCCCCGCCGGGTGCACTACGCGCACCGGCTCGCGCCGTTGCCCCGGTCGCCGCCGAGGGCAGACGCAGGCTCGTCGAGGAGTTGCTGATCTGCCCCTTCTCGACGCGGATGCCTGCGTAGAAGCCGGCGGCGCAGGTGACCAGCGCGGCCAGCGCCGCGCTGCGCCGGTTGAGGAACTGGCGCCGCGGGCGCCGGGGCGGCGGCTCGTCGTCGCGGGGGTCGGCTTCGCGTTGATCCAGGGTCATCGTGTCCATGGCTGTTCTCCGAGGTCTCCTCGTGGGGGGTCGGCGAGTCGTCATTCGAATCGCAGCGCCTCGATCGGGCGCAGCGATGCCGCGCGGCCGGCGGGATAAGTGCCGAAGAACAGGCCGATGACGACCGAGGCGCCGAAGGCGAGCGCCACCGAGTAGGGGGCGATCGAGGGCTGCACCCCGGCGATCTTGAACTGGCTGCCGACGATCCCGGCGATCACGCCGGCGATCCCGCCGAACAGCGAGACGAGCACCGCCTCCACCAGGAACTGGATCAGGATGTCCGAGCGCCGGGCGCCCACCGCCTTGCGGATCCCGATCTCCCGCGTGCGCTCGGTCACCGAGACCAGCATGATGTTCATCACGCCGATCCCGCCGACGAGCAGCGAGATCGCCGCCACCTCGCCGAGCAGGGTGGTGAACACCTTGCTGCTGGCCGTCGATGTCTGCAGGATCGACCCCTGGTTGATGACGTTGAAGCTGGCGGTGCTCGTCGTCGACGTGCCCGTGGTCGGGTGGCGCTGAGTCAGGATGTCGGTGACCTCGGTCTGCGCGGCGTTCAGCTGCTGGCGGGACTTGGCCTGCACCGTGATCGAGCTGATGCTCCCGTAGCCGCTGAGGGTGTCCTGGACGGCCGTCAGCGGCGCGACCGCGACGTCGTCCTGATCGCTCGTGCCGTTGGACCCCTTGGAGTTGGTGACGCCGACGACGGTGAAGTTGGTGCCGTTGACCTGGACGGTGTCGCCGACCGGGTTGGCGCCGGCGAACAGCTCGGAGACGACGGTGGGGCCGACCACCAGGTCGCGCGTGTGCGCTCGCTCGGCGGCGGCGGTGAACCACGCGCCGTCGGCCATCGTGTAGCTGTGCGCGGCCTGGTAGCTGGGGGTGGTGCCGTAGAACGACGAGGGCGAGTAGGTGGTGCCGTTGTAGGTCAGGGTCACGCCGTTGGCGTTGACCACCGGGGAGGCGCTCTTGACGTCGGGCGCGGTGAACCGGTTCTGCAGGGCGTCGGCGTCGGCGACGGTCAGCGAGGTGCTGCTCGCGCCACCCCCGCGCAGGCCCCCGAGGGTTGGCGTCGGCTGGACCAGCAGGACGTTGGAGCCCAGCGAGTCGATCTGCGACTCCACGGCCGCCGAGGAGCCGGTGCCGACGGCGATCAGCACGATCACCGAGCCGACCCCGATCATCAGCCCGAGCACCGTCAGGCCGGTCCGCAGCTTGTTGGCGGCCAGCCCGCCGAGGGCGACCCGAACGGTTTCGGTCACGGGCTGGCCTCGGTCAGCGGATTCGCCGTGTCGGAGACGATCAGCCCGTCGCTGAGGCGGATCACGCGGTCGGCGTGGGTGGCGACCTGGTGCTCGTGGGTGATCAGGATGATCGTCCGGCCCTCGTCACTGAGGCGCTCGAAGATCCCCATCACCTCGCCGGTGGAGGCGGTGTCGAGGTTGCCGGTGGGCTCGTCGGCGAGGATCATCGCCGGGTTGGTGACCAGCGCCCGGGCGATCGCCACCCGCTGCTGCTGGCCCCCGGACAGCTCGGAGGGGAGATGGTCGACCCGATCGGCGAGCCCGACGTCGCGCAGGGCGCTGAGCGCGCGTCGGCGCCGGTCCCCGCGGCTCAGGCCGGCATAGGCGAGCGGCAGCTCGACGTTGGCCAGCGCGCGCGTGCGCGGGAGCAGGTTGAAGCTCTGAAAGACGAAGCCGATCTCGCGATTGCGCAGGTCAGCGAGGTCGTCCTCGTCGGCCGTCCGCACGTCGATGCCGTTGAGCCGGTACAGACCGTCCGTGGGCCCGTCGAGACATCCCAGGATGTACATCAGCGTGCTCTTGCCGCTGCCGGAGGCGCCCATGATCGCCACGTACTCGCCGCGCTGCACGGTGGCCGAGACGCCGCGCAGCGCGCGCACCGAGATCTCGCCGATCCGGTAGGTCTTGGACACGTCCTGGAGGTCGATGACCGGCGCGCGGGAGGTCATCCCGGCGGTCCGCCCCCGGCGACGCCGCCCCCGCCGGCGAACCCGCCGGCCCCGAAGCCACCCGCACCACCGAACCGTGCGCGGCCGGTCGCGCCGGTGCCCAGCGTCCCGCTTGAGCCGCTTGAGCCGCTGGAGGAGCTGGCGCTCAGCGAGGGCAGCGTCGTCGTCACCACCACCTGGTCGCCGGCGCTCAGGCCGCTTACGACCTGCGTTCGGCTGTCGCCGCGCAGACCGACGACCACGCGCGTGGACGATGTCTTGCCGTTGTGCAGCTGGTTGACCGTGCTCAGCGAGCCGGTGCCCGCCACCGCGCTGTTGGGCAGCGTCACGCCCTGCGCCTGGCCGGTGATCACCGAGGCCGAGGCGCTCATCCCGGGCTTGACCTTGGAGTCGCGCTGATCGAGGCTGAGCGTGGCGTCGTAGCTGACGACGCTGCTGCTGGTCGTCCCCAGGGTCGAGACGGAGGAGACGTGCGCCGCCAGCTCGACGCCGGTCAGTGCCTCCAGGGTGACGGTGGCGGCCTGCCCCACCTTGATCTTGGAGATGTCGGACTCGCTGAAGGCGACGGTCATCGTCATCTTGGACGTGTTGACGATCTCCACCAGGCCCGAGCTGCTGGTGCTGGCGCTGGTGCTCCCGAGGCTGCCGGCGCTGGTCGTTGCGGTGCTCGAGCCGGCGCTGCTCGCACCCGCACTCGAACTGGAGCCCGAGCTGCTCGACGAGCTCGACACCTGGTCGCCCGGCGAGATGCTCTGCACCGACACGACGGTGCCGCTCGCCGGCGCGTACAGGTGGGTCTCATGGAGCGCGGTCTCGGCGGTGGTGACGCTGGCCTGCGCCCCGTCGACCGAGGCCTGCGCGGAGGCGATGTTGGCCGCCTTGGTGGCGGCCGTCTCCCCGCTCGAGGACGCGCTCGACGATCCGCTCGACGACGAACCGGACGCACCGGTCGAACCCGGCGCGCCGGACGAGCCCGACGCCGACCCGCCGGCGCCCCCTCCGCGGCTCGGCGTGGTGGTCGCCGCCGTGGTCGTCGTGGGCGCGGTGGTAGTCGTGGTCGTGGTGGGCGTCACCGATGTGGTCGTCGTGGTCGAGCCGGTCGTGCTCGCGGTCGCGGTCGTCGTCTGGGTCGGGCGCAGTGCCACGTACTGCACCGACGACGCTGCGACCGGCTGGCTCGTGCTGGTGGTGACCGTCGCCTGCTCGGCGTTGGTCAGCTGGTCCTCGGCGGAGGTCAGGCTCGCCTCCGCCTGGTCAAGCGTGTTCTGCGCCGCCGTCGGGTCCAGGCTGGCCAGCAGCTGGCCCTTGACCACGTGGTCACCGACCTTGGCGTACAGGTGCTGCAGCGTGCCGCTCGTCTGGAAGTTGGCTTCGACGTCGGTCCCGGGCTCGACGTTGCCGGTGCCCGAGACCGTCGATTGCACGACGCCCTTGGCCGCGGTCACCACCTCGCGCGAGGTCCGCGCCGAGCTGGTCGGCGGGCCCAGCTCCAGCACAGCGGCCAGTACGACGCCGGCGCCGACGAGCCCGAGCAGGAGCAGATGCCAGGAGGAACGCAACCTCACCCCGCCACTGTCGGAGATCCGGCTAAGAGTCCGACGTGAGGAGGCTGAGACTTTGCTGAGAGCCGGCGACGGGCTCGCTCAACGGCAGCTCCACGGTGAACAGCGCGCCGCCGCCCGGGGCGTTGGCGGCGCTCACCTCGCCGCCATGAGCCCGCGCGATCGCGCGGACGATCGCGAGGCCGAGGCCGGACCCGCCCTTTCCGCGCTGCCGGCCGCTCTCGCTGCGCCAGAAGCGGTGAAACAGCTGCTCGGTCTCGCCGGGGTCGTCGGGCACGCCTGCACCGTGGTCGCGCACCTCCAGCACGGCTTGGCCGGCGCGACTGCCCAGGCGCAGCTCGATCGGCGACTCCGCGGGCGTGTGCATGACCGCGTTGCGGGTCAGGTTGGCCAGCAGCTGGCCCAGCTGGTCGGGATCGCCCAGCACGGCCGCGTCCTGCTCGATGTCCACGTGGACGACGCGGTCGGGGGCGATCACGCGCGTGTCCTGGGCTGCGTGTGTCACCAGCTCGCCGAGGGTCACCGGCACCCGGCGTGGCTCGGGCACCTGGTCGAGCTGGGCGAGCAGCAGCAGGTCCTCCACCAGCACACCCATGCGGGCGGCCTCGGATTCGATGCGCGCCATCGCGCGCGCCAGCGTCTCGGGATCGTCGGCGGCGCCCATCCGAAACAGCTCCGCGTAGCCCCGGATCGACGCCAGCGGCGTGCGCAGCTCGTGGGAGGCGTCGGCCAGGAAGCGTCGCAGGCGGTTCTCGCTGAGCTGGCGGGCGGCGAAGGCCCGCTCGATCTGCGCCAGCATCTCGTTCAGCGACCGTCCCAGGCGCCCCACCTCGGTGCGCTGGTCGGCGGTCGCCACGCGGCGCGAGAGGTCGCCATCGGCGATCTCGGACGCGACCCGTCCAATCCGCTCCAGCGGCCGCAGGCCCAGGCGGATCACCAGCCAGCCCAGCGCCACCAGCGCCACGATCACCGCGCCGGCGACCAGCGCCTCGACCTTCACCAGCCGGTGAAGCGTCAGTTGCGCCTCGCGCAGCGGCACGGCCACCAGCGCCGTGTTCGAGCCGACCGTGAACGCGGCCGCCCGGTAGCCGATGCCGTCCTGGGAGGAGCGCAGCGTGAACAGCCGCGGGGAGGAACCCGGCCGGCTCAGCGGCGGGTGTGAGGGGAAGCTGGGCGGCCGGCCGGTGCGCTCGCCGTAACTGAACGTGCGCCGTCGCAGAACGTGTCCATCCGGGCCCACTATCTCGCCGAAGGTGCCCGGCGGCAGGGCCGAGGCCGGCCCGAGCGCGCCCCGCCGGCGCGCGAACGGCGGCGGCTGCCGCAGCGGGCGGCTCGAGCGTTGCGTCCCGGCGGCCGCCGCCGGGCGCAGCCGGAACGTGAGCGGTACCAGCGCCGACTCCACCTGCTGATCGACGCGGTCCAGCAGGAACGTGCGCTGCTCCTCGTAGGTGACGATCGCGGCAGCGGCCAGCCCGACCGACACCAGCACGACCATGCCCACCAGCAGCCGCGCGCGCAGCGACATCGTCACTCCCGAGGCAGCCGCAGCACGTAGCCGACGCCCCGGACCGTGTGCAGCAGCGGCGGTCCGCCGACGTCCAGCTTCTTGCGCAGATAGCTGACGTAGGTCTCCAGCACCCGCGCGTCGCCTCCGAAGTCATAGCTCCAGACGTGGTCGAGCAGCTGCGCCCGGGTCATCACCCGCCGCGGGTTGAGCAGCAGGAAGCGCAGCAGGCGGTATTCGGTGGCGGTCAGCTCGATCGCCCGCCCGGCTCGGCTGACCTCGCGTGTGTCGTCGTCCAGCTGCAGGTCGGCGAACTCCAGTCGGCTGGAGCGCTCGTCGTGCGCGCCGGACCGACGCAGGATGTTGCGCAGCCGCGCGATCAGCTCCTCCAGGCTGAACGGCTTGGTGACGTAGTCATCGCCGCCGGTGGTCAGCCCCCGGACCTTGTCCGAGGTGTTGTCGCGAGCGCTCAGGAACAGGATCGGGAGCGCTGACCGCTGCGCCGACAGGCGCCGCGCGACCTCGAAGCCCTCCATGTCAGGGAGCATCACGTCGAGCACCATCGCGTGGGGCCGCCAGTCGCGGACCTGCGCCAGGGCGCCGGCGCCGGTGTCCACCGTCGCCACCTCGTAGCCGTGATGGCGCAGGGCCATCGCGACCACGTCGACGATCCCGGGCTCGTCGTCGACGACGAGCACGCGAAGGGCCTCGGGCTGGACGCTCACGTGCGGATCGTCGCTCGCCCGCCTGGGAGTTTCCTGAACTCCGCGTGAGAGGAACGTGAGAAACCGCCGCCCGATCGGCTTGGTTCAGTTTCGCCAAAGGGGGTAAGGCAGGCTTTATGACCACTTTCGCCACCCGTCCCACCCGAGTCGCTCGGCCCGGAACCGCGCAAGCTGCCGCGCTGACGCTGATGGGCACCGAGGAGCTATTCGAGCGTTGGCATCTTCACAAGGAACGCCGCGCGCGCGATGAGCTGGTACAGCGCTTCCTGCCGTTGGCGCGCAAGCTGGCGCGCCGCTACAACGGCGCGCGTGAGCCGTTCGACGATCTGCTCCAGGTGGCCTGTCTGGGCCTGGTGAAGGCGGTCGACCGCTACGACCTCGGCCGCGGGACGGCGTTCTCGTCGTTTGCCGTGCCCACGATCCTGGGTGAGCTCAAGCGCTACTTCCGAGATCTCGGCTGGGCCGTCCACGTGCCGCGCGGCGCCCAGGAGCTGGCGGTGAAGGTCGAGGACGCGAAGCAGAAGCTGAGCGCCCGCGGTGGACGCGCGCCGACGGTTCACGAGCTGGCGCAGTACCTGGAGCTTGACGTGGCGGACGTGCTCGACGCGCTGGAGACCGCCCGCGCGCATCACGCAGCTTCGCTGGACGCTCCCCACGACGACGGCGACGGCGAGAGCGGAAGCGTGGTCGACAGCTTCGGCACCGAGGACCATGATCTGCAGCTGGCCGACGATCGCGTCACCGTCGGGCAGGCGGCTCGCCACTTATGTAAGCGCGAGCGCGAGGTGCTTCGCCTGCGCTTCGTCCACGATCTCACGCAGACGCAGATAGCGGACCGCATCGGGGTCTCCCAGATGCAGGTGTCGCGGATCCTGCGTCGCGCCATCAAACGCCTCCGCGAGCTGGCTGCCGACGGCAGCGAGAGCGGCTGATTCGGACCAGATCAGCCGAGCGGGTTTGACGCCGGTCGCGCCTGGGCATTGATTCAGCGCAGGTGAACGACCAAGGTCCCATCGTCGGCCTGCATCTCGAGAGCAGACCCCAGACCCTCACGATCGTGAGAGGAATGCTGGGTGGGCTCGCCGAGGTGCTGATGATCGACCCGGAGCTGCTGGACGACCTCAAGACGGCGGTCAGCGAAGCGTGTAACAACGTCGTCCTGCACGCCTACGACGGCGAGCCCGGGCCGATGCGCGTGCGGATGTTCCTCGAGCCCGACCGGCTGCGCGTGACCGTGGAGGACGATGGCGTTGGCCTGCCCGCCGCCGGCCGAGGGCCCGATGAGGCGCGGGGCATCGGCGTCTCGGTGATCCGAGCGCTGACCCAGGAGGCCCGCTTCGGTCCCGGGCGGACCGGCGGCACGATCGTGCAGATGGACTTCGCCGGCCAGCGGGGCGACCAGGCGCTGTTCCGCGTGCCGGTGCTCCCCGCGGCCGAGGAGCCGGTCGCGCAGCTCCAGCCCGGGGAGGTGGTGGTCACGCTCTCGCCGGTGAACCTGTTCGCGCCGGTGCTCGGTCGCCTGGCGCGCACCCTGGCGGCGACCGCGCACTTCTCGCTGGACCGCTTCTCCGACGTCTACCTGGTCACCGACACGATCGCCGCGCACGCCTCGGGGGCGACCGCCGGGGCTCGCATCGGCGCGCGCATGATGGCCTCCGAACGCCGCCTGGAGCTGGTGGTGGGCCCGTTCCGCCGTGGTACGGGCGCGATGCTCCAGGCCGGAGGCGCCGAGCGGCCCTCGCCGCTGGCGCTGCTCTCAGACGAGGTCTCGGTGGAGCGGGCCGGGGACACCGAGCTGTTGCACGTGGTCGTGATCGACCACCGCGCCTAAGGGCTCGCGGTCCGCGGGCGCAGCGCCAGCGCGGCGACGTCGTCGGTGCGCCCGCCGCCGCGAAACTCCTGAAGCGTCTCGTCGAGCGCGGCCAGCAGCTGCTCGGGTGAGGCTCCGGCGTGCTCTGAGAGCAGGCGCCGCAGCCGCCCGCCGCCGAAGCGGTCGGTGTCGCCCATCGTCTCGGTGACGCCGTCGGTGTACATCAAAACCAGCTCCTCGGATGACACCGGCGTCCGCTCCTGATGCCAGGTGCCGTCCGCGAAGGCCCCCAGCAGCGGCCCGGGAGCAGGCGCCTCAATGACGGTCCCGCGGCGATCGACGATCAGGGCGGGGGGATGGCCGGCCGAGCACATGCTCAGGCTGCCGTCGTGCAGGGCGGCGCACAGCGCGGTGCACATCGCCGACCCCTTGCGCCGGCGCAGTTCGTCGTCCAGCCGCCGCAGGATCGCGACCGGATCGGGCTCCAGGCGGCTGGCGAAGCGGGCGCCGTGGCGCATCAGCGAGGTCGCGGCCGCCGCGGCCACACCGTGGCCGGTGACGTCTCCGATCAGCGCCAGGCAGCCTCCGCCGGTCTCGATCACCTCGTAGAAGTCGCCGCCGACCTCGATCGGCTGCTCGACCTCCGCGGGGCGATACAGGGCGGCGATCTCCCAGCCCGGGACGTCGGGCAGCTCGCTGGGAAGCAGGCTCTGCTGCAGCGTCTGGGCTACCTCGGCCAGCTGGGTGTGCAGGCGCGAGTTCTCCACGGCCACCGCGGCCCGGCCGCCGAGCTGCTCGGCGAGCGCCACGTCCTCGTCGGTCAGGCGGCGCCGCGACTGCGCAGTGAAGAACGACATCGCGCCGATCGTCCGCGAGGGCACGCGCATCGGCACCACGATCGCCGAGCGGATCTGCAGCGCGCGCAGGATCTTCAGCTGCTTCTCGCTCTGTGCGACGCGGGCCAGGTGCTCGTCGGTGACGTCGAAGAACAGCACCGACTCGCCGCTGGCGATGACCCGTCCGACCGCCTGCTCGGGCCGGATCTCGGGCGGCTCCAGGTCGCGCATGCGGACCGCCAGCTCAGCCTGAGCGGGGTCGCGGTGGGCGATCTCGATCTGCTCGCGGCGACCGTCGCCGTCGATCAGCTCGACCATGCACCAGTCGGCGAGCGCCGGGAGGGCCACGTGGGCGACGTTGCGCAGCGTCTGCTGGTTGTCCAGCGAGGAGGCGAGAATCCGCCCCGACTCGGCCAGCACCCGGGTGTAGACCTCGGCCGTCTTGACCGCGGTGACGTCCTCGATCATGGTCACCGCCGCGATCGTCTGCCCCTCGCCGTCGCGCAGCGGGGTGGTCTTGAGCAGCTGCCAGCGGGCTTCTCCGGTGTGCTGGTTCACGGTGTGGATCAGCATCGGCTCTGGCTGCTCGCCCCGCAACAGCCTGACCCCCGGGATGTCGTCCATCGAGACGGGACGACCGTGCTCGTCGTGGACCACGTGGTCGTCCATGATCGCGTTGAGCCCGTGGCGACGCAGGTCCTCCAAGGTCTCGAAGCCCAGGCTGCGCAGTGCCGCGCGGTTGGCATAGACGACCTGCCCGCCAGGGTCGCGCACGGTGATCGCTTCGCCGAGGGACTCGAGCAGCTCGGCGAACTCCGGCCCCTGTCCGCTGCGGATCCTCTCGCCGAGTGAGATCCCCGTCACGCGGCGCGCCTAATGCCCGTTGATCAGCTCTTCCGGCCGGGCGACGAGCGCTATGCGATCGGCGACGCCCGTCAGATCGAGCAGCCGCTGGACCTGCGGCGATCCCTTCACAAGTCCAAGAGCGCAGCCTTCCCCGGTGAGCCGCTGGTGCGCGCGCACGATGATGCTCAGCCCCGTGGAGTCCATGAACTCGAGCTCGCGCAGGTCGACGACCACCAGTTCGGTGTCCGACGACGAGATGTCATGGAGTTGCGCCTCCAGCTCCGGACCGGAGGCGAGGTCGAGCTCTCCGCTGACGGCGATCACCGCGGTGCGGCCATCTCGCTCCACTTCGACTCGGAACTGACTTTGCACTGGGTCGAGCCTATCGATCTGGAACGCCAAATGCGATCGATAGCAGTGGGTTTGAGAGTCGAGTGGTGCGGTAACGGTACTTAGCACCGCAAAGGCGAGCGATGACTGGCGACCCAACGACACCTCAAACCCACGGCGCGGCCCTGTTCCACGAGGCTCTCTTCTACCGGGGCAAGGGCGAGCTCGCGCGGGCCGTCCACGACTTCGTGACGGAGGGCATCGAGGCCGGCGAGGCCGTGCTGGCGGCGGTTCCGCGCGAGAACGTGGAGTGGCTGCGCGAAGCGCTCTCCCGCCACGCTGCCGAGGTGCGCTTCGAGGACATGAACGAGGTGGGGAGCAATCCCAGCTGTCTGCTGCCGATCATCCAGGAGTGGATCGAGGATCACGACGGCCGTGCCCGCGTGATCTCGGAGCCGATGTGGCCGGGTCGAAGCTACGCCGAGATGGTCGAGTGCCTGCGTCACGAGGCGCTGCTCAATCATGCGCTGTCGGGCTTGGACGCCAAGATCCTGTGCCCATATGACGCCGAGCACCTGGACTCCGACGTGCTCGAGGGCGCCGAGTTGACCCACCCCCGGCTCCGCGACGCCTCCGGAAGCCGCCCCAGCGAACGCTACGAGGACCCGCTCCGGGTGTTCGTGGGGGAGCGTTGGCCGCTCACCGAGCCCGCCATGCCCATGTCCGAGCACGTCTTCGTGGGCGACCTGCGCTCCCTGCGCCGGGCCGTCGTCGACGATCCGTCTCTGCGCGGCCTCAGCCGCGAGCGGCGCGAGGACGTGGTGTTCGTGGTCAACGAGGCCGCCACCAACGTGCTCAAGCACGGAGACGGCCGCTGCACCGCTCGGATCTGGCACGACGGCCACAGCGTCGTCTCCGAGGTCAGCTCCGACACCGCCGTTCCCGACGTTCTCGCCGGGCGCCGCCGGCCGAGTCCCGACGCGCTCTCCGGTCGCGGGCTGTGGCTGATCAACCAGGTCTGCGATCTGGTCGAGCTGCGCAGCAGTGAGACGGGCTTGACGCTTCGCATGCACGTCCGGTGATCGTCGCCAGAAAAGCGATTGCGCTGTCGTGCCGGGGGTAGTCCAGGCCCCGTGACCGATATCGCGCTTATGCTGGGCGAGGCCGGCAAGGCTACGACTGGGCCCACCCACCCCACCCACCCAGCGTCCCCGTCCAACGTCAAGCAAGCGCAAGCGAGGTAGCCGATGCCCGAGCCCGAATCAGACTTCGAGCACGAAGAGGAAGCGGCCGCCGCCGCCGAGGCCGCCGCCATCGGCGGTCGCGTCAGCAGCGACCCCCCGATGGAGGACGACCCGGAGGCCGACCCCGCCCAGCGCCCCCTGATCGAGGCCGGCGAGGGCGAATCAGAGGGCTTCGAGCTCGCTGAGGCCGAACTCATCGAGCACGCCACCCACGGCGACTACCACGCGGCCAGCCGCATCAACGAGGACGCCGACGGGTTCGAAGAGGACGCCCGCGCGACCGACGGCGGCGAGGCTGACGAGGAGATCAAAAAGGACCAGTGACCGGCGCCCTGCTGCGTGGTGATCCGCGCGTAGGCTTTGTAGGACAATGCGCTAACGCAGTGAAAGGCCGGGCAGAGCGGCGGCGTCTCTCCAAGAGAGACGCGGCGCCTGTTCGATGCGACTCCGACCGGACGGGGTCGGGGGCGGCGGGCAATCATGACCGGTCTACTAGATTCGAACCAGGAGAGGCAATGTCGCCAAGGCTTCCGAGCAACAAGCCAGCTGAGGTAACGGAGGAGAATGCTGCGACCGTCATCTTGGAGGCTCTGACGGCTAATGCTAAAGCCTCTGGCGCAGCCGCCAGCGCTCGGTCCAGAGAGGGGCAGAATGGTCCGGCAGCGGCGGCGTTTGCCAGCGCGGTCCGAGATCTAGCGGACGCTCTGCGGGCTCTCGAAACTCCGCCACCGTCACCACCGGAGACCCCTGTTACGGGCAGTCGATCGCGGACTCCGTGGGCTCAGCGAGCGAGAGCGTGGGCCGAGCAAGAGCTCCAGTCCTGATTTCGCGAGGCTCGGTAGCGTCTGGACTAGTCCTGCGCCTTCGGGGTGCGCACGGCCGTGAGCTCCTGGAGCCGCCGCACCGATTTGCGCAGCAGCCGCGAGACCTGCATCTGGGACACCCCGACGTGGTCAGCTATCTCGGCCTGCGTGAGATCTGCGCCAAAGCGCAGGAACAGGATACGGCGCTCGCGCTCCGGTAGCTGCTGGGCAGCGGCGAATACCGTGGCCTGGTCGTCTACGAGCTCGAGCCGATCGTCCTCACCACCGAGCGTGTCGAGCCGGCGGCCGGTCTCGGTGTCGCCACGGCGGGGCGCGTCGAGCGACACGGTGTCGTAGGCCTCGGCCGTCTGCAGCCCTTCGAGGATCTCCTCCTCGCTGCACTCCAGGTGCTCGGCGAGCCCGGAAACCGTGGGCGAACGGCCCTGGCGCGCGCTGACCTGGCGGCGAGCCTCGGCGATCTTGCGCGCCCGCTCCTGGGAGCCGCGATCGACGTGCAGCGCCCAGCCGGTGTCCCGGAAGTAGCGCTTCAGCTCGCCCAGGATCGTTGGCACGGCGAATGAGGTGAACGCGAACCCGCGCTCCGGATCGAAGCGCTTAACCGCCTTTACCAGTCCCAAGCTCGCGACCTGGACGAGGTCGTCGTAGGGCTCATTTGATCCTGCATATCGGCGCGCCAGCTTGCGGGCCAGCGGCAGGAAACGCTCGATCAGCGTGTCCCGGGCCGGCACGTCGCCCTGTTGGGCCCATCTGACGAACAGCTCGTCCGAGCCGACGGTCGTACTGGACGTGACCGCCATCGCGGTGACCTCCCATTTGTGGAGATGACCACCATCGCGGTGACCTCCCATTTGGTCGCAGACCGCACGGTTTCTATCACAGCGCTCCGACGCCTAGGTCGGGCGGCGGACCCTGCGCGGCGGTGGGTCAGGCGGCGCGCGCCGCGTAACGCTGGACGGCCCGGTGATTCCTGGTCGTCGTAAAGCAGGTCGAGCACCGCGTTCTCGAGACCTGTCCGGCGGCGATCGTCGGGCCCGCTCAGCCTGCCGATGCGGTCCAGTTCGCCCCCGATCGTCCAGCCCGACTGGTAGCGATCGAAGACGCGCGGATCGATGTAGGAGCGCCGGGCAACCGCCGGCGTGTTGCCCAGCACCTCGGCGACGCCGATGACCGCGCCGTCCATCGCGCGCTAGCGCGCCCGCTTGCTCACAGCGTCGCGCCCGTCGACCGCTAGCGACACGGCGGCCAGGACGGTGGCGTTCCACGTGCGGAAGTCTTTGGCGCTGTATTGGTCGCCGATCAGGTCCTTGAGGTGCTCGCTGATCTGGTCTGAGCGGACCACCTGCCACCGGCGGCCCTCGCGGTAGGCGAGCAACTGGTCGCCGCGGAGCAGTCCGAGCGCCGAAGCCGCGCCCGGCGAACCTTCGCTGCCTCGCCTTCGGCCAACTCAGCTAGTCCGAGGAGTCTCGGAACCGTTCGGTCATGCGGCGATCGGTGTCGTCGCCCTCGGAGTCATCCTCATCTCCGGACTCCTCACCCTCGTCCGACTCCTCCGAGTCGTCTTCGGCATGGTGGGCGTTGGCCTCCTGGACGGCGCCGTCCAGCGCGAATCGCACCTTGTCCTCAGAGCCCTCCTGCACGCCCTCGACGGTCACCTTCCCCTTCTTGAAGCCCACCGAGCCCCAAGTGCCGCTACTGGCGAGCAGCGCCAGCGTACGGGCGAACGTCTGCTTCCATGCGTCGTCGAACTCGCCGCCGACCTTGATGGTCAGCGTCCCCTCGCGGACCTCCGCGGCATTCCAGTCGAGCTGAGGCTGATCGGCCATGGCGTACCACTACCCGGACCGACGTCCTGGCAAGCAATATGCGCGCAACGCGGTGCGCGACTTAGGCTCGTTCCGACTACGTACACTGCGCGGCGATGCTCAACAGCAGGCGCTTGGCGGCGGCCGCTCTGCTGCTTCTACCGGCAGGATTGATTGCGTACTTCGCGTTCAACGCGGGCGGCTTCTATCCCGAACCCCCTGCGTATGTGGCGATCATTCTGTGCGTCGTCCTGTTGGCGCGATCGCTGGCGGGGAACCCGTTCGAGGGGGCCGGATGGATGCTGGGCGCTGCCTCGCTGTTGTTTGGCGCATACGTGTTGCTCGTGCTCATCTCGCAGGCGTGGTCGCACGCCCCCGGCAGCGCGGCGGTCGAGTTTGATCGCGCCCTGCTCTATCTGTTGGCGCTCGTGCTGTTCGGATCGATCGGGCGGACCCGGCTGCGGCTGGCGTGGGTGCTCCGCGGTCTGTTGCTCGCCATCTTCGTGGTCTGCGCCAGTGGACTCATAGCGCGCGCGCTTCCGCACGTGTGGCCGACGACGCCGACGATTGCCAACCAGCGGCTCAGCTTCCCTGTCACCTACTGGAATGCCGAGGGGCTTCTGGCTGCCTTCGGGTTGATCCTCTGTCTGCACTTCTCCAGCGACCCTCGAGAGCATCCGGTCATGCGGGTGCTGGTATCGGCGGCGACTCCGATTCTGGCGTCAACCTTGTTCTTTACATTCGGGCGCGGGGCGATCGGCGTCATGGTGATCGGGGTGGTCGTCTACACGCTCGTGGGTCGCCCACGGCTATGGCTGAGTGCCATGATCGCGATGGCCCCTCCGACAGCCGTGGCGTTGAAGTTCTGCTACGACGCCAATCTGCTGGCGACGACAGATCTCACAACCGCCCGCGCTGTGATCCAGGGCCACAGAGTCGCCGTCGCGGTCGCTGTGTGTGCGCTGGCAGCGGCGCTTCTGCGCGCCCTGTTGGTCTTCACCGCGGATCGGGTACTGCTGCGAGCAAGACTGCCGGAGGTTCATCGGCGTCGGGTGTTGGCGACGTGCTGGGGTGCGCTGGCGCTGGCCGTGATCATCGCGTTGGTCGTCGCAAGGGGCACGATCTCGCACGAGTACCACCGCTTCATCAGCTCTCAGCGGCCGGGTGGTAGCAGCGCCGATCTGCGAGCACGGCTTACCGATCCGGCCAACAACGGGCGCCTCGACATGTGGAAGGTCGCCTGGCACCGCTTCGAGGCCAGGCCGGCCCTTGGTCAAGGTGCTGGCACCTTTGAGAACTCCTGGGAGACGTACAGGCCGAGGGGGAGTGGTTTCGTTGTCAACGCTCACTCGGTCTACGTGGAGAACCTCGATGAGCTAGGCGTGGTCGGGGCAACGCTGCTTGTAGCCGTCATCCTTCTGCTGCTGGTCGGGGCACTCGTGAAGGCGCGCGGGCCGGACAGATCGATCTACGCGGCCGTTTTTGCGGTAATGCTCACGTGGGCCGCCCATGCGGGCTATGACTGGGATTGGCAGATGCCGGTCGTCACCCTCGTGTTCTTCAGCCTCGGCGGATTCGTCATGGCGAGGTCCGCACCTGAAACCGCGGTCGAGCGCGCAGCGCAGGAGCGCCGGCTGCCGTCGTCGTTCGTGCGCAGCATGATGGGAATCGGCTGCCTTGTGCTGGCGGTCGCGCCGGTTTACATGTGGTTGTCGCAGCGAGACCTCAACAAGGCCACCAACTCGTACAACAGCGGCGATTGTCGGTCGGCCACGCGCGCCGCGATCTCGTCGATCTCGGTTCTCGGCAGTCGACCAGAGCCGTACGAGGTGCTGGGCTATTGCGACGTCGATGCCGACAAGCCCCAGCTCGCGATCGCCGCGATGCATAGGGCCATCTCGCTCGACCCCAGCGACTGGAAATATCGCTACGGATTGGCCATCATGAAGGCTGCAGCCGGGCAAGATCCGCGTGGAGCCGCGCGGAAAGCGCTGTCCCTGAACCCGCGGGATCCGCTGGTGAAGGCGGAATTCACGACGCTCAATCAATCAAAAGCTTCGCAATGGTCCAAAGACGGCTACACGCTCGCTCAAGCGATGACTACGCTGCGACGATGAAGGGCAAGGGCCCTCAACGCCATGCGCGACTCTGACTTCGAGCGGCTATACGCAGAGCACGCGCAGCCGCTGCTCGCCTTCCTCGTGTACCGCACGGGTGACCGGCCCGTGTCCGAGGACCTGCTGGCGGACACGTTCGAGCGCGCACTGAAGGCCAAGCGCGGCTTCGATCGCCGCAAAGCCTCAGAGAAGACATGGCTGTACTCGATCGCGCTGAACCTCGTACGCGATCGTGCCCGTCGCGCCGACGCTAGCCGGCGAGCGATGGACAAGGTGTATGCGGGCGGCATCGGGCACGAGCATGACCCCTTCGACTCGCTCGACGATCGCTACGCGCTGCAAGACGCGTTGCAGACGTTGAGTCCGGAGGAACGCGACACCATCTCGCTACGTTACGGCGGAGATCTCAGCGTGCCCGAGATCGCGAAGCTCACAAACGAGAAGCTGACGACTGTCGAGGGTCGGCTCTATCGCGCGCTGCGCAAGCTCAAGCGCGAGTTGGAGTAGCGCCGACCGTCACGGGATCTCGATGCAGCACCCGCTGATGCTGCCGCCTACTGATTGACGAGGCCCCGGCCCCAGAATGATCTGATTGTTCCCGACGTAGCTGCCGTTGCCGAAGACCGTAACCGTGTACTGCAGCCGATCCCCGTTAGCGTAAGAAAGCTGGCAGCGCCAGGGGTTCTTCAGATCGCCGACCCCTAGCGGAACGCAGCGGGCGCGAAGCGCGTCGTTGTGAGTCTTCGGATCCGGCGCCGCTCGCACCACCTGGGCGACGTTCGAGGGTGTGAACCTCTGGGCAAACCGCTGCTGGGTGAGGAACGTTGCGCCGGATCCGTGCTGCGACCGAATGATCACGAAGCTCACGATCGCCACTGCGACCAGCGGCACCAGCAGCAGGACTCGCGGGAGCCGAGCGGTGAGCGGCGGGCGGCTCCCAGGGTCCTGTGCCTGAGGCGAAGCGTCCTCGGCTGCCGAGTCCCGGGCCTCTGCATCCGGCATCGGTGGCAGCTCCTCGCCGGCCACGATCGCCGCAGGCGCGTCACGCGCCAGCCACCGCGCTCGCGGCTTGCCGACCAGCGCGGCCGCGGCCGACTCTGGTCCGGATAGCTCCGAGGCGTCCTGATCCGCGGCGGCGTCGAACGCCAAGACGTGGGCGTGACCGCTGCTGATCAGGCGCTCGGCCAACAGCCGGGGGCGGCTGGGGGCTGGGTCCAAGAGCGAGGCGGCGTCGAGCGCCAGCAGCACCCCATCGCCGGTGAGAGCTGTGAGCCGATCAGGGTCTGACTGGAACTGGTCATTGCGCTCCGGATGGGTCAGTGTGATCCGGTAGCCCCGGGCGCGCAGCTGCGAGAGCCGCTCCTCGATCGTGGTCGTGTCGTCGGGAGTCTCGATCAGGAGGTCGGTGCCTCGCTGCTCCAGGCTGGCCTGCTTGAGGTCGTCATCGCCGACCTCAAGCGCCATGTCGAGCGATAGCTCGCCGCCGTGGGCGTGGATGTCGACGTAGTCGGTCATGCCGGCCGGTCATGATCGCAGTCGCGCGTGGACGATGGCCACGGTCAGCCGCCGTACACTGAGCTGACATGCCCGGAATAGTGATCGTGGGCGCCCAATGGGGCGATGAGGGGAAGGGCAAGGTGACCGACATGCTCGCCGAGCGGGCCGATGCTGTCGTGCGCTTCCAGGGCGGCAACAACGCCGGCCACACGATCGTCCGCGAGGGGCAGACCTACAAGCTTCACCTGATGCCATCGGGGATCCTGCATCCCGGCAAGTTGTGCGTGATCGGCAATGGCGTCGTGATCGATCCGAAGGTGCTGACCGACGAGTTGGACGAACTGCGCCGCCGTGGCATCGAGACCAATGCGCTGCGGATCTCGGCCAACGCGCACCTCATCATGCCCTACCACATGATGCTCGACCACGCCGGGGAGGCGAAGCTGGGCAAGCTGGAGATCGGGACCACACGCCGGGGTATCGGCCCCTGCTATGCCGACAAGGCCGCGCGGCTCGGGATCCGGATG
>JADGPO010000007.1 GCA_017882405.1 Solirubrobacteraceae bacterium | reverse complement strand
TTTGGCGCTCTTCCACAGGTACAGATGGGGCACCAGCAGCCGCGCGGGTCCACCGTGCTCGGGGTGCAGCGGTGCCCCGTCGTAGCGGTGGGCGATCCAGGCCTTTCCGTCGCGCAGATCGGCGAGCGGCAGGTTCGTCGTGTAGCCGCCGTCACACCAGGCGGTCACGTAACCGGCCTCCGTCCGAATGCTGCCGAGCAGGGTGTCGAGCGACACCCCGGTCCACACCGTGTCGAGCTTGGACCACTTGGTCACGCAGTGGATGTCGACCGTGAAGTCCTCGCTCGCGAGGGCCATGAACTCCGGCCAGGTCCAGGAGACATCGTGCTCGACGGCCCCCGTGATCGTGAAACTCCAGGCGTCGAGGTCGACCCGGGGGGTCGGCCCGGCCGACAGCACGGGGAAGTCGCCGACCAGGTACTGGCCGGGCGGAACGCGGGCCGGATCGACGGCGGGTCGCCGGCCACGGAAGCCACGCGAGATCGGAGCCATGCTCAGCAAGAGTACGAGGTCCGCGGGGCCGCGGCCCTAGATGACGGCGCTGGTCTCGGGGCCGACGAGCGCCATGGCGGTGCGGTTTCGCCCGCCGCGCTTGGCTTCGTAGAGCGCGTGATCGGCGCGCCCGAGCAGCTCACCTGCGCTTTCCGTGCCGTCCCAGCAGGCCACCCCCGCCGAGCACGTCTGGTCGTCGGGCATCACGGCGCGAAGCCGCTCGACGACCGCGAGCGCCTCCTGCGCGCCGCAGGCCGGCAGCGCCAGCGCGAACTCCTCACCGCCGTAGCGCGCCAACAGGTCCGTCGGGCGCAGCTCGCTGTTCCAGGCCCCGGCCACCTGCTTGAGCAACCGGTCCCCGGTCTGGTGACCGCGGTCGTCGTTGTAGCGCTTGAAGTGATCGAGGTCCAGCATGGCGACGCACAGCAGCGGCTGTGAGCGCATCGCCCGCGCCACCTCCTGGGGCAGCTCCTCCTGCCACGCCCGGCGGTTGGGTAGGCCGGTCAGCTCATCCGTACGGGCGATCGTCTCGAGCTCCGCGAGCAGGCTGACGCGCTCGAGCGTCACCGCCACCTCGACCGCCAGGAGGTCGGCGAGCGAGCGCACCGAGCGATCGAGCCGTACGACCGGGTCGGCCCAGCTCAGCTCGAGCACGCCGATCGGGCGGTCCTCGCGCAGGACGGGCTTCCAGAGGTGCGCTCCGTGGGTGATCGTCTCGCCGGTCGTGAACGCCTGCGGCGCTCCGGCGGGAGGCCCGGCGAACGGCACCGCCATGGGTTCGGTCTCGTTCCCCGCCGTCGCGGTGGCGTGGAGACTCGTGCCGTCTGCGCTGGGCTCCCACAGAATCGCGGCCTCGGCCTGGGTCACGCGGGCGGCCGCCTCGCAGAGCGCCGGGCGCGCCGCGGCGCTGTCCGAAAGAGCGGCGAGCTCGTGGGCGACCGCGATCACCCTCCCCATGCTGCGCGCACTCGCCGCCGCCGAGGTTGCCTGCAGACGTGAGCGGCGCACCAGCGTGTCGATCAGCACCCCCGCGACGACCAGCGTCGCCACGGTCGTGAGCCAGCGGGCCACCGGCGAGCTCGGAGTGTCCCGGATCAGCGTCACCGCGTACAGGACGGCCACGAAGGCGACGTGGGCGGCCGCGACCGGACGGCTGAAGAAGTAGAAGGCGAACAGACCCACCCAGATGAACCAGACCGAGTAGAAGCTGACCGAATCCCCGCTCAGCACGATCGCCCGCGTGATGACCAGGCTCCCAAGCACGAGGACCGCGTGGATCATCCAGCGCGGGATCCGGGCGCTGAAGGTGAGCAGGCCGATCCCGCCGATGAACGCAAAGCCGATGTTCGAGAGCAGACCCGCATCGTCGGCCCGACCGGAGTGCGGCAGCAACACGGAGACGAGCCCGATCAGAGCACCCGCGAGGTAGAGCGATCCGAGCGTACGAGCCTCCAGCCCGGCGTCGGTCTCGGGCGCGTCACGCAGGGCGAGCAGCGCTCGGCGGGCCCGTTCCCCGGTGGCGGTCACAAGCCGCATATTCGAGCATCGGCATGTCGGCGGTCAGGCTCAAGAGCTGCACTGGCAACAGGCGGCGGAACGCGGGCGCCGCTCACCCTCGAGTAGAACATTCGTCCAGTCGCGCGTCCGATTGCTAAAGCCGCGTGTTCATCTTGTATCCCGGCCGTATGCGCACGCGCGACCGCGCGTTGGGGCCACGGCCCAGAGAGGAGTCCCTTGATGCGATGGAAATCCGCCGTGCTCGTCAAGGCACTGTTGGTTCTCGGTGCTGCGCCGTCGATGGCGCTGGCCAAACGAGCGCCCACGCCCAGCTATTACCTTTCCCTCGGCGATTCGCTGGCCCAGGGCGTCCAGCCCAACGCGAGCGGCGCCAGCGTGGAGACGAACCAGGGCTATGCCGATGTCCTGTACGCGGCCGAGAAAACCGCGAACCGCCACCTCAAGCTGGCCAAGTACGGCTGCCCGGGCGAGTCGACCACCTCGATGATCAAGGGCGGACCGTTCTGCAAGGCGCGGCCCTACAAGGGCACCCAGCTGGCCGCGGCGGTCAAGTTCATTCACAAGCACAAGGTCGCGATGATCACGCTCGACATCGGCGCCAACGACGTCGACGGCTGCGTGACCAACGGAGCGCTCAACGCCACGTGTCTGACCAACGGGCTGAACGAGATCAAGCTCAACGTGCCGAAGATCGTCGCGGCGCTCCGCCACGCCGCCGGCCCGAAGGTCAAGATCGCCGGCATGACGTACTACGACCCGTTCCTGTCGCTGTACTTCGGTACGCCCGCGCAACGCGCGCTCGCGTCGGCATCGGTCGGGCTCGCCCAGGGGCTGAACACCACCCTGGCCACCGATTTCCGGGCCAAGAACGT
>JADGPO010000051.1 GCA_017882405.1 Solirubrobacteraceae bacterium | reverse complement strand
TGGCGGGGACGATCCTCGCCGCGCTGGGCACGATCTTCGCCTGGACGCTGATCCGCACCGACGATGCCCGCTCGACGATGACCCCGGCCGGATGAGCAGGTACCGCATGCCCGCCAACCCCGGCGGCCTGGTCTACGGCACGATCCTGATCGCGACGCTGCTGGCGGCCGAGCCGCCCCGACGTGAGACGTACGCGAGAACGGTCGCGGCGGTCGTCGTGGCGATGATCGTCTACTGGCTGGCCGTCTCCTACGCCGAGTTCACCGGCGAACGCGTCCGCGAGGAGGAAGCGTTCACGCCGGCGAACTTCGCCCGCGCCGCCGTGCACGAGCTGGCGGTCGTCTACGGCGCCGTCGGGCCGCTCCTGGCGGTGCTGGTCTGCTGGGCGCTCGGCGCGGAGCTGCCCACCGCGATCACGGCCGCGGTCTGGACCGCGGTGGCGATCATCATCGCCATCGAGGTCGGGATCGGGATCCGGGCCGAGCTGACCGGCAAGCAGCTCATCGTCCAGACGGGCATGGGCATCCTGCTGGGGCTGATGGTGGTGGCGCTGCGAGTGCTACTGCACTGACGGGCCGCTGGCGTCGCTCAGGGTGACCTGCAGCTCGCGCGGCTCGACCCCGCGCAGCACGTTGAGCGCCAGGGTGCCGTTGGCCGCCCGCACCGCCCGGTCCAGGTCGCCGATCGAACGCACCGGCTCCCCGCCGGCGCCGGTCACCAGGTCGCCGCGGCTCAGGCCGGCCGACTGTGCCGGGCTGTCTCGCCTGACCCGCATCACCAGCACGCCGGGCTCGTCGGCCAGACCGACCGCCTGGCGCATCCGCTTGGCCACCGCCGAGGTGGCCACGGCCACGCCCAGCCGGGGGGCGACCCGCTCGTCGGGCTCGAAGAACGCCAGCCATGAGCGCATCGGCTCGCGCAGCGCGTCGGTGCCGCCCTCGGGCAGGCCGCCCAGCAGACGCTCGGCGCGCTCGGCGTAGGCGGGGCGTGCCGCCTGCACCAGCTTGCTCCCGCGCTCGGTCAGGGTGACGGTCACGCTGCGGCGATTCTCCGGGTCGGGCTCACGCTCGATCATGCGCGCCCGCTCCAGGCGGCCCAGGCGGATCGAGACCGTTCCGGCGGTGCGGCGCACGCGGGCGACGAGCTCGCCCTGGGTGAGCGTGTGGCCCTCGGCGCGCTCCAGCGCGTCGAGCACGAGGAAGCTGGGACGGGTGAGCCGGTGCTCGGCGAGCGCCTCCTCCAACTCTGCCTCGAGGTGGGCGGCGACGGAGATCGCGCCGTCCACCAGTTCTGTTTCTGCGGACATCTTCTGCTCCATATGTTTGAGTCGAAACGTTTGTGTACGATCATTGTATGACGAACATGAATGGCACAGCAGTCCGGCCTCCGGACGCCGACGAGCCGTCGGTCGGCTCGGACGCTGCGGACGCCCTGGACGCCTACTCGCGCACGGTGATCTCGGTCGCCGAGGCGCTCAGTCCCAGCGTCGCCAACCTGCAGGTCCGCCGGCGCACGCGGCGCGGTCAGGCGACGGGCGCCGGCAGCGGCGTGGCGATCTCCGCCGACGGCTTCCTCATCACCTCCGCGCACGTCGTAGAGGGCAGCCGGCGCGGCGTGGCCAGCTTCAGCGACGGCCATGAGACCGACGTCTCGCTGGTCGGCTCAGATCCGCTGTCCGACCTCGCGGTGCTGCGCGCCGACGGCGGCACCCTGCACGCGGCGACGCTCGGCGACGCCGAGTCGCTGCGGGTCGGCCAGCTGGTGGTGGCGATCGGCAACCCCCAGGGATTCGCCTCCTCGGTCACCGCCGGAGTGGTGAGCGGCCTCGGTCGCTCGCTGCCCGTCGGCGCGCGCGGTGGGCCGCGGCGGCTGGTGGAGAACGTGATCCAGACCGACGCGGCGCTGAACCCAGGAAACTCAGGCGGCGCGCTGGTCGACGGCGCGGGGCGGGTGGTGGGCATCAACACCGCGTTGGCCGGCATCGGCCTGGGGCTCGCGGTGCCGATCAACGACGCCAGCCGTCAGCTGATCTCGACCCTGATCCGCGACGGCCGCGTGCGGCGCGCCGTGTTGGGCGCCGCCGTCGCCCCGCGCGCTCTGCCGCCGGCGGTCGCCGAGCGCCTGGGCCGCAGCGGCGGAGTGGCGCTCGTGCAGGTGATCGCCGACAGTCCCGCCGAGCGGGCCGACCTGCGCCCCGGCGACCTGCTGGTCGCGCTGGACGGCGAGCCGATCACCGACGCCACCGACCTGCAGCGGCTGATGGTCTCCGAGCGGATCGGCCGGGAGGTCGAGGCGGTGGTGATCCGCGACGGACGAGAGCGCAGGCGCAGCATCGTGCTCGATGAGCTTGCTGCTTAGCCGGGTTCAGACCGCTCACGCGGCGGCCGGGTGACGGCCGCGGAGAATCCCAGGTCAGGCTCGGTGTCTCGAGTCGGTCCAGCTGTCTCCAGGTAGAGCATGCAGCCGAGCGCCGCAGCGTCCAATCCGGCGGCGATCGCGGTGAGGGCGACGACCCGGGTCGCGGTCGCTGGCAGGGATCTCGTCAAACCCCTCGATCCACGTGCCCGGCGACCCCACCTCACCAGCACGACGCTTGACTGCGCGGCCTGAGCCGCGGTGACTCTTTGGACACCGGAGAGGGGCCGGTTGCATTAGCGTTCACCGCATGACCGACGCCCTCTGGCAACCCCAAGCCCACATGCCCAGCATCCTGGCCGGCGACCGGCTGACGATCGTGTCCGGCGAGGGCGCCAACGTCACCACCGACGACGGGCGCACGCTGCTCGACGCCACCGCCGGCCTGTGGCACGCCAACATCGGCCACGGCCGGCCCGAGCTGGCCGACGCCGCGGCGGCGCAGATGCGCAAGCTCGAGACCTACCACACGTTCGGGCGCATCGCCAACGACCAGGCGCTGGCGCTGGCCGAGCGCCTCGAGGACATGTCGCCGATTGCGGATCCCAAGGTCTTCCTCGTGAGCGGCGGATCGGACGCGATCGACACCGCGGCCAAGCTCAGCCGCCGCCACTGGCAGCTGCAGGGACAGGCCGACAAGCGGATCATCATCAGCCGCCAATCCTCCTACCACGGCCTGCACGCCTTCGGCACCAGCCTGGCCGGGATCCCCTTCAACCGCGAGGGCTACGGGTCGGAGTCGCTGATCTCCGAGACCGCCCGCGTGCCCGCCAACGATGCCGACGCGTTCGAGCAGGAGGTCCAGCTGCTCGGGCCCGACCGGGTGGCCGCGATGTTCGCCGAGCCGATCATCGGCACAGGCGGCGTGATCCTGCCGGCCCCCGGCTACCTGCAGCGAATCGAGGAGATCTGCCGCGAGTACGACATCCTGTTCGTGCTCGACGAGGTGATCACGGGCTTCGGGCGCACCGGCGAGATGTTCGCCACCGACCGGTTCGATCTGCACCCCGACATGGTCGTGATGGCCAAGGGGATCACCTCGGGCTATGCGCCGCTGGGCGGACTGCTGATCGCGCCGCGCGTGTGGGAGCCGTTCTTCGACTCCCCGGACGCCCCGATCTTCCGTCACGGCGTCACCTACTCGGGCCACGCCACGGCCTGCGCCGTGGCCCAGGCGAACCTCGACGTGATCGAGCGCGAGAGCCTCGTCGCCCACGTCAAGGAGCTGGAGCCGGAGCTCGTGCGGGCGATGGAGCAGGTCGCCAAGCATCCCTCGGTCGTCGAGGTGCGCACCGGGATCGGCCTGCTGGCCGGCGTGAACCTCGTGCCGGACGTCTCGGCCGACCTCATCACGCGGGTCTGCCTCCAGGCCGGCATCCTGCTGCGCGCGCTCCCAGACAACACGCTCCAGATCTCGCCGCCGTTCGTGGTCGAGGCGGGGGCGCTGTGGCGCATCGCCGGCGCGATCGCGTCGGCGCTGGACCATCCCGAACTGGCGGCGGGCCAGGGCTCCGGTCCGGCGCTCGACCATGTCGACGACGACGCCTGAGGACAGCTCTCACCTGATTTCGCAAGCTTGCGTTACGCAGATTTGCGTAAAGTCATTGCTGATCTGGCGCGCGGCGCAGGCACTTGGGCGCTGACCGGGCAGCTGACCGAGCTCGGCAGCTTCGAGGACCAGAACTAGTAGTAGTCCTCGACCTGCATCGACCACCGGGCCTCGTCGCCGCCCGGCGTGACCTTGACCTGGTAGGTGCCTCCGCCGGTGGAGAACGTCTCGGTCTGCGTGGCGCCGTCGTTCATCCCGAAGCTCTCGACCGACGAGCCGCCGGGCGTCGAGACGTGCGCGCTCGGGCCCGAGCAGAAGACCAACCACGTGCAGGTGCCGTGGTAGGCCATCTTGTAGACGACCCGCCAGCGGGTGCCGCGGATCCTGAGCATCACCGGACGCGAGTCGGTGATCGTCTCAAGCGGTCGCCACTGCGGCGTCTCGGCCACGAACAGCGAGACCGTCGCGCCGAAGCGCACCTGGCGGCCGGCCGCGGGGCTGGTGCGGATCACGGTCCCGGGCGCGACCCCGGGGGCGGCGATCTGGGTGACGGTGGTGTGCAGCCCCAGGCGTGAGAAGGCGTCGCGCGCGGCGCCGCTGCCGGCATCGGCCACCACGGGGACCTCGACCGGCGCCGGGCCCCGGCTCACCGTGAGATGGACCGGCGTCCCGTCGGATACGCGCGTGCCCGCGCGCGGGCCCTGGGCGATCACGGTGCCCGCGGCGGCGCGGTCATAGCGAAAGCTGAGCACCGGCCTCAGGCCGCCGGCGCGAGAGCGCGCCTGTGTCCGGCTCAAGCCGGTCAGCCGCGGCACTCGCGTGTGCCGGTGGCCGAGCAGTACGGCCGCGGTCGCCATCCCGGCCAGCAGCAGCGCTACTGCGGCGAAGGCGGCGATCGCCCGGCGGCGGGCGGGCGGGTTGACGTTGCGCCGGGGGGGGACCGGACCCCACCCACCCGGCGCGGCGCGTGTCTCGTCGGCCGGGCGGCGCGGCGGGAGCGAGCGCTGGCGCGGCTGAACCGGATCCCACCCACCGGACCGTGGCTCGCGCAGCGCGGTCGCCGTCGCCCCCGCGGGCGGGAGCGGCGCCGGGGGATGCACGCGCGTGCGCGCCCGCGCGCCCGCGCTTGCCGAGCGGCGGGATCGATCGGCCGACTGCCGGCGAGCCTGCACCAGGGCGTCGGCCATCTCGGCCCCATCGGCGAACCGGTGCGCGGGATCCTTGGCCAGCGCGCGGGCGACGATCGCGACCAGCGAAGTGGGCAGGCGGGCCGACAGCGGCGGAGGTGTCTCCTGCACGTGGCTGAGCGCCAGCTCCGCCACCGAGTCGCCGGTGAACGGCGGGCGGCCGGCGAGCATCTCGTAGAGCACCACGCCGACGCTGTACACGTCGGTGGCGGGCGTCGTCGCAAGCCCGCGGGCCTGCTCGGGCGCCATGTACCGGGGCGTGCCCACGATCGTGGCGGCCGCAGCGTCGCTGGAGCCCTCGGCCAGCCGGGCCACGCCGAAGTCGCCCACTTTGACCCGCCCGCGATGCGAGAGCAGGATGTTGGCCGGCTTGACGTCGCGGTGCACGATCCGCTGCTGATGAGCGTGCGCCAGCGCCCGGCACAGCTGGGCCGCGATCAGGCACGCCTCCCAGGCGGACACCGGCCCGCGGCGCAGGCGGCGGGCCAGGTCCTCGCCGTCGACGAGCTCGGACACGTAGTACAGGCCCTCCGGAGCGTGCCCGACGTCGAAGATCTGCACGATCCCGGGGTCGGATACCCGGGCGAGCATCTGCGTCTCGCGCTCGAAGGTCGCCACCCACTCGGGATCCTCCGTCCACCACGGCTTGATCACCTTGACCGCCACGGGCCGGGCCAGGCGTCGGTCACGGCCCTGATAGACGCGTCCGAAGGCGCCCTCGCCGATCGGGACGTGAAGCTCGTAGCGGTCGTCCAGGGCGCGGCCGGACAGGTCGGGGGCGTGTGGCATCGTGGTTCTCTTGGCGGCGCGGCGTCGGCCGCGCGCGTCATATGATCGCCGATCCGCGCTCCGGGCTCGCCGGATGGCCGGCGGCCGGGTGGGCGGGGTCTATACGGCGGGCGTGTCGGGCAGCTGCACGATCCCCGACCAGTACTGGGCGATCGTCTGCATCACCTCGACGAGCTGGCCGTGGGTTACCGGCTTGGTGATGTAGGAGCTGGCGCCCAGGTCATAGGCCTTCTGCACATCGACCTCGTCGCTGGCGGTCGTCAGCACAACCACCGGGATCTGGCGCAGCGACGCGTCGGCCTTGAGCTCGGCCAGGGCCTCGCGCCCGTCCTTGCGCGGCATGTTGAGGTCCAGCAGGATGATCGAAGGACGGGGCGTCTGGGCGTCGGCATACGGACCGTCGTGGCGAAGGTAGTCGATCAGGTCCTGGCCGTCGATCACGAACTCCATCCGCTCGCCAAGTCGTGTGCCTTCCAGGGCGTCGCGCGCCAGGTCGCGATCGTCCTCGTCGTCATCCGCCATCAGGATCGTGATGGGCCGCCCTAGCCCGTGAAGGGTTTGCATCGCTGCCTCCTCTGGTGTCAGCCGGTGTTGCGCAGGCCGCTGGCGATCCCGTTGATCGTCAGCTGGCTGACGCGCCGCAGCTGCTCCGGAGCGTCCTCTCCGGCGTCGCGCAGGCGACGCATCAACTCCACCTGCACGAACGACAGCGGGTCCACCGCCGGGTTGCGGCGATCGATCGAGGCCTGCAGCACGGGCTCGCCGTCCAGCAGCCGCTCGCCGCCGCCGAGCGCCACCAGCTCGTCGATCGTGCGCTGCAGCTCGTCCTCCAGCAAGCCCCAGATCCGCTCGCGCGCCTCCGCGTCGTCCCACAGCTCCACGTAGCGCCGCGCGATCCCCAGGTCGGCCTTGGCAACGCCCATCTCAGCGTTGGACAGCACGCTGGTGAAGAACGGCCACTCGCTGGCCATCTGACGCAGGAGCTCCACCCCGTGGCGCTCGCGCGCGCTTCGCAACGCCGAACCCAGCCCCAGCCAGGCGGGCAGCACGATCCTCGCCTGCGTCCACGAGAACACCCACGGGATCGCCCGCAGGTCGCCGATCCCGGCCGCCTGCGAGCGCTTCGCGGGCCGCGAGCCGAGGCGCAGCCGCGAGATCTCCCGCACCGGGGTCACCGCCTCGAAGAAGCGCACGAAGTCAGGATCGTCGTGGACGATCGACCGGTACACGGCGGCCGACTCGTCGGCCATCTCCTGCATCAGCTCGTCGAAGCGCGCGCTCTCTGCATGGGCCCGAGCGCGCCCCGTGGCCAGGGTGGCGCTGGTCGCCAGCTCCAGCTCGCGATGGGCGATCTCCGGAACCGCGTACTTGGCCGTCAGCACCTCGCCCTGCTCGGTCATCTTCAGCTGCGCGTGCACGGTGCCCGGGGGCAGCGCCAGGATCGCGCCGTTGGTGGGCCCGCCGCCGCGCCCGACGGCGCCGCCGCGGCCGTGGAAGAAGAACCAGTCGACCTCGTGGTGGCGCAGCAGGTCGGCCAGCTTCACCTGTGCGGTGTAGGCGGCCCACGCCGACGCCAGGTAGCCGACGTCCTTGTTGGAGTCCGAGTAGCCGATCATGATCTCCTGCACGTTGCCCACCGAGCGCAGCGCCTCGCGGTAGACCGGCATGCCGAGCAGCTGCTGCATCGTCTCCGGCGCGGCGTGCAGCGTGGCCCCGGCTTCGAACAGGGGAACGATCCGCAGCTGGGCGCCGCGACCGCCCGCCTCCGAGAGGCTTGACTCCTTCATCAACAGCAGCACCTCGAGCAGGTCGGACGGCCCTTCGGTGCCCGACACGATGTAGGAGTGGATCGCTCCGCGGTTGGCATCGCTGAGCGTCTCGCACAGCGTACGAAACGTCTGGATCGTCTCCTGGGTGGAGGCCGAGAAGCGCCCGATGTCAGCCGGCACGAGCGGACGGCGGTCGGCGATCTGGTCCTGGAGCAGCTGGAGGCGCTCTTCGTCGGGCAGGTTCTCGTAGTCGGCGCACACCCCCAGCGAGCGGTAGATCTCGGCCAGCGAGCGGCGGTGGACCTTGGCGTGCTCGCGGATGTCCAGGCGCGCGTAGTGAAAGCCGAACACCTCCACCTGGCGGATGAAGTCGCGCAGATCGGTGCTGGCGGTCAGCGCTCCGGAGCCCCGCAGCAGCGAGCGCTCGACGCGGCGCAGGTCCTCGAGCAGCTCCGAGGACTCCGGATAGCCACCCGGGCCGCGGGCCTGGGTCGCACGCAGGCGCTCGCGCACGAACGTGAGCGCACGGCGATAGGGCTCCTCGGGGTTCAGCCCGGCCAGCGTGCGGGCCAGGCCGGGGAAGGCCCGCACGCCCGCGGCGAGGATCGGCTCCAGGTCAGGCGCGTGGCCGGTCAGGCGCTCGGAGAGCGACAGCCGTCCGGCCAGCTGCTCCACGCGTGATTCCAGCAGACGCAGGCACTGCTCGCGCATCAGCTCCAGCGCGTCGACGGTCGTCGCCGGGGTCACGAACCGGTTGCCGTCGCGGTCGCCGCCGATCCAGGAGCCAAACGCCAACACCGGCGGGACCTGCACGGCCGAGCGGCCGTCCTCGGGCGGATAGTGCTCGTCGATCGCCAGCTCGAGGTCGCGGTAGATCCGCGGCACGGTGTCGGCGAGCGTGGAGGCGAAGTGGATCAGGCCGCCGCGGACCTCGTCGTGCACGGTGAGCTCGGCGGCACGGATGTCGTCGGATCCCCACAGCTCCTGGATCGTGGCCAGCAGCCGCCGCCGCGCCTCGGCGCGGTCGGGATGGGTCCGTTCGTCCAACGCGTGCAGGACGACGAACACCCGTGCCAGCTTGTCGATCGTGGTCCGCCGCCGGGCCTCGGTCGGGTGCGCGGTCATCACCAGCCGCAGCCGGGCGCGCTCCAGCACGGCCTGCAGCTCGGCGGCGCTGGCGCCGGCCGCGTGCAGGTCGGCGACGACCTGGCGCAGCGAGCCCGCCCGCGGCCGGTCGGAATCGGCAACGTCGCGGGCGCGCAGCCGCCGGACGCGCTCGTTGTCCTCCGCGAGGTTGATCAGCTGAAACCAGCGGGTCAGGGCTCGCACCAGCACCTCGGTCTGATCGAGCTCCAGCCCGCCGATCAGCTCTGCCAGCTCGTCGGCGGCACTCGCGTCGCCGAGACGGGCGCGGCGCCCCAGCTCGATCGCGTCGTCGAGCAGCGCCACCGCCTCGGGACCGTCGCCCACCGCGATCACCTCGCGCAGCACATCGGTCAGCAGTTCCTCGTCCTGTGCGAACGCGCTGGGGCTCAGGTCGCCGGCTGCCACTCGCCGATCACGTTAGCTCGTGTGCGGCGCGTGCAGCGACCTGGCCCCAGCGGCGTTCGGGCTACCACTCGACGGCCGGGCGCACCTCGATCGCGCCGCCCATGCTGGCCGCCGGCACGCGGGCGGCGACCTCGATCGCGTCGAGCTCGCTGTCGGCCTCATACACGAAGTAGCCGTCCAGCCCGACGTCGGTGGCGCGTGTCCCGGAGCTCAGCGCTCGTCATCGACGGCGAGCTCCAACTCCCGGTACTTCTGCGCGTCGAGCTGGGCGCGCCGGCGCGAGCGGGCGCGCACGCCCTGGACAAGCGTGGCCATACGTCCCGGGCCGGTCCGTTGGAGTGGCACCGGCAACGGCTTGGCGCGGCTGGAGCGCGGGACGCGACCCCCGCGGCTGAGCAGCAGCAGCTCATTGCGGTCGAGATTCACGACCGCCTCCTTTCGATTCACATGGCTAATGGGTGGCGCATTGAGGCGTCGCCGCTCGCTGTCACTTTCCTTCAGGGGTCACTGACACCTGACACAGGCGTGCGACATGCATAGCTGACAGCCGTCGGCGAGAAAGTCGGGCCTGGTGGCCCTCGGTGGCTCTAAAGCCTGTTGAAACTGGTCATGGTGTTCCTCCAGTCAGTGGGTTAAGTCGGATTGGGCACAAAAAAAGGGCGATCCGTGTGGATCGCCCTCGCGTCGAGTCGGATGTGCGCGCTCGGCTAATGAAGAGCGCACCTCGTCGCGAGGGCATCGCTATTGGTCTCCCGACGCAGGTCGCCGATCATGAACGCGCGCACAGGGGTCGCCGCGGAACTGATCGTCGCCGCGGGGACAAAGCTGGTGGAGAAGGTGTGGAGAGCGCGTGTCATATAGGTAACTCCTACGAGGCGTTGGCCACGGTAACTCAACCTCGTATGGATTGCAAGTGAATTACACAAAGTTGTCGCAAGAATCTTGCTTGGTCGTGACCACCGAAGCTGACCTGCCCCGGGGATACCCTGAAAGGCATGCTCCACGTCCACCGCGCCACCCGCGCCGACCGGCTCGCCGACGCCCTCGCCGAGCTGCTCGCCGAGCCGCCGGACGACCCGTTCGATGCCGACGTGGTCGCCGTCCCCACCCGGGGCATGGAGCGCTGGCTGACGCAGCGCATGTCCGCCGTGCTGGGTGCACGGGCCGGCGACCGAGACGGGGTGTGCGCCAACGTCATGTTCCCCACCCCCCACCGCCTGATCTCCGACGCCGTGGCCACCGCCTCCGACGTGGACCCGGCGAAGGACCCGTGGCTGCCCGAGCGATGCGTTTGGCCGCTGCTGGACGTGGTCGATGAGGGCCTGGCCGAGCCGTGGCTGGCGGGACTGGCCGCGTACCTGGGCGCCGACCGCGATCCGCCGGACCCGGCCAGGCAGGCACGTCGCCTCAGCGTGGTGCGTCACATCGCCGGCCTGTATGACCGTTACGCGCTGCACCGTCCCCAGATGCTGGAGGCCTGGGCCCAGGGACGCGACGCCGACGAGCTCGGCGCCGAGCTGCCCGCGGCCGCGATCTGGCAGGCGGAGCTGTGGCGCCGGCTGCGGGCCCGGATCGCCCGCCCCGGCCCGGCCGAACGCCGCGAGCGGGCCCGGACGCGGCTGCTGGAGCAGCCGGAGCTGCTGGCGCTCGGAGAGCGGCTGTCGCTGTTCGGGCTCACCCGCCTCCCGGCCGGTCACGTGCAGGTGCTGAGCGCCCTGGCCCACGAGCGCGATGTGCACCTGTTCCTGCTGCACCCCTCGCCGACGCTGTGGCGGGCCGTCGCGCGGGACGCCGGTGACACTCCTACGACGACTCGCGCCGACGACCCGAGCGCGCGGCTGGCCGCCAATCGCCTGTTGCGCTCCTGGGGTCGCGACGCGCGGGAGATGCAGCTCGTCCTACAGGGGGCCCCCGGCGGCCACGCCGACCACGGCCACGAACTGCAGGAGGCACCGCCTCAGGGCTTCGGCACCCTGCTGGGTCAGATCCAGGCCGACATCCGCGCCGACCACCAGCCACCGGGCGTTCCCCTGCCCGGGCGCGACGACGCGCGCCGGACGCTGGCCGACGACGATCACAGCCTGCAGGTGCACTCGTGCCACGGGCGCGTCCGCCAGGTGGAGGTGATGCGTGACGCGATCCTGCACGCGCTGGCGCACGACCCCACGATGGAGCCACGGGACGTGATCGTCATGTGCCCTGACATCGAGACGTTCGCGCCGCTGATCCAGGCCACGTTCGGAGCCGGTGAACGAACGCCGGACGACGAAGGCGAGCCCGATGGCCCGCTCCCCGCGCAGACCCGCCAGATCGACCTTCGGGTGCGCCTGGCCGATCGGGCGCTGCGCCAGACCAACGCGGTGCTGGCCGTGGTCACCCAGCTGCTGGATCTGGTCGGCCGGCGGCTCACCGCCTCCGAGGTGCTCGACCTGGCCGACCGCGCGCCGGTGCGCCGGCGCTTTGCGCTGGCTGACGACGATTTGACGAGGCTGCAGGACTGGATCGCGCAGGCCGGGATCCGCTGGGGACTGGACGCCGGGCATCGCGCCCCGTTCAAGCTCGACTCCATCGACAGCGGGACGTGGCGCAGCGGCCTGGACCGGCTGCTGCTGGGCGTGACGATGACCGAGGACGACCAGCGGCTGTTCTCAGGCGTGCTGCCGCTCGACGACGTCGACAGCCGGGCGATCGACCTGGCCGGGCGCTTCGCGGAGCTGGTGGCACGGCTGGGCGAGGCGCTGGACTCCTTCTCGGTCGCCCAGTCGCTGAGCGAGTGGGCTGAGGCGATCGCTGCCGCCGCCGACGCCCTGACCGCCACCGCGCCGCTGGAGAGCTGGCAGCGGGCCGAGCTGCAGCGGGTGCTCGACGAGCTTGTGGACGAGGCCGGCGACGCCGACGGTGCACAGCTGGCGCCCGCGGAGCTGCGCGCCTACCTGGGCCACCGGCTCCAGGGCCGCCCCACGCGGGCCAACTTCCGCACCGGCCATCTGACGGTGTGCACGCTGATGCCGATGCGCTCGGTCCCGCACCGGGTCGTCTGTCTCCTCGGGCTCGACGACGGGGCGTTCCCACGCAAGGCCCCGCGCGACGGCGACGACCTGCTGCTCGACGAGCCGCGGATCGGCGAGCGCGATCCGCGCAGCGAGGACCGCCAGCTGCTGCTGGACGCCCTGCTGGCGGCTACCGAGCGACTGATCGTGACCTACACCGGAAACGACGAGCGGACCAACACGCCGCGCCCGCCGGCCGTTCCGGTGGGCGAGCTGCTGGACACGGTCGACGCCACCGTGCGCCTGGCCGACGGCAGCGCTCAGGCCCACGAGCGCGTCGTCGTGCGCCATCCGCTGCAGCCGTTCGACCCACTGAACTTCACCGCGGGCGGGCTGACCGGCGAGCGCTCGTGGAGCTTTGACGCGATCAGCCTGGAGGGCGCCCGGGCGCTGACGAGCCCGCGCGCCGAGCCGCGGCCGTTCCTGCGGGCGGCGCTGGCGCCGTCCTCGGGCCGGGTGATCGAGCTCGAGGACCTGGTCCGCTTCGTCGACCATCCGGTGCGCTCGTTCCTGCGCCGGCGGCTGGGGATCAGCCTGCGGGCCGGCGCCGACGAGATCGAGGACGGGCTAACGGTGGAGCTCGACCAGCTGGGCCGCTGGGGCGTCGGACAGCGGCTGCTGGACGCGCGGCTGCGCGGCGTCGACGGGCGCACGGCGTCCTTGGCCGAGAAGGCTCGCGGCACGCTGCCGCCCGGAGTGCTCGGCTATCCGATCGTCCGCGAGATCTACCCGATCGTCGACGCGATCGTGGAGGCGGTCGTGTCCGAGGTCGGCGAGGACGCGGTCGCCGAGCCCGTCGACGTGCACGTGTCGCTCGCCGATGAGCGGCTGCTCAACGGCACGGTCGCGGGGGTGCGCGGCGACGTGCTGTTGACCACCACGTACTCGCGGGTCTCGGCCAAGCATCGGCTGGCGGCGTGGGTCAGGCTGCTGGCGCTCACCGCCGCGTGGCCCGAGCGGGCGTTCTCGGCGGCGAC
Organism: Solirubrobacteraceae bacterium; assembly: GCA_017882405.1. Next base: position 25,603 of record JADGPO010000051.1, on the reverse strand, counting down.
CGTGGGCCGCGGCTCGGGCGACGACGACGTGCGCACGGCGATCATCCCGCCGCTGGGCGCCGACGCCGGCGAGCGACGGGCGACGGCCGGCGAGCACCTGGCGGCGCTCGTCGACCTCTACGACCGCGGCATGCGCGAGCCGCTGCCGATCTTTGCCAAGACATCGGCCGCCTATGCCCGGGCGGCCAGCGACGGCCAGGACCCGGCCGCCGCCGCCCAGCGCGAATGGAGGACCGAGTGGCGCTTTGACAAGGAAGACCGCGAGTTGGAGCACCAGCTGGTGCTGGGCGGCGTGCTCGCGCTGGAGGAGCTGCTGGCGGCGCCCCCGCGTCCCGACGAGACTTGGGCCGACGGCGAGGACTCCCGGCTGGGGCGCTGCGCGCGGCGGCTGTGGGACGAGCTGCTGATCCGTGAGCAGGTGAGCACGCGATGAGCTCGGCAGGCACAGTGGCGCCGCAGCTCGCCCCGCGGGAGTTCGATGTCTGCGGGCGGCTGCCCACCGGCGTGACCGTGCTGGAGGCCTCGGCCGGAACCGGCAAGACGTACACGATCGCGGCGCTGACGGCGCGCTACGTGGCCGAGGGGGTGCCGCTGGAGCGTCTGCTGCTGGTCACGTTCACCCGGATCGCCACCGGCGAGCTGCGCGAGCGCGTGCGCGAGCGGCTGGTCAGCGTCGAGCAGGGCCTGGCGCGGGCGCTCGCGCGGGCGCCCGTCGGCGATGATCCGGTCGTCCGGCTGCTGGCGCGCGAGGACGTGGCCGCCCGGCGCGAGCGCCTGGAGCGCGCCATCGCCAGCTTCGATGCGGCGACGATCGCCACCACCCACGGGTTCTGCCAGGAGGTCCTCTCAGGCCTGGGGATCGCCGGCGACCTGGAGCCCGAGGTGACGTTCGCCGAAGACCTGTCCGACCTCGTCTCAGAGGTCATCGACGATCTCTACGTGCGGCGCTTCTCCACCGGGGGGCCGCCGGCGTTCGGGCGCGCGCAGGCGGTCGAGATCGCCCGCGCGGCGATCGACAATCCCTCGGCGAAGATCGTCGGCGCGGCGGGCGAGGTGCCCGAGATGCGCGAACGGCTGGCTCACGCCGCGCGGGCCGAGCTGTTCCGGCGCAAGCGGGACATGGCGGTGATGACCTACGACGATCTGGTCACCCGGTTGCGCGCCGCCCTCGACGGTCACAACGCCCCCGCCACCCGGGCGGCGCTGCGGCAGCGTTTCGACGTGGTCCTCGTCGACGAGTTCCAGGACACCGACCCCGACCAGTGGGAGATCATGCGCTGCGCGTTCGGGGGCGGTGACAGCACGCTCGTGCTGATCGCTGATCCCAAGCAGGCGATCTACGCGTTCCGCGGGGCCGATGTCTACGCCTACCTGCAGGCAGCGGCGAGCGCGGAGTCGCGCGCCACCCTGCAGGTCAACTGGCGCTCAGACCAGGGGCTGATCGACGCCCACGACGCGCTGCTGGGCGGCGTCAAGCTCGGCCACGAGGGGATCGCCTACCGCGAGGTCCGCGCCGCCCCCGGCCACGAGGGAACGCGTCTATCGATCCCATCCAGCCCAACCCCGCACCCTGCGCCGATGCGGATCCGCGTCGTCCGCCGCGACGAGCCCGGTGTGACGCTGACCCCCGGCGGCTTCGTGCAGGCCGGCAGCGGGCGCGCCCACGTGGCCCGCGATCTGGCCGACGACATCGTCGCCCTGCTGCAATCCGATGGCCGGGTCGACGGCGCCCCGGTCGCGCCCGGCCACCTGGCGGTCCTGGTGCGCACCAACCGGCAGGCGGCGCTGATCCACCAGGCTCTGGACGAAGTGGGCGTGCCCGCGGTGATCAACGGCGCCGGCAGCGTGTTCGCCACCGACATCGCGCGCGAGTGGCTGCGGCTGCTCGAGGCGCTCGAGCGCCCGGCGTCGATCACGCGTGCGCACTCGGCCGCGCTCACCTGCTTCATCGGGTGGTCGGCCGAGCAGCTGGCCGAGGCGGGCGATGACGAGGACGGCCGGACGTGGGAGGACGTGCACCGGCGGCTGCACGACTGGGCGCGGGTGCTGCGCACGCGCGGCGTGGCCTCGCTGCTGGAGACGATCATGCTCGCCCAGGCGCTGCCGGCGCGGATGCTCTCAGAGCTCGACGGCGAGCGCCGCCTGACCGATCTGCGACACGTCGGCCAGCTGCTGCACGGCGCCGCCACCGCCGAGCAGCTCGGCGCGACCGCGCTGACCGCGTGGCTGCGCACCCGGATCGCCCAGGCCGAGTCCGACACCTCCGACGAGGAGCGCAGCCGGCGTCTGGAGTCCGACGCCGAGGCCGTCCAGGTGCTCACCGTCCATCGCAGCAAGGGGCTGGAGTTCCCGATCGTCTACCTGCCCTTCCTGTGGGAGGCGGGCTACATCTCCGAGGAGGCGCGGCCGGTGTTCTTCCACGATCCGGCCGCCGGGGACGAGCGCACGCTCGACGTGGCGCTCGAGGGCGCGGACTTCCGTGAGCATCGCGAGCAGTTCTTCTTCGAGCAGCGCGGCGAGGACCTACGGCTGGCGTATGTGGCGCTGACCCGCGCCCGCCATCAGGTCGTCCTGTGGTGGGCCGGCTCCTGGGACAGCCGCAACTCCCCGCTGGGGCGGCTGCTGTTCAGCCGCGGCGCCGAGGGTGACGTGGCCCCCGCCGGCTCGTCCACCCCCGACGACGCCAAGCTCGAGACGCGCCTGGCCAAGCTCGCCGAACGCGCTCCGGGGCGCATCTCGGTGCAGCGCGCGACACCGGCTGGACCGGGCCAGTGGAGCCCGCCGGCGGCACCACCCGCCGCGCTGCGCGCCGGCACGTTCGAGCGCAGTCTGGACCTGCGCTGGCGGCGGACCTCGTACACCGACATCACCTCCCAGGCGCACGACGCCTGGGTGGGCTCTGAGCCCGAGGAGCCGCTGCTGACCGACGAGCCCGCGGTGGACTCCGACCCGCCCACCCCACCGACCGGCCGCGCCGACGCCATGCCGCAGCTGTCCGCGCCGTCGCTGCTGGGCGAGATGCCGGTCGGCGTCCACATCGGCACCTTCGTGCACCGCGTGCTGGAGGCCACCGACTTCGCCGCCGGCGACCTGGACGCCGAGCTGACCGAACGGGTCGCCGAGGTGCGCCATCGCCGCGCGATCGAGATCGGCGACCCGGCGACGGTGGTCGCCGGCCTGCGCGCCGCGATCGAGACACCGCTCGGACCCGAACTGGACGGGCTGCGCCTTCGCGACGTGGCGCGCGCCGATCGACTCGACGAGCTGGGCTTCGAGCTTCCGCTGGCCGGCGGGGACCGGCCCGACGGCTGGCTGGCGCTGGAGCGCGTCGGCTCGGTGCTGCGCGAGCACCTGGCCGCCGACGACCCGCTGGCGGGGTATGCCGAGCGGCTGGGCGACCCCGGGCTGCGCCCCACCGTACGTGGCTATCTGACCGGCAGCCTGGACCTGGTCGTGCGGCTGCCGGGGGCGGGCGGAGGCCGGTTCGCCGTGCTGGACTACAAGACCAACTGGCTGGGCGAGGCCGACGAGCCTCTGACCTCGTATGACTACCGGCCCGAGGCGATCTCCGCCGAGATGTTTCGCCACCACTATGCGTTACAGGCATTGCTGTACGCGGTCGCCCTGCACCGCTATCTGCGCTGGCGCCTGCCCGGCTACTCGCCCGACCAGCACCTGGCCGGCGTGGCCTATCTGTTCGTCCGCGGGATGACCGGCGCCGATGCCGGGTTGACCGGCGGGGCGCCGAGCGGCGTCTTCTGCTGGAGCCCGCCCCCGGGGTTCGTGGAGGCGCTCAGCGACGCGCTGCACCACGGGGAGCCGTCCAGATGAGCGCCACCGTTCCCGAGCGCGACGCGCTGGAGCCCCGCTTCGCCCGCCATGCCTCGGGGTTGCTGCGCGAGTTCAACCAGGCGGGCGTGCTGGCGGCCGCCGACGTGCACGTCGCGCGGCGCCTGGGTGCCCTGGCCGACGAGACCGACGAGGCGGTGCTGCTGGCGGTCGCGCTGGCCGTGCGCGCGCCCCGCCTCGGCCACGTCCACGTCGACCTCGCCCGGATCCGCGACATCGCCGCCGTCGACGCCGAGGAGCCTGTCGACCTGGCGGCGCTGCCCTGGCCGCAGGCTGCCGACTGGCTTGCGCGCGTGGCGGCCAGCCCGCTGGTGGACCTGGAGGCCTCCGGCGCCTGCGATGACGTTCGGCCGCTGCGAATGGCCGACTCCTGGCTGTACCTGAACCGGTACTGGACCGAGGAGTCAGAGGTGGCGGGGGCGCTGCGCAAGATGTCGTCGGCCCCGGCGTCGGGCGTCTCGGAGCAGCTGCTGAGCGACGGTCTAGACCGGCTGTTCGGCGATCAGGCCGGCGAGCGCCAGGCGCAGGCGGCCGCCGCGGCGGTGCGGCGGCGGCTGGCCGTGGTGGCCGGCGGTCCGGGCACCGGCAAGACCACCACCGTGGCGAGGATCGTGGCCCTGCTGTGCGAGCAGGCGGCGGCCGGCGGCGGCGGCTCGGGTCTCGGCCGGGCGCCGCTGATCGCGCTGGCAGCTCCGACGGGCAAGGCGGCCGCGCGCCTGCAGGAGGCCGTGCACGCCGAAGCGGTCCGGCTGGATGTGAGCGACGCGGTGCGCGAGCAGCTGCTGTCGCTGAACGCCTCGACGCTTCACCGGCTGCTGGGGTGGCGCCCGGGCAGTCACAGCCGCTTTCGCCACGGCCGCAACCAGCGCCTGCCCCACGACGTGGTGATCGTCGACGAGACCTCGATGGTGTCGCTGTCGCTGATGGCGCGGCTGATCGAGGCGCTGCGTACCGACGCGCGGCTGGTGCTGGTCGGCGACCCGGGCCAGCTGGCGTCGATCGAGGCGGGCGCGGTGCTGGGCGACATCGTGGGCTCGGGAGACGACGGCGGCTCGGCCGTCGGTCTGCGTGAGGGGATCGTGGTGCTCGACCGCGGGCATCGCTTCGGCGGGGGGATCGCGCGGCTGGCCGAGGCGATCCGGCGCGGCGACGCCGACGAGGTGCTGGCGCTGCTGCACGACCCGCCCGACGACGTGACCTGGATCGAGACCGATGTCGCCCGCGACGGCTCGCCGGCGGCGATCGCCCGTCCCGCGCTGGCCGCCGCGCGCGCGGTTGCCCACGCGGCCGAGACGGGCGACGCAAACCAGGCGCTGCGCGCGCTCGGAGAATTTAGGATCCTGTGTGCTCACCGCCGGGGCCCCTACGGCGTGGCCAACTGGACGGCCAAGCTCCAGACATGGCTGGCCGACCAGCCCGGCGGGCCGGCCGTCCAGGAGCGCTGGTACGTCGGCCGGCCGCTGCTGGTGACCGAGAACGACTACGAGCTGCGGCTGAACAACGGCGACTCCGGGGTGGTCGTCCGGGCTCGCGACGGGCGGGCGATGGCGGTATTCGAGCGCGGCGAGGAGACGATCGCCTACAGCCCCACCCGCCTGGGCGCGGTGGACACCGTGTACGCGATGACGATCCACAAGAGCCAGGGCTCACAGTTCGACGCCGCCGCCGTGATGCTGCCCGAGCCGGGCTCGCGGATCCTCACCCGCGAGCTGCTCTACACCGCCGCCACCCGCGCCCGCCGGCGGCTGATCCTGGCGGGCAGCGAGGAGGCGGTCGTGGCGGCCGTGCAGCGCCCGGTGGCGCGCGCCTCGGGCCTGGGCTGGCGCCTGCGCATGGGCGATGGAGCGCTACCCGCCTGAGGAGAGCTGCCGGGCAAGCGCCGTGCCGTCCGGGGAGCCCAGCCCGGTGCACGCGTCCCACCCCGGGCCGGCGCTGTAGGAGCCGTTGTTGCCCGAGGTGATGTCGCGAAACGCCGCCGAGCCCAGCAACTGGTACAGCCGCGGCTGAGCGAAGCCGAGCGGCGCGCCGGCCGACTGGTTGAGCAGCGCGATCAGGCCGGCCCACAGGGGAGCCACGGCGCTCGTGCCGCCGACCGTCTGGTCTGAGCCGTCGGCGCGCACCTGATATCCCGTCTGCGGGTCGGCATCGGCGCTGACGTCGGGCACTCCCCGGCCGGGCTTGCCCGAGTCGACGTTGGCGGGCACCTTGGCGGCGGACTGGTAGCCGGGCAGCGCGAACTGCCGGCTGACGCCGCCGCCGGTGGTCCCGTGGCCCGTCGTGTTCCACACGGTCTCGGATGAGATCTGCGCGCCCGAGGCGCGCAGGCTCGTGCCGCCGCAGGCCAGCGCATGCGGGGCCGAGGAGGGGAAGTCGACATGCTGCTGGCCGTCGGTGACATTGTCCGTGGAACCGTGGTCGCCGGCGGCGGCGGTCACGGTGACGCCCAGGCCGCCGGCCTCGGTGAGGACCTGCTCCATCTGGTTGCGTCCCTGGGCGGTCCACGAGTCCTCCGATCCGCCCCAGCTGATCGAGACGACCGACGGCTTGTGGGTGGTGTCGTGGACGGCCTGGGAGACGGCGTCGATGAACCCCTGGTCGGTGTTGGGCGCGAAGTAGACGACGATCGCCGCGTCGGGGGCAACGGCCCCGGCCACCTCGATGTCCAGCATCACCTCGGTATCCGCGCCGGTGTCGGTGCCCGGGGAATTGGAGCCACCGTCGACGGCCACCGCGGTCACGTCGGGCGCCGGCAGGCCGAGCCCCTGGAAGTAGGTCTGAAGGTCCGCGGTCTGAAAGCCGCCGCCCAGCTCGATGATCCCGATCGTCTCCCCGCGCCCCGTGGCGCCGGTCGGGAAGGCGTAGGCCTGGGCGACCTGCGGCGGGGTGTAGGAGGTGGCCGCGGCATCGGGCGTGGCGATGATCCGCAGCTGCTTGGCCGCCTGCGGGCGATCGTCGATCCCGAGCACGGCGACGACGACTCCGTCGAGCTGCGCCGCAACGGTCAGCGGTCCCGTCCGCCCGCGGTAGCTCGGGGCACCCTCGCCGGGCGAGTAGAGGCCCGCCAGCTGGGGCTGGAACGCGGCCTTGACGGCCTCCAGGGTGCCGTGCAGATGGATCGCCCGGCGGGCCGGGTCGACGTTCGTGACCGTCAACCCGTGCTGCTCGGCGAACGACTTCACGGCTTCGATGTCCTCCGGGCGGGCGCCGTACTTCTCGGCCCACCCCTCCCGGCTGGCGACGCGCCGCTGTGTCGGGGCGCGCATGGCCTCCTTGTCGACCCAGGCCAGCCCGGCGCGCGGTCGGAGATACACCGTCAGATCGATCTCCGCCTGGGGATCGACGTCGCCGACACGGGTGTGCGCGGGATCGAGTTGGCGCTCGGAGCCGGGGACCTGCACGCGATCCGATGCAGACATCGCCACCACCTCTCAGATTGCGTTTGACGAGTCTGGCGAGACTACCCGCGGGCCGATCGGCTCATGCGCTGCGCCTGGCGGCCACCCGGCGCACGGGGATTGTGGCCATCCGGCGAATGTGGCCGGCTCGCTGTGGGGGCGAGGATCAGGCTCCCGTGTCATCCGGCCCGAACCCCGCGGCGACCGTGGCCGCCGTGCTGCCGGGCGGCGGGGCGCGCGGCGCCTACGAGGCCGGCGCGCTGTCGGTGCTGCTGCCGGCGCCGGCAGCCTGGACCGTTGGATCGACTGGGGACAGCTCGCCGCCAACGGGGTCGATAGTGCCCGATATTCGGGCCTTTTCGACCACGCCCCGATCAATCGCCGCGCAGCACCCGCTCGATCGCGGTCAGCTACAGCTGCTCTTCCAGGTAGGCCTGCCGGGCGCGATCGGGATACGCATAGCTGAGCCGCTCCCGCAGCCCGGGCGCCGACGCGTGTGAGCCACCGATCGCGGGCTTGGCTCGCTGGCCAGAGCCGGCTGGCCGGGTGGCGTTGGCGATCTGCCTGCGCGCCTGCCAGACTGCCGCCACCGACCGCCGCTGTTTGCGGCACGAAACAAACGGAGAACGTGCTGCGCATGAACATGAGCGACGCGCGACCGCTGATCGCGGTCACCACTTCGGAGGTGAGGAGGATGGAGGCGATCGCCCTCACGCCGCAGGGTGAGCCGCCGCAGCACGAGATGGCGCTCGGGCTCAAGTACCTGAAGGCGCTGGAGGCCGCGGGCGCGATCCCGATGGTCTGCCCGCCGCTGGCACCCGAGCTGGCCGAGTCGCTGCTGGACCGCGTCGACGGACTGTGCATGTCCGGCGGTCCCGACCTGGACCCGCGCGCCTACGGGGAGAGCCGGCATGAGAGCACCGGTCCGGTGCAGTCCGAGCTGGATGACTTCGAGCTGGCGCTCGCCTGCGCCGCCGACGCCCGCTCGATGCCGATCCTGGCCATCTGCCGGGGAATGCAGGTGCTCAACGTGGCGCGAGGCGGGTCGCTGCACCAGCACCTGCCCGACGTCAGCGCCGGCGAGATCAACCATCGCCAGAGCGAGCCCGCATCGCAGCCCACCCATGCGGTCACGATCACGGAGTCCAGTCGCGTCGCCTGCGTGCTGGAGCGCACCCACGCCGAGGTCAACTCCTTTCACCACCAGGGCGTCGCCCGGCTGGGCGACGGGCTGGTGATCACCGGCCGCGCGCCCGACGGGACGGTCGAGGCGATCGAGGCGATGGACCGCGAGTTCGTGATCGGGGTGCAGTGGCACGCCGAGACGTTGCTGTCGATGCCGGAACAGGCCGCGCTGTTCGCCGCCTTCGTGGATTCGGCCCAGGCGCGCCGCGCCGGAGCCACCCACCTCCGCGTAGCCTGAGTTCATATGTGCGGGTTCGCCGGCGAGCTGGCCAGACTCGGGGCCCGCCCACCCGACCAGGACGCCGTGGAGCGGATGGCCGCCACGATGAGCGACCGGGGACCCGACGGCCAGGGCAGCTGGTCTCACGATGCGGTCGCGCTTGCCCACCGCCGGCTGAAGATCATCGATTTGTCAAGCGCCGGCAGCCAGCCGATGATCGACGCCGGCCTGGGCCTGACGATCGTGTTCAACGGGTGCATCTACAATCATCGGGAGCTGCGCGTCCAGCTGGAACCCGCCGGGTATCGCTTCTTCTCCACCAGCGACACCGAGGTGATCCTAAAGGCCTACGACAAGTGGGGCCGCGACTGCGTCAGCCACTTCGCCGGCATGTTCGCCTTCGCGATCTACGAGCAGCGGACCGGCCGCCTGCTGCTGGCCCGCGACCGGCTCGGGGTCAAGCCGCTGTATCTGGCCGACACCTCCGACTCGCTGCGCTTCGCCTCCACCCTCCCGGCGCTGCTGGCCGGCGGCGGGATCGACACCTCGATCGACGCTGTCGCCCTGCACCACTACCTCAGCTGGCATGCCGTGGTGCCGCCGCCGCGCACGATCCTCAGGGGCGTCCAGAAGCTGGCGCCGGCCACGACGATGCTCGTCGAGCCCGACGGCAGCCGTGACGTGCAGCGCTACTGGCGCGCGGACTTCAGCCGCCAGGACGACCACGGCGACTGGTCTGACGCCGACTGGTCAGACGCCGTGCTGGAGGCGCTGCGGGTCGCCGTGAAGCGCCGGATGGTGTCCGACGTGCCGGTGGGCGTGCTGCTCTCCGGCGGCCTTGACTCGAGCCTGATCGTCGCGTTGCTGGAGACCTCGGGACAGGAGAAGCTGGCCACGTTCAGCATCGGCTTCGAGGACGTCGGCGTCCGCGAGGGCAACGAGTTCAAGTACTCCGACGTGATCGCCGAGCAGTTCGCCACCGACCACCACAAGATCCACGTCGACACCGCTCGGATGCTGCCGGCGCTCGACGGCGCGATCGCCGCGATGAGCGAGCCGATGGTCTCGCACGATGCGGTGGCCTTCTACCTGCTCTCCGAGGAGGTGAGCAGGTCCTACAAGGTCGTGCAGTCGGGGCAGGGCGCCGACGAGGTGTTCGCCGGCTACTCGTGGTATCCGCCCCTGTGGGGCGTGGAGGGCTCCGGGGCCGACGCCTACCAGGCCGCGTTCTTCGACCGCCCGCACGCGGAGATGGCCGAGACGCTGAGCGACGCCTACCGGCTGCCCGAAGATCCCAGCCGCGCGTTCCTGGACCGCCACTTCGGCGCGCCCGGAGCGCAGGACCCGGTGGACCGGGCGCTGCGCCTGGACACGGAGGTGATGCTCGTCGACGACCCGGTCAAGCGGGTGGACAACATGACGATGGCCTGGGGGCTGGAGGCGCGCACGCCCTTTCTCGACCACGAGCTGGTCGAGCTGGCCGCCGCCTGCCCGCCGCGGCTGAAGCTGGCCTCGGGGGGCAAGGGGGTGCTCAAGGATGCCGCCCGGCAGGTCCTGCCGGCGGTCGTGATCGACCGGCCCAAGGGCTACTTCCCGGTGCCCGCGCTCTCGACGCTGGAGGGAGCGACCCTGGAGCTGATCCGCGAGACGATGAGCAGCGACGCCGCCCGCGAGCGGGGCCTGTTCACGCCCGAGCACGTGCGGACGCTGATGGCGGCACCCAACGAGCATCTGACGACCCTGGAGGGCTCCAAGCTGTGGCAGCTGGCGCTGCTGGAGCTGTGGCTGACCCGTCATGGGGCCTGACCCCGCACGCGGGGTCCCGTTCGACGAGGAACGGGATGCGCAGGGCCATCTCCGCCCCGCGTACGAGCGCGTCCTGCAGGCCCTGGCGACCACCGACCTGGAGGAGCTGAGCGCGGCCGTCGAGCGCCAGCTGGCCGACAACGGGGTCACCTTCGGGACCCAGGCGTTCGTGGTCGACCCGGTGCCGCGGCTGATCGCCGCCGAGGAGTGGGCGTCGGTGGAGCGCGGCCTGACCCAGCGCACCCGCGCCCTGAACCACTTCCTGACCGACGTCTACCGAGAGCGGCGAATCGTCAGCGCCGGGATCGTCGATGCGGAGACGATCGACGGCGCCGAGGGCTACGAGCCGGACCTCCGCGGTCGCCTGACCAGCGACGCCCCGCCGGCGCCGATCATCGGCTTTGACCTGGTGCGCGACCCGGAGGGGCGCTTCCTGGTGCTGGAGGACAACCTGCGCACGCCCTCGGGGATCGCCTATCTGGTGGCGGCCCGCGCCGCCCTGGCGGCGACGCTGCCCGCCGGCCTGCCGCGGCCGCGGCCCGTGGACCCCGTGATCTACGAGCTGCTGGGGGCGACGTTGCGCGCGGCCGCGCCGCCCGGGGTGGGACCCGATCCGGTCGTGGTGCTGGTCAGCGACGGTCCCGGCAACGTCGCCTACTACGAGCACTCCTGCATCGCGCGGGCGCTGGGGATCGAGCTGGCGACCCCCGATCAGCTGCACGCCGACGGCGGGCGCCTGTGCGTGAGCGCCGACGGCGAGGACCCGCGGCCGGTCGACGTCGTCTACCGCCGCACCGACGAGGACCGGGTCCGCGACGAGCACGGCCAGCTGACCACGATCGGGGAGCTGCTGGTCGCACCCTGGCTGGCGGGCGAGATCGGGCTGGTCAACGCATTCGGAAACGGCGTGGCCGACGACAAGCTCGTGCACAGCCACGTGGAGGACTTCGTGCGCTTCTACCTGGAGGAGGAGCCGCTGATCGCCTCGGTCCCAACGCGTGCGCTGGACACGCCGGAGGCCGGGCGCGACGCGATCGAGCGCCTGCCCGAGCTGGTGATCAAGCCCCGCCACGGCCACGGCGGCACTGGCGTGACGATCGGATCGCACGCCGACGAGTCGCAGCTGGCGACCGCGCGCGAGGAGCTCGAGCGCCATCCCGAGCGCTACATCGCCCAGCCGATCGTGCCCCTGTCGCGCCACCCGACGGTGGTCGACGGCCGCCTGCAGCCGCGCCACCTGGACCTGCGGCCGTTCGCGTTCTTCGCCGACGACGTCGCCCTGGCCCCCGGGGGACTGTCCCGCGTGGCGTTCGACGCCGACGAGATGGTCGTCAACTCGTCGCGCAACGGCGGCGGCAAGGACACCTGGATCCTGGACTAGCTGGGCTGTCCTGGCGGACGGTCGCGGGCGAAGGTCCACACGCGGCCTACTTCTGGCAGATCGGACACCAGTAGGTGGTCCGGCCGCCCACGGTCGCCCGCTCCAGGACATGTCCGTCGCGAGGGCAGACTCCCTCGTGGCGCCGGGCGCGGATGAAGCGCCCGGTGTGCACCCCGCCAAGACGTACCGCCGAGCGGATCGCTGAGCGCAGCTCGCGGCGCAGGCGGTCCAGGTCGGCCTCGGTGAGGTCGCCCGTGTCGCGGCGGGGCGCGATCCGCGCCTGCCACAGGACCTGGTCGGCGAGCAGGTTGCCCACTCCGGAGATCGCCTTCTGGTTGAGCAGGCGCGCCTTGACGGCGGTGTGCCCGCCTCCTATCAGTCGCCGGAAGTCCTCGCGCCCGACGCCGGCCGCGTCGGGTCCGACGTGGCTGAAGTCCGGTTCGAGCACCGCTCGGCCCAGCCGCCGCTTGTCGCGCAGCGCCAGCCGGGTGCCGTCCTCGAACTCCAGCGCGAAGCGGTCCCACCGCGAGACGTCCTCGGCCTCGCCGTCGACCACGATCTTGCCGGCCATCCCCAGGTGCAGGCCCAGCGTCGGACCGTCGTCGGTCTCCAGCCACAGGAACTTCCCCCGCCGGCGGGCCGCGGTCAGCTCGTGGCCGACGAGCGCGTCGGCGATCTCGCCTGGCTGGTGCGGGCGCGACACGTAGGGGTCGTTGTCGTCGACGCGGACGATCCGGCGGCCGAGGGCCGACTCCAGCGTCTGGCGAGCGCGTTCGGCCTCGGGCAACTCGGGCATCCCGGGTGAGCCTAGTCGGCTGGCCGAGTGGCCGGACCAGGGTTGAAGGATGACTTCGATCACGATCACGCACTACACCGACCCGGGCTGTCCGTTCGCCTGGTCGGCCGAGCCCGAGACCGAGGCGCTGCTGGCCGAGGACCTGGCGCAGGCGCGCCGCGCCACGCCGGCGGCGCTGGCGCTGGCGCACAAGCTGGCGCCGACCGGGGACACCTCGTCCCCGAGATGACGCGCCGCGACGACCCGGAGAGCGTCGCCGAGGTGCTGGAGTGGGCCGGCGAGCCAGTGGCCACGGCCGAGGTCGCCGCGGTGTGCGAGATCGATCTCGCTGAGGCGCGCGAGCAGCTGGGCCAGGTGGCCGACGAGGAGCACATCGGCGCCGACGGTCTGTGGGCCCTGGAGCCGGTCGCGGTCTGAGCTCGCGGGGCGCGCCGAGGGCTGAGCTCACGGGTCCCGCCCGCGCTCTGGTTGCGCACGGCCCCCTGCGATAGCGTTGCGCCACCAACCTGGAAGGTCGGATGCCCGAACATGAGCACGAGTCAGGGCCCGGACCGGGGCCATCCGGGATCGCCGATTCCCGGCAACTTGCGCCGCCGCGCGTGCGCGATCTGCAGCGGGCGCTGACGAGCCTCGCCCCCGGCGACGTGCTGTCGCTCCAGCGGATGGCCGGCAACGCCGCAGTCACGTCGTCGCTCCGGCGCGAGCGCCGGCGGCTGGTGCCCGTGGCGGAGGCGGCCTCGAAACTGCGTGCCGCTCGCGACGCTCACCCGGGCAGCCCGACGGCTCCGGGCACCCGCTTCCGCGTGCCCGCGCCGGACGAGCTCAAGCGCGTCTACGCCAGCGGCACGACTCCACAGACCGTCGTGGAGGAGGCCGTCCGACGAGCGCTGCGCCGGATGGACGCCGACCTGGACCTGCGCACGGGCGCTGACGACGTGATGCACAAGCTGTTCCCGACGTCCGGGACCTTCGACGAGACGGCCTGGGCCGGCGTGCTGGGGACGGACACCGGCGACGTCTACCGCTCGGCCGCCGACGCCGAGGCCCGGCTCAAGCCCGCCGACAAGGCAAGGCTCCAGGACGTCGCCCGTGCGGCCGCGGACGAGATCGACAAGGCGATGGCCGACTCCGCCGGGCTCAAGCAGGTGTTCGGCAAGCAGGCGGCGGTCGCCAAGGCCCGCTACGCGAAGGCCAAGGCGGCGCTCAAGCGGGCGATGGCCAACAGCGACAAGGCGATCGACACCGACTACAACCGTGACGATCCCCAGGTCGGCCTGGGCGGCTGGGCGAACTTCGACAGCCAGCACATCCATCTCACCGGAGACGTGGCCGAGGTCACCGATCGCGACGAGGCGATCATCACCCTCATCCACGAGTCGTGCCACCTCTCCAACCCGAACGTCGACGACCTCGGGTACTACGGAAGCGACGGCTTCGAGGCGATGACCGAGACCGAGAAGGTCAACAACGCGGCCCACTACGAGGAGCTGCCCGCCCGCAGCCTCGGGACCAGCCGGTTCGCCACGACAACCTTCACGCCGGGCCAGACGGCGGGAGGGGCAACGGTGACCTTCGAGGACAAGGTGCGGCGGGCGGCCAGCGAGTACCTGCGCAAGGCGTGGGACGCCGCCGTCGATGCTCACCAGTTCGTGCGCAACGTCGCCACGGCGATGCAGAAGAACCCCCGGTCGGGCCAGTTCAAGACCCATCGCAAGTCCCTGATCGAGCTGTCCACGATCGAGCAGCTGACGATCCATCGCCAGACACCCGGACCAACCGAGGTGACCGCGCTCGACCTCTCGCTGTCCGAGGGCGTGGCCCACGCCACGTCCCGGATCCAGCGCAAGGCCGCCAAGCAGCCGATGCCGGCCACCACGGACAAGAAGGCGGCGGTGGACGCGATCATCACGGGCGCGATCGCCGACTACGGCGAGCTGCTCGCCGACCCCGCCGCCGATCGCAAGCTGATGGACTGGCTCGTCAAGCACTACCGCAAGGGCTTCTAGTGAGCTCTGACTCGGGGCACTAGGCCGTGGTGCGCTTCTGCGATCGCGAGTGGCCGCCGGACACCGAGAAGATCGCCTGCGTCAACACCGAGGTGGACGACCTGGCGCCGCTGAGCAGCCTCAAGCGCCTGCGAGAGCTGAGCCTGCTCGTCACCAATCCCCACCAGCACATCGAGCACCACGTTTATAACCTCGGGCCGTTGCGGGAGCTGACGAGCCTCCAGGTCCTGGAGCTGCCGCGCACGCGGGTCGCAGACCTGCGCCCGCTGAGCGAGCTCAGCGGGCTGCGCCGGCTCGACCTCTCCCGCACCCGGGTCAGCGACCTGGGACCCCTGCGCGGGCTGAGCCGGCTCGCCTCGCTGAAGCTCAACTCCACCCCGGTCACCGACCTGGCGCCGCTGGCGCAGCTCGCCCACCTGCGCGAGCTCGACGTCTCCCGGACCGAGGTTGCCGACCTCGGCCCCGTGGCCGGTCTGCCTGAGCTGACATCCCTGACGCTCCGCGACACCCCCGTCTCCGACCTGGCGCCGGTCGCCGACCTCCCGCTGGTGCGCGAGGCGGAGAGCCTCGACCTCTCGGGTACGCGGATCGCCAGCCTGGACGACCTTCGCAACGCTCAGCGCCTGCGGGAGCTGCGCGCCATCGGAGCGCCGGTGCGGGACCTGGAGCCGCTGCGCTCGCTGACGGAGCTGGAGGTCCTGGCGCTGGACGACACCGAGGTCGACGACCTCACGCCGCTCGCCGGCCTGGTTCACCTGCGTCGTCTATCGCTGTCCGGTACCGGCGTGACCGATCTCTCACCGCTGGCAGGCCTGACGTCGCTGAGGGAGCTGAGCCTGGACCGGACCTCCGTCTCTGACCTCAATCCCCTCTCGGGACTTGAGAGCCTCGAAGAGCTGACGCTGACAGGCACCGCCATCGACCCCGAAAGCGTCGCCGAACTGCGCTCCCGCCGCCCCAACCTGTCGGTTGCGGGCACCGACGGCTAGTCCGTCAGCTTCGGGTGTCAGAATCACCCGCCCCCATGCCCGCCACACTGCAACATCATCCGGTCGGGATCACCTGGCACGAGACCAACGCCATGGCCCGCGCCGCGCACGCCGTGCGCGACGGCCAGCGGGTCTGGTTGATCGATCCGTTCGAGGACGACGCGGCCCTGGAGGCGGCGGCCGCGCTGGGCCGGCCCGCCGGCGTGATCCAGCTGCTGGACCGACATCAGCGAGACGGCGAGCAGATCGCCGCTCGCCTGGGGGTCGCGCTGCTGCGGCTTCCGGCCTCGCTGCCCAACACCCCGTTCGAGGTGGTGTCGGTCGTGTCGCGGCCGTGGTGGAAGGAGATCGCGCTGTGGTGGGCGCAGGAGCGGACCCTGATCGTGGCCGAGGCGATCGGCACCGGGCCGGCGTTCGCGCTGGGTCGCCGCGCCGGAGTTCACCCGGTGCTACGGCTGCTGCCGCCCCGCTCAGCGCTGGGTGGCCTGCATCCCGAGCGGCTGCTGGTGGGTCACGGGCCGGCGCTGGATGCCGACGCCGACCCGGCGCTGCGCCAGGCGCTGGCCTCGTCTCGCTCTGACGTGCCGAAGCTGCTGGCCAAGCTCCCCTCGATCATCCGCGGGGCCTAACGGCGCGGGTAGCGCAGGGGATCGGGGCTTACGCCCCCGATCGGGGACAAACTGTGCCATCGGGGATATCCGGCCGCCGACATCCCGCTCAGCTGGGGGATCGCGACGTCGATGGCCACACCCTCGGTCGGCGCCCCCGAGCGGCGTAGAGGTGACGCTTTCTTGGGAGTCGGGGCGTCAGCCCCGACATCCTTGCCTCATTGCGCGCAGCGGCGTCCGCGCCGCTCAGCCGGCGGCCTCCGTGGTCTGCACGATCGTCTCGACGATCTGCGGCCACAGCTGGCGGGGCATGTCGTGGGCCATCCCGTCGAGCATCAGCAGCTGGGCGTCGGGGATCGCCTTGGCGGTGGCGCGCCCCCCGGAGGGTCCGACGAGCGGGTCATCGGAGCCGTGGATGACGGCCGCCGGCAGGCGCAGCCGCCGCAGCGCGGCGGTGCGGTCGGGCGCGGTCTGGATCGCCGCCAGCTGCCGGGGCGTTCCGCTGCGGTCGTGGCCGCGCTCGTAGCAGCGCTCGGCCAGCTGCCGCAGGCGCTCGGTCTCACTGGGATAGCGATTGGAGCCGATCGCGCGCAGGGTGGCCACCAGGTCTGACACGTAGCCCTCTCGATCAGGGCGCGGGCGGCGCAGCACCAGCGGGATCATCCCCGGACGCGGCAGGCCGACCCGGCGGCTGCCGGTGGTCGACATGATCGAGACCAGCGAGCGGACGCGAGACGGATGGTTGATCGCCATCAGCTGGGCGATCATCCCGCCCATCGAGGCGCCCACCACGTGCGCCGACTCGATGCCCAGCTGATCCAGCAGGCCGACCGCGTCGGCGGCCATCTCGTCGAGCGAGTACGGCGCCGCGCGGCGGTCGCGCAGCGCCAGCTGGCGCAGCGTCGGCGTGCCCAGACCGCGCAGGATCGTGGAGCGGCCGATGTCGCGGTTGTCGAAGCGGATCACCCGCAGGCCCCGGCCGGCGAGCGTCTCGCACAGCTCGTCGTCCCACATCACCATCTGGGTGCCCAGTCCCATCACCATCAGCAGCGCCGGGTCCTCGTCGGCGCCGAACGTCTGGTAGCAGAGCTCCAGCTCGCCGACGCGGGCGAAGGACTCCTCGGAGAGGGCGGTCAAAGGTTGACCGAGGCCATGCCGGCCTCGTCGTAGCGCGCGCCTGAGACCGGAGGCAGCTCGGCCTCGATCTGGGCCAGATCATCCGGCGTGAGCTCCACGTCGACCGCGGCCGCGTTCTCCTCCAGGTACTTGCGGCGCTTGGTGCCGGGGATGGGGACGATGTCCTCGCCCTGCGCCAGCACCCAGGCGAGCGCCAGCTGAGCCGGGGTCACGCCCTTGCGCTCGGCGATCTGCGCGACCTTGGCGGCCAGCTTGAGGTTGGCGTCGAGGTTCTCGCCGGTGAAGCGCGGCCCGTGGCGGCGGAAGTCATTGGAATCCAGGTCGTCTGGGGAGCTGAAGCGCCCGGAGAGAAAGCCACGGCCCAGCGGCGAGTAGGCCACGAAGCCGATGCCCAGCTCGCGGCACGTGGGCAGGATCTCGGCCTCCACGTCGCGCGTCCACAGCGAGTACTCGGTCTGCACGGCGGTGATCGGGTACACGGCGTGGCCGCGGCGGATCGTCTCGGCGGACGCCTCGCTGAGGCCGATGTGCAGGATCTTGCCCTCCTTGAGGAGCTCGGCCATCGCCCCCACGGTCTCCTCGATCTCGACGTTGGGGTCGACGCGGTGCTGGTAGTACAGGTCGACGTGGTCGGTCGCCAAGCGTTGCAGGGAGCCCTCGATCGAGCTGCGCACGTGCTCGGCGGAGCCGTCAAGCGGGCCCAGCGTCGAGAGGTCGCCGGGCACCGTCGTGGCCTCGATCCGCCGGGCGAACTTGGTCGCGATCACGTACTCGTCGCGGTGGCCCTTGACCGCGCGGCCGACCAGCTCCTCGTTGGTCATCGGCCCGTACAGCTGCGCCGTGTCCAGGAAGTTGATCCCCAGCTCCAGCGCGCGCTGGATCGTGGCGATCGACTCGGCCTCGTCGACTGAGCCGTAGAAGGCCGACATCCCCATGCACCCCAGGCCGATCGCCGACACCTCGAGCGTGGCGAGCTTGCGCGTCTTCATCTGCGCTCCGTTTCGTTCGTTGCGGTCTGGCCTCGACGATAGGACGTGCGACCATGCGCCCCATGCCGGCCTCCAAGAGCGATGCCGTCGAGCTGGTGGTGGGCGAGCGCATCGTGCGCATCTCCAACCCCGACCGCGTGTACTTCTCGGCGCGCGGGGAGACGAAGCTGGACCTGGCGCGCTACTACCTGTCGGTCGGCGACGGGATCGTGCGGGCGCTGCGCGAGCGGCCGTGCATGCTGCACCGCTTCCCCAAGGGGGTCGACGGCAAGAAGGTCCACCAGAAGCGGCTGCCGCCGGGAGCCCCGCCGTGGCTGCAGACGGTCCGGGTCACGTTCCCGCGCTACGGCCGCCACGCCGACGAGCTGTGCGTCACCGAGCTGGCCAGCGTGATCTGGGCTGTGCAGATGTCGACCGTCGAGTTCCATCCCTGGAACTCGCGCTGCGGCGACGTGGAGCGCCCCGACGAGTGGCGGATCGACCTTGACCCGATGCCCGACTGCCGGCTGGCCGCGGTGCGGCGCGTGGCGCACGTCGCTCACGAGGTGCTTGACGAGCTGGGCGCAGTCGGCTGGCCCAAGACCTCCGGAGGCTCCGGGATCCACATCTACGTCCGGATCGCGCCCGAGTACGGCTTCGGCGACGTGCGCCGCGCCGCGCTGGCCTTCGCCCGCGAGGTGGAGCGGCGGATCCCCGCCGACGCGACGACCACCTGGTGGCGCAAGGACCGCGAGCCCGACAAGGTGTTCGTCGACTACAACCAGAACGCGCGTGACCACACGATCGCCAGCGCCTACTCGGTCCGCGGCAACGTCTCCGGCACCGTCTCGGCCCCCATCACCTGGGACGAGATCGACGCCGTCAGCCCGAACGAGTTGACGATCGCCACGATGCCCGCGCGCTTCGCCCGGCTCGGCGACCTGCACGCCGGGATCGACGAGGCGGTGTTCTCGCTGGCTCCGCTGCTGGAGTGGGCCGCCTGCGAGGACCTGGAGGACCCGGGTGAGCCGGAGGCAGACAACGGGTAACCCCGACCGAGACGCATGCCCGAAGCCCTGCTCATCATCGACGTCCAGAATGACTTCCTCCCCGGCGGCGCGCTGGCGGTGCCCGACGGCGATCAGGTGATCGATCCCATCAACGCGCTGGCGGCCGATCCGCGCTTCGCGATCGTCCTCGCCACCCGCGACTGGCACCCGGCGAATCACGACTCGTTCGTCGAGCAGGGCGGCCCGTGGCCGGCGCACTGCGTCCAGGGGACCCCGGGCGCCGAGCTGAGCGACCGGCTGAACCGAGAAGCCATCGACGCCGTGATCGACACCGGCACCGCGCCTGGCGATGAGGGCTACTCGGGCTTCGAGAACCCCGAGCTGCGCGAGCTGCTGCGCGCCGAGGAGGTCACCGCGGTCACGATCGTCGGACTGGCCACCGACGTGTGCGTCAAGCACACCGCCCATGACGCGATCCGCGAGGCCCTGCGGGTCACGATCGAGCGTGATGGCGTGCGGGGCATCGACGCGCAGGACTCAGAGGACGCCCTCACCCGGCTGTCTGAGCTCGGCGCCGTCGTGGGCTAACCGGCCCGGGCCGCGGCCGCGGCCGCCCAGCCCGTCCAGCGCTGCACGTCGACGGCCAGCACGGCCCCGGTCGCCTGCTGCCGGGGATAGCGCTCGCGCAGCCACTCGATCGCCTGCCGGGCCTCGGGCTCGTCGCCGTCCAGCACCCTGGCGGTGCCGTCGGCCCGCACCCACCACAGCGCGTCCCAGTCGTCCTCGTAGTGGTCGACGAGGAGGCTGACGGCGGGGTTCTCGGCGACGTTCGCCAGCCGCCGCAGCTTGGTCGTGCGCTTGGGCTTGGCGTCCACGGCGCTGTAGACCGTCTCGCCCTGCACCGCGAACACGACCGGGACCAGGTGCGGCCGGCAGTCTGCGCCGGCCGTCGCCAGGCGGGCGACCCGGGCGGCGGCGAACCGCTCCCGGGCCTCCTGCCGGTTCACGCCTCGCCGTTGAGCTGGGCGATCGCCGCCTCCCAGCGCTCCAGCGCGGCCTCGACGGTGCTGCGGTTGGCCGACGGGATCCAGTGGGCGACCCGAGCGAAGCCCGCCTCCTGCAGGGGCTCGATCGCCTTGGCATCTGCGGGGACGCCCATCGCCATCACGGGAATCTCGCGATCGGCACGGGAGCGCAGCTCGGCCACGCGGTCGAGCAGATCCGGCGGCCCGTAGTTCGGAAACCACGCGTCGCCGAACGCCAGCACGCGGTCGAGCACCGTCGGGCCCAGGCCGCCGATCAGCACCGGCGGGTGCGGCTTCTGGGCGGGCTTGGGCCACGCCCAGACCCGGTCGAAGTTCACATGATCCCCATGGTAGGTGGCCTCGTCCTGTGTCCAGAGCGCCTTCATCGCCTCCACGCGCTCGGCCAGCAGCTTCATCCGCGTGCGCGGGTCGGTGCCGTGATTTGCCATCTCCTCGCGGTTCCAGCCGGCGCCGACGCCGAACTCGAAGCGGCCACCCGACAAATGATCGATCGACGCGACCTCCTTGGCGGTGACGATCGGGTCGCGCTCGATCACCAGGCAGATGCCGCTGCCGACCCGCAGCTTGGACGTCGCCGCGGCCGAGGCGGTCAGCGCGACGAACAGGTCGTAGGTGTGGATGTACTTGCGCGGCAGCTCGCCGCCGCCGGGGTACTCGCTCTCGCGGCTGGCCGGGATGTGCGTGTGCTCGGCGAAGAACAGCGATTCGTGGCCCCGCTCCTCCACCAGCCGCGCGAAGGCGCCGGGGCTGACCGCGTCATGCGTGGGGAAGTATCCGATTCCGAATTCCATGCTGGCGAGTCTAGGCCGGGGCGGTCGCCTTCCCAAGTCAACGGCAACGGCGGCAGATTGCTACAGGTCAGGCCACAGGGCGCCGTCGGCGACGGCCCCCTGCTCGATCTGCTCGAGCGTCTCGTCGGTGCGCCGGTCGGCGACCATCGCCTCCAGCGCGGCGCCGATGCTCTCGGCCCACACGCGCCGCATCACGGCCGGACGGCCGTCCTCGGCGCTCAGCTCGGTCCAGTCCAGCGCGACCCGCGGC
The DNA here is from genome assembly GCA_017882405.1 of Solirubrobacteraceae bacterium. Next base: position 4,166 of record JADGPO010000051.1, on the reverse strand, counting down.
CGGCGCCCGCCGGCGACGTTGCCCTCCGGATCGATCGCGCCCTCCAGCAGCGTGATCTGCGCATGCCAGCCGTGCGGGCAGAGCTCGCTCATCATCGCCCGCGCGCGCATCTCCACGGTGGCGGCCGATCGCAGCCGGCCGCGCGCCGTGCGCCGGCCGCGGATCGCGGACCGCGTACGGGTGACCGCCACGCGCGTGAGGGCCGTCAGCAGGGCGCCCACGCAGGCCCCCGCGACGATCAGCAGCAACGGTTCCAGAAGGCCGTCGGGGCCGGGATGGATCCCGTACTGCATCGCCGGGGTGAGCACGGCTCCAAATTACCGCGTGGCGGGAGCCGCGACCAAACTCGTTTCGTTAAGCCGCGGGATGAGCAACCGCCCGCGGGGCTCGCCCACCAGCCGGCCGTCGCGAGTGCACGTGCGGGTCGACGCCGCTCGGGAGCGCCACCAACCCGCGCGCGTCCAGACGTTGGCGGGCACCACACTCCAGCGAAGGACCGACCACCACGATCCCTTGTACACCGTGAGCCGTAGGGGCTCAGCAGCCACGGGCCGGTCACGTGCCGGGACGATACCTTCGCCCCTCAGTCCGACGGCGGTCGACGCCCCCCGCACATCTGCAAGAGTCTGGGACGTGGCACGACCCCAGGTGAGCCGGCGCGGGCTGGCCGTGGCCCGCGGCGAGGAGCCGGCCGACCTGCTGATCACCGGCGGGCGCGTGTTCGCCGACGCCACTCGGGAATGGATCGACACCTCGCTGGCGGTGGCCGAGGGCATGATCGTCGGCTGGGGCGACCGCGACGCGCATGACGTCGTCGACGTCGGCGGCGCCGCGCTGACCCCGGGGTTCGTCGACGCCCACATGCACCTGGAGTCGACCAAGCTGTGGATCGACGAGTTCGTGGGCACCGTCCTTCCGCTCGGCACCACCGCGGTGGCCGCCGATCCGCACGAGCTGGCCAACGTCCTGGGCGTCCCCGGCGTGCTGGCGCTCATGCAGGCCGCCGAGCCGCTGCCATTCACGTTCGCCGTCTACGCCTCCAGCTGCGTCCCGGCGTCCTCGTTCGAGTCCTCGGGCGCGACCCTGGACGCGAACGACATCCGCGAGCTGGTCCAGCGCCACGGCGCCATGGGGATCGGCGAGGTCATGGACTTCCCTGACGTGATCGCCGGCGACGAGGAGATGCTGGCGCGGATCGCCGCTGCCGGCGGGCGGCGCGTCGACGGCCACAGCCCCGGGGTGTCCGGGCGCCAGCTGGACGCCTACATCGCCGCCGGCGTCGAGTCCGACCACGAGGCCACCCGCCTCCAGGAGGCAGAGGAGAAGCGACGCAAGGGGATGTGGGTGTTCCTGCGCCAGGGGTCGGCGAGCCAGAACCTCGTCGACCTGGCGCCGACGATCGTCGCCCACGGAACCGACGGCGCGGCCTTCTGCACCGACGACCGCGAGCCCGACACGCTGCTCTCCCTCGGCCATCTGAACGACTGCGTGCGCCTGGCGGTGGCCAGCGGGATCTCGGAGATCGAAGCGATCCTGCTGGCCAGCACCAACCCCGCCCGCTATCACGGCTTCACCCAGCTGGGCAGCCTCGGCCCGGGCCACCAGGCCGACATCCTCGCCTTCGACGCGCTCGGGCCGTGGGTGCCGGCGCATGTCTGGCAGGCCGGCCGGCTGGTCGCGGTCGGCGGCGAGCTCGAGCCTGGCACGGTGCCGACCGCGGGTGGGCGAGACCGCATTCCCCAGCTGCTGCGCGACACCGTCCACATCGGCGCGCTGCCGTCGTCCGATGACCTGGTGCTCGACCTCGCGCCGGGCACTCGCGTCCGCGCGGTTGGGGTGGAGAGCCACAGCCTGACCACGCTCGCGCGCGAGGTGACGATCGGCTCCGAGAGCGACGACGTGGCCTACGCCGCGGTGGTGGAGCGCCACCACGCGACCGGCCGCATCGGCCGCGGCTTTGTCACCGGCTTTGGCTGCAAGCGCGGCGCGATCGCCTCCACCGTCGCCCACGACGCCCACAACGTCGTCTGCGTCGGCGCGTCGGGCGCGGACATGGCGGTGGCGGTCGCCCGGCTGGCGGAGCTCGGCGGCGGCCAGGTCGCGGTGCTGGACGGCCATGTGGCTGGCGAAGTGGCGCTGCCGCTGGCCGGGCTGATGAGCGACATGCCCGCCGGCGAGGTGGCCTCAGCGCTCGATGCGCTCGGCGCGGTGGCGGCGCGCCAGCTGGGGGTGACCGTCGAGGAGTCGTTCATGCAGCTGTCGTTCATCGCGCTGTCGGTGATCCCGGAGTTGCGGCTGACCGACGGCGGCCTAGTCGACGTTGGTCAGTTCGCTTACGTGCCTGTACAGGTCGGCTGAGTCTTGTCCACGTGTACGTGGATCGGGTAGAGACCGTGACTGAGACTTCGGTCCGCAGGGATGGCTTCCACTTCGACGCACCCACCCGACTTGAACGAGACGCACGGCGCCCCCGGCGGGTCGGTCACCGACGAGCCGGCGTTCGAGCAGCGGGGCATCGACTACATCCCCGTGGCCGAGCGCCGGGGCTCGCCCGTCGATCTGTTCTGGATGTGGGCGGGCGCGCTGTTCAACGTCGAGTACGTCGTCTACGGCGCCCTGGTCATCTCCTTCGGCCTGTCGTTCTGGCAGGCCGCGCTGGTGATCGTCGTCGGCAACCTGAGCTACCTGGTGGCTGGTGTGGGCAGCCTGCAGGGCCCCGCGGCCGGGACGTCGGTGTTCGCCGTCAGCCGGGCCGCGTTCGGTCCGCGGGGCGCGCGGATCGTGTCGGTGTTCAACTGGATGACCCAGGTCGGCTATGAAACCGAGGGGCTGGCGCTGGTCGTGCTGGCGGGACTGGCGCTCTTGGCCAAGGCGGGCGTGGGCGGCTCCACCGGACTGAAGGTCGCGCTGATCGTGGCGGCGGCGGCCGTGCAGCTGGTGCTGCCGCTGCTCGGCCACCGGGCGATGCTGCGAGTGCTGCGGATGCTCGTGCCCCCGTTCGTGGTGCTGTTCATCCTGCTGGCGATCTTCGCGCTCCCCAAGGCGCACCTGGGCGCCGGCTCCAATGCCAACTGGGAGACGATGACGGGCGCGCTGGCGCTGATCCTGTCGGCCGGCGGCTACGGCTGGGTGATGAACGCCTCGGACTTCTCGCGCTACCTGCCGGCGCAGGCCAGCCGACGGCGGATCGTGTGGTCGGTGGCACTGGGCGGCTACATCCCCTCCACGCTGCTGTCGCTACTCGGTGCCGCCGTGGCCACCGCTGTCCCCTCGGCCTCGGACCCCATCTCCGGCCTGCCGCATGCGTTCCACGGATGGTTCTTGATCCCCTACCTGGTGTTCGTGATCGTGCAGCTGTTCGCGATCAACAGCGTCGACCTCTACTCCTCGGGCCTGACCCTGCAGGCGCTGATCCCCAGGATCAAGCGCTGGCAGTGCGTGGTGATCGACACCGTGGTCGCCGGCGCGCTGACCGCGTACGCGATCTTCAACTCCAACTTCAACACGTTCCTCACCGACTTTTTGTTGTTCATGATCATCTGGATCGCGCCGTGGGTGGCGATCTTCATCACCGACTGGTTCATGCGTCGCGGCCGCTATGACTCGCGCTCCCTGCTCACCGGCCGTGCCGGGATCTACTGGCGAAACGAGGGCGTGCACGTCCCGGGAGTGGTGGCGCAGCTGGTGGGGATGCTGGCGGCCGCCTCGTGGCTTGACACCACCGTCTGGCAGGGGCCGCTCTCCAAGGCCACACACTTCGCCGACTTCAGCGTGTTCATGGGCGCGATCTTCGGCGGCGGCGTCTACTACCTGCTGGCGCGCCGGTCGGTGGCGCGCGAGACCGTCGAAGCCGTCGAGGGGCCTGCTCCCGCGTAAGGGTCCGCGACTGAATAAGTGCCGGAAACGGGAGTTATAAATACGTCGGTCACCCGCGCCCATCGCCAGCCTACGCCTCGCCCACCACCTTCGCAAGCCCGCGTGGTTCAACCTTCTTTGGCTGCTAGCGATCGGCTTAGGGCTTCTCCTGATCGCGGTCGCGATCGCCAAGTGCCTGCGGGGTGAGTCGTGGATGCAGCGGTTCATCCGGCAATACCCGGAGACCATGGCAGGGACGGTTCCTGACGGGACGACGGGCTTCTCTTCATGGGTGGAGCTGGTCAAGCCCC
>JADGPO010000050.1 GCA_017882405.1 Solirubrobacteraceae bacterium | reverse complement strand
GCGACTGGTTGAGCGACTGGCCGGCGGTCAATCCGCGCTGGCTGGGATCCTGGGAGGCATCCTCGGCGGCGGTTGGGCGGATGTTGAGCGATCCACCGAAGCCGCGCACGAGCGTCTGCAGGTTCGCGCGCGTGTTGGAGTCAAGCGCCGACAGCACCCGATCGAGCTGGACCGGTCCGGTCGTGTTGGCCGCCGGCAGCGTATGGCCGGAGGACAGCGTCGGAGCCGACGGCGCGCCCGGATGCACGTCGACGTAGAAGTTGCCCTCCAGGAACAGGCGCGGGCGGATGTCGACGGTCGCGTCGGCGTGGATCGGCAGGCCGTTGGGCGCCACCGTCATCGTCACCACGGCCGCCGTGGAGGACCCGCCGACCCGCTTGATCGACGTCACCGTGCCCACGTTGACCCCGGCGATCCGCACGGGTGAGGCGAGGTGCAACTGGGTCTCGACGGTGAACGTCGCCTTGAGCTGGAAGGGCGAGCCGCTGAACGGGAGCGAGCCGCCGAACACCAGGTAGCAGACGGCCAGCACGAGGACCGCCGCGATCGTGCCGGCGGCGAGGTTCGAGACGCGGGAGCGATGGCGTCGCATCAGCCGTTGCCCTTGCTCTTGGTGGTCTTCTCGGTGCGCAGTCCGAGGTTGCCGGCGGGGTTGCCGATCACGGCCTGGCCGGCCGTGAACGTCTCGTTGCCGGCGGCGCACTCGGCCGGCTGGCCCGGGGAGGCGGTGTACGGATAGGGATTGGAGTGCAGCGGTCCCGAATCGCGCCCCACCGGAAGAGCTGAGATCTGGTGCGACGGTCCGTTCTGGCTGTTGGCGCCCGGCGCGATCGCGATCGGGACGAACCGCAGGAACGTGCCCTGGGTGACGTGCTCGGAGAGCAGGCTCGAGATGTTCCGCAGGAAGAGCGTGACGTAGTTGCACGAGGCCTGGACCGGAGTCAGGAACCGCAGCGGGGTTCGCAGCCGTCCCAAGGTCAGCGTCAGGCGGTCGATTCCCCCCTGCACGACCGAATTCTCGCTGTAGTTCTTCAGTGCCTCGGCGAGCGAGACGGTGCGTCCGTCCAGCTCCACGGTCGGCGGCAGCGTCCGGGTGCCGATCGCGAACGTGTCGGCGAGCACGGGCGCGCTTTGCGAAAAAGTCGCGAAGCCGGGACGCAGCTGATGTAGGAGGCTGGCGGTGTCGGTGAGGAACGGCCGGATCACCGGGCCGTTGGCGATCGTCGCCTCAAACGTCGGGGGGGTCTGCGAGATCGTGTCCTGCAGCGACGGCACGGCGACCCCGGCGAGCGCCCGAAATGTGGTGTTCAGGTTGCTGAACAGGGTGGCCTGTGTCTCGGCGACCGGCACCAGGGCGGCGCTGTAGCCCTCCAGCCCGCGCAGGAATCCCGCCAGGTCGGTGGAGCGAGACGCGAGGTTGCGGGCCACGGGACCGAGATCGGTGACCAGCGGGCGCAGCGCGCCGATCGCGCGATTGATGTCGTAGCCCCGGCCGGCCAGCGCCTGGGCGAACCCGATCGTCGATTCGGTCACGCCCTGGCGCGTCGGCGGGTTGAACATCGACAGCAGCTGGTCGAAGTCCACCTCGCTGCTCGTCTGGCGCATCGGCACGGTGGCGCCGTCGGGGTATCCGCGGTGGTTGTGGCCCAGCGTGATCTGCAGGTACTTGAGCCCGATCGCGCCCTTCAGACGGATATCGAAGCGCGAGTCGACCGGGAGCGGCTTGACGCTCTCGTAGAGGTGGAGGTTGAGCAACGCGATCGGACGGCCGTTGGCCGCTCGTGACGGGGTCACGCTGGAGACCAAGCCGATCCGGGCCCCGCCCATGGTCACGTCGGTCCCGTGGGTCAGCTCGGACGCGTTGGCGGCCTGGACGTGCAATGCGTAGGTGGGCACGAACGGCAGCCCGTTGGTGGCGTTGTAGGCGAGAGTGACGGCGACGATCGTGACCAGCACGGTGAGCGCGCCGATCAGGATCGGGTTGCCGGCCAGCCCCGGGTCGCGGCGGCGACTCATCGCCGGCTCCCCATCAGATAGCCCAGCAGGCCGCTCATCGCCTTGGCGCCCGAGGACCTGCTCGACGCCGTCTGAGCGCCGCTGAAGTTGGCCGAGCAGCCGGGCAGCGCCGCGGAGACGTAGTCGGTGCAGCTGGAGTCCAGTGGCTCGAAGCGCGTTAAATGTCCGAGGCTGTTGAAGCCGTTGGTGGCGGAAGCCCCCTGGTAGAGCACGCTCATCAGCTGCTGGATACCGCCCGTCTGGTTCAGGCTGTCCAGCAGTCGCTGCAGCGAGCTGGCCGTGGGGCGGGCGGCCGTTCCCAGCCGGTTGAGTCGACGGGCCAGCGGGAGTGTGGCCACCAGCGAAGCCTGGGACTCGGAGGTCGCGCGGCCGAGGTTGATGAGCGCGGTGCGCGCGGCACCGGCGAACGGAGTAAGGCTCGCGAACTGGCGTCCGACCGCCGAGGCGCTCCGCCCCAGCTCGGTCATCACCGGCGTGCCCTGGTCGGCGAGCGTGCCCAGGTCGGCCATCAGCGGCCGCAGCTGGTGCAGGAACGAGGGGAACAGCCGGAACGTGCGTGAGATGTCGGCGGCCCGCTGGGCGCTGGCCACCGACGTGGTGTTGGCCTGGGAGATGAACCCCGAGATCTGGCGGCGTTCGCGCGCCAGCGGGGTCAGCACGGTGTCGGAGTTGGTGGCCAGCTGCGCCAGCGCCCGGTTCTGCGACGCCAGGATCTTGAGCACCTTGTCGGTGTTGCCCAGTGCTGGGTTGGCGCGGTGGATGACCGCGTTGAGGTCTGATCCGCGGGCCGCCAGACCGGTGCCGAGCTCGTCGATGATCACCGCCAGCGACTGGCGCACCGGCTGGCGCGAGATGTCCTGCACGATGTCGGTGTCGACCGGCGAGCTGGTGCGGGCGACGGGCAGCAGGTAGCTGCCGGCCCCGGCCCCCTGGCCGATCCTGGCCAGCTCCGGCGTGCCGGCGGTGCCGGGATCGCAGTCCACGTACTGCTCGCCGATCAGCGACTGCGGGCGGATCGCGCAGTGCGCGTTGGCGTGAAACGGCGTGAAGCGCGAGTCGTTGATGCGCAGCGAGACGGCGGCGCGCTTGTTGGTCGTGATCCCCAGCGAGGTGATCGTGCCGACGTTGGCGCCGGCAATTCGCACGTCCTCGCCGTGGGCCGCGAACGCGGCGTCGTCGAAGATCGCGCGCACTGTGTACGGACCGCCGCTTGACCGGGCGGGAGCGGCCACCACCACGGCGAGCGCCGCCGCCACGGCCAGTCCCGTCGCGATCGCCGCCAGCCGCCTCACGGGCCGGGTGGGACCGAGGTCGTCTGACAGCCGGACACAGACTGCGGGGCCGAGCCGTCGGGTGTCGGCTGCACGGCGCTGCCCGGACAGCGATTACGGACCGCCTGAAGGCCCTGGTAGCGCTTCGACGGGAACTGCATCGTCAGCTGTCCCTGGCCGTCCAGCGTGAACGGGTAGAGCGTGGGCTGGCTGCGCACGAAGTGGCCGTTGGCGTCGTAGTTGGCGCTGGCCTGGCCGATGTTCGCCAGCGCGGCGACGACGTCCGGCGTGTACTGGCGCAGGTACTGCACCTGGGCCTGGGAGTCGTTGAACTGCTTGATGATCTGCGGGAAGGCGACGGCGGCGATCCGCTCCAGGGCGGGCGTCTGTCGGGCCAGCTGGGTCAGGTCGCCGGTGCCCGCCGGATTGCGGATCAGGTCATTGAGCTCGGCCACCGTCGGGATCGAGGCGGTGAGCAGCGTGTTCAGGCGGGCCACGAACTGGGGCAGGCGGCGGGCCGCGGGCTTGGAGGCAGCCACCAGAGGGTCAAGCGCGTTAAGCGTGCTGTCCAGCCCGGCCAACGTTGTCGTCGCGCGCCGCAACGTGCCCGGGAACAGCGTCAGCGCCTGGGTCAGCGCCTGGCTCTGGTTGGCGATCGCGCCGGTGGCGGTGCTGGTGTTGGCGATCAGCTGCGACAGCTGCTGGCTGCGTGAGGCCAGCGCCTGCATCGCCTGGGCTCCCTGCACGACCAGGTGGTCGAACGTCGGTTGGTCGCGGGCCAGCTCCGCGGTCACGTCGCTGGTGGATTGAAGGCCCGGAGCCAGGTACTTGAGCGCCTGGTTGGCCTCGCGCCCGCGACCCTGCAGCGAGGCCGCCTCTCCCCGGATCAGGTTCTTCAGCCCGGTACGGGTGCTCGGATCCAGGGTGTCGAAGACCGCGTCGAGGTTGACCTCGGAGCGAGTCCGCTGCACGCGGATCAGACCGCCGGGGACGATCTTTTGCGCCTCCGCGGGCCCCGGCTCCAGCAGCACGTACTTGCTGGCGATTCCCGACAGCGAGTCCTCGGCGATGCGGGCCACCGTCCCCACCGGAAGGGCGCCGACGTCGCCGTTGAGCTGCAGCGTGACGCGAGCGTCGCCGGTGTCGGTGAGACCGATCCCGGTGACCGTCCCGGCTACCGCGGGGCCGATCAGCACGCTGTCGCCGGTCACCAGGCCGCTGGCGTCCTGGAAGTCGGCGTGCACCGTGTAGTCCGAGCCGCCGCTGAGCACCACCAGGGCCACCACGACGATCGCGGCGGCCAGCGCCACGCCGGCGATCACCCGCGCTGCGGTGCCCGCCCGGACGGGACCCGACGGCGCCGGGCGCCGCGCCGAGGAGCCGGGGCGCCGCCCAGGGGTGTCTTTCGTGCTGGCAGCCGGGCTTATGTCGCTGTCCTCCTCCTCCGTGATCCCCTGCGTCCGCGGCGCGTCCCCGGTGGCATCCTGCCAGAGACACCCGTTGCCCACCAGAGAGCAACGGCGTAGCTCGCGTTAAGCGTTGCCCTAGTTCCTGGCGGCCTGCACCAGCAGAGCGGCGCCGATCGCCCCTCCGAGGTCTCCGAGCCCCGCCACTCTGACCGCCGGAGGCCGCGTGTCGTTGAACAGGTGCGGATGCATCTGGGTCGAGATGCGCTCGGCCATCGGCTGGCCGAAACGGACCCCGAGCCCTCCCCCGATCAAAACCGCCTCAACGTCGAGCAGGTTGACCGCCGAGGCGATCCCGGCGCCGAGCGCCTCGACGGCGCGGTCGATGAGGTCGGTCGCCAGCGGGTCGCCCTCCTCGATCGCATGCGCCCAGACCGCGCTGGTGAGCCGAGTGCGGCCGCGCTGCTTCATCAGCCTGAAGAGGTCCGTCTTCGTGCCCTTCTCCTCCTCGCGGCGAGCACGGGCCTCCATGGCGCCCCGTCCGGCGTAGGCCTCCATGCACCCGCGCCGCCCGCACGGACAATGGGCCCCACCCAGCCGAACGACCATGTGGCCGATCTCACCGGCGCCGCCGCGGCCGAGCCACGGCTTCTCGTCCAGGACCAGACCGCCTCCGACGCCCGTACCCCAGAACACGCCGAGCACCGATCGATAGGGCCGGCCGGCACCGAGCTCGAACTCCGCCTGGGTGGCGACCTGCACGTCGTTGCCAAGGTAGACCTCGGTGCCGAGTTGGTCCTTCAGCGCAGCCCCGAGCTCAAACGGACGGATCCAGCCCGGCAGGTTGCCCGCGTTGCCGACCGTGCCGGCACGCTCGTCGACGTCGCCCGGCGATCCCACGCCGATCCCGGCAAGCGAAGACGTCTTCACGTCGGCTGCCTTCGCCGCCCCCTGCATCGCCACCACCATCTGGGCGACAACGGCGGCCGGGCCGCCGTCGGTCGGCGTCGGCTCGCGTCTATGGCCGACCACGTTGTGCCCGGCGTCGACGACGATCGCCTCGATCTTGGTGCCGCCCAGATCGATTCCTCCCCGCAGCTCGTTCGAGCCCTCCATGGCCGGGAGCGTATCTCAGTGACAGCCCGGTCAGCGACGGTCAGGCGGTCGGGCTCCAGGACTCCCGGTAGTGCTCCTGCTCGGGCGTGGGCTCGTCGATGCGCACGCCCAGCGCGGCCAGCTTGAGCCGCCCCACCTCGCGGTCGACCGCGGCGGGCACGGGGTGCACGGCCGCGGCCAGCTCGCCGCGGCGGCTCACCAGTTCCTCCACCCCCAGCGCCTGCAGGGCGAACGAGACGTCCATCACGGCCGCGGGGTGGCCCTCGGCGGCGGCCAGGTTGACGACCCGCCCGTGGGCGAGCAGGTTGAGCCGCCGTCCGTCGGCCAGCCTGTACTCGGCCACCAGGGGACGCACGGCGCGGATTCCGCCGGTGGCCAGCTCGCTCAGCTCGGTGAGGTCCAGCTCGACGTCGAAGTGCCCGGCGTTGGCCAGCAGCGCGCCGTCCTTCATCCGCGCGAAGTGCTCGCCGCGCAGCACTCGCCGGGAGCCGGTGACGGTGATGAAGATGTCGCCGCGCTCGGCCGCCTCCAGTGCGGTCATCACGTAGTAGCCGGCCATCCGGGCCTCCAGCGCCCGCAGCGGGTCGACCTCGCAGACGACCACGACCGCGCCCGCGCCCCGCGCGCGCTCGGCCACGCCCTGGCCCGCCCAGCCGTAGCCGACGACCACGATCGTGTTGCCGGCCAGCAGCACGTTGGAGGCGCGGACGATCCCGTCGAGCGCCGACTGGCCGGTGCCGTGGCGGTCGTTGAGCGCCCGCTCGGTGCGGGCCTCGTTGACGGCCAGCACCGGGACGCGCAGGCCGCCCTCGTCCTCCAGCCGGCGCAGGCGCACCAGCCCGGTGGTGGTCTCCTCGGTCCCGCCGATCAGCCGCTGCAGCGCCTCCCCGCCGCGCGCGTGAGCGGTCATCAGCAGGTCGGCGCCGTCGTCGAGGGTGATCTGAGGCCCGTCCGGCCCGCTCTTGAGCAGCGCCAGCACGTGCTCGACGTAGGTGTCGAGGCTCTCGCCGCGCACCGCGCGCACCTCGACGTGGTCCTCCAGCACCAGCGCGGCGGCCACGTCGTCCTGGGTGGAGAGCGGGTTGGCCGAGCACAGGGCCGCCGTCGCCCCACCGGCGATCAGCGTGCGGACCAGGTTGGCCGTCTCGGCGGTGACGTGCAGGCAGGCGGCGATCCGCATGCCCTCCAGCGGCCGCTCGGCCGCGAAGCGCTCCCGGATCTGTGCCAGCACCGGCATCTGCCCGGCCGCCCACGCGATCCGCTCCTGGCCCTCGGGAGCGAGGGCCAGGTCGGCTACGTCATGGGCCGGGACCGCCGCGTGCGCCATGGCCCGACCGTTGACGCGCGGCGTGGGCGGGGGTCTGGATCTAGTAGCGGTAGTGGTCGGGCTTGTACGGACCCTCGACGGGGACGCCGAGGTAGCTGGCCTGGTCGGCGGTGAGCTCGGTCAGCCGCACGCCCAGCGCGTCCAGGTGCAGCCGCGCGACCTTCTCGTCGAGCTGCTTGGAGAGCGTGTAAACCTGGGTCTGGTACGCGTCGCGGTTGCCGAACAGCTCGATCTGGGCCATCACCTGGTTGGTGAACGAGTTGGACATCACGAAGCTGGGGTGCCCGGTGGCGTTGCCGAGGTTCAGCAGCCGGCCCTCGGAGAGGATGATGATCGTGCGCCCGCCGGGGAACACCCACTCGTCGACCTGCGGCTTGATGTTGATCCGCTCGATCCCGTCGATCGCGGCCAGACCGGCCATGTCGATCTCGTTGTCGAAGTGGCCGATGTTGCCCACGATCGCCTGGTGTTTCATCTGCGACATGTGCTCGGCGGTGATCACATCCTTGTTGCCCGTCGAGGTGATGAAGATGTCCGCCGTGGCGAGCACGTCCTCCAGCGTGGCAACCTGATAGCCGTCCATCGCCGCCTGCAGCGCGCAGATCGGGTCGATCTCGGTGACGATCACCCGCGCGCCCTGGCCCCGCAGCGAGTCCGCGCAGCCCTTGCCGACGTCG